>DATLGM010000074.1:0-15240 GCA_035540515.1 Egibacteraceae bacterium | reverse complement strand
TCGCTCGCGTGTACGTCCGGGATCGCGACGCCTGACCCCGCGACGGCGTCGAGCGGCACGTAGACTCGTTGTGGCCATCGCCGTGGCTGAGCCAAGGGGCGCCGAGTGATTGAGCTGGAACTCGTAGGGGTGCGCGTCGAGTTGCCGCACAACCAGCCGATCGTGCTGCTCAAGGAGCGCTCGGGGGAGCGCTTCCTGCCGATCTGGATCGGTGCCGTGGAGGCCACGTCGATCGCGTTTGCCCTGCAGGGCGTGGCCACGGCCCGACCCATGACCCACGACCTCATGCGCGACCTGCTCGCGAGCCTGGATGTCTCGGTGGACCGTGTGGTGGTGACGCAGCTGCGCGAGCGGACCTTCTACGCCGAGATCCAGATGACGCAGGACGGCGAGTCGATCGTGGTGTCCTCGCGCCCGTCGGACGCGATCGCGCTGGCTGTGCGGGCGACGGTGCCGATCTTCGCCGACGAGGAGGTCCTGGCGGAGGCGGGGATCGAGATCGAGGACGACGACGAGCAGGAAGTCGAGCAGTTCAAGGAGTTCCTCGACAGCGTGTCGCCGGAAGACTTTCGCGAGTAGTCCACACCGGTGTTCACAGGGTTGTGCACAGTCTGTGCACAACGCTCACCGTGCGTACTGACCCTCTAGTCGAGGTGGAGGGTGGGCCGGGTCCGCGGGCGTCGCGGCACGACATCCATTGACCGCGCGACGGATGGCGCGTACGGTGACGCACGCTGGAATTACGGCGATGCGATACGGAAGGCGCGCTCGTGGCTGAACGACGGGAGAACCGCTACTTGCGCGACATCCCTTTGCCGGGGCTTGAAGACTCCCAGCCCGGGTACCGCGGGCCGGCGGTGTGCAAGATCGTCGGGATCAGCTACCGGCAGCTGGACTACTGGACCACCACGGGGCTGATCACGCCGTCGGTGCGCAGCGCCGAGGGCTCGGGGTCCCAGCGGCTGTACGCCTTCGACGACATCGTCCAGCTGCGGGTGATCAAAAGCCTGCTCGACGCAGGGGTGAGCCTGCAGCGCATCCGCGCGGCGCTGGAGTTCGTGCGCGAGCAGGGGCTGAACCTGCGCAACCTGACGCTGCTGTCGGACGGCGCCAAGGTCTACGCGCTGGACGACAACCGGGAGGTCATCGACCTGCTCGGGCGCGGCCAAGGCGTGTTCGCGATCGCTGTGGCCCCGGTGTACGAGGCCGTCGAGGCGGAGGTCACTCGCCTGCCGTCAGAGCGGGCCTACCCGGGCAGCGTCGCCGACGACACCACCACCGCGGCCGCCGAGGGCTGACCGGGGCCGCTCGCGGGCGACACTAGAATCGGGTCCGTCGGACGCCGATTCCCCCGTGCGCCGGCCCCCGCAAGCCAGTTGCGCTCAAAGGTGCCCGCGTGGACTTCGCCCCTCACACCGACGACGACCTGCAGGCGATGCTCGCCGCGGTCGGCCGGTCCAGCCTCGACGACCTGTTCACCCACATCCCCCAGGGGCTGCGACCACCGGGTGAGCCGAACCTGCCGCGCGGCCGCAGCGAGGACGAGACGTTGTCGGCGCTGGCCCGCCACGCTGCGGCGAACCACACCGACGCGGTGTGCTTCGCAGGCGGCGGTGCCTACGACCACTACGTGCCGGCGGCCATCGCGGCGCTGGTCGGCCGCGGGGAGCTGCTGACGTCCTACACGCCGTACCAGCCCGAGGTCAGCCAGGGCATGCTGCAGGCGCTGTTCGAGTACCAGACGGTGATCAGCGAGCTGACCGGCCTGCCGGTGTCCAACGCCAGTCTGTACGACGGGGGCAGCGCGGTCGCAGAAGCGGTGTCGATGGCGTGCGCGGCGACACGGCGCAACGCCGTGGTCATGTCCTCGGCCCTCGACGCGCCGACGCGGCAGGTGGTGCGGACCTACGGCCACCCGCTGGACCGGGGGACCTCCGAGGTCGACTACGGCGCTGACGGGCGGACCCCCGTCCCGCCGCTGTCCGACGACGTGGCTGCCGTCGTCATCGCCCAGCCCAACGCGCTCGGGGTGGTTGAGGACGTCCGTGCCCACGCCGAGGCCGCCCACGCCGCCGGGGCGCAGCTGATCGTCAAGCTCGAGCCGATTGCTGTGGGACTGCTCGCGACGCCGGGCAGCCAGGGCGCGGACCTGGTCGTCGGCGAGGGCCAACCCCTCGGCCAGGGGCTGGCCTACGGTGGACCCACGTTCGGCTTCCTGGCCTGCCGGACCGACCAGATCCGGCGGATCCCCGGGCGGATCGTGGGGCGGACCGTCGACCGGGCGGGACGGACCGGCTACGTGATGACGCTGCGCGCGCGGGAACAGGACATCCGCCGGGAGAAGGCCACGTCGAACATCTGCACCAACCAGACCCTGTGCGCCGTCGCCGCGCTGATCCACCTGTCCTGGCTCGGCCCGCAGGGGCTGCGCGACCTGGCCCGGGCCTGTCTGGCGCGGGCGCAGCACGCCGCCCGCCGGCTGACCGAGATCGACGGCGTCGAGCTGGCCGTCAGCGGGCCGTTCTACAAGGAGTTCCCGTTGCGCCTCGCGGTTCGGGACCCCCAGGCCGCCGTGACCGCCCTGCATGCAGCCGGGTACCTGGTCGGGCCGGTGGTGGACACCGGGCCCGCGCAGGGGGCCGTCATGGTCGCTTTGACGGAACGGCGCACGGCCGACGAAGTCGAGGGACTGGCCGACGCGCTCGCCAGGATCGTCAAGGAGGACAGCTAGATGCCCGTCATGGGGGAGCGCACCGCCACCGAGCCGACGCTGTTCGACCGTTCCCGCCCGGGGCGTCGGGCGTCCACGCTGCCGGCGTTGGACGTGCCGGACGTCGACCCGGTGCAGGCGCTGGACGGGGTGGAGCTGGCCGAGGCGCCGCCGGCGCTGCCTGAGCTCGGCGAGCTCGACCTGGTGCGTCACTTCACGCGCCTGAGCCACCGCAACCACGGGATCGACGTCGGGTTCTATCCGCTGGGGTCGTGCTCGATGAAGTACAACCCGCGCATGTCGGAGGCGGCCGCCGCGCTGCCAGGGTTCCGCAACCTGCACCCGTGGGCGCCCGACGAGGCTGCGCAGGGGACCCTCGCGCTGCTGTACGACCTGCAACAGTGGCTCGCGGAGCTGACCGGGATGACCACCGCGACGTTCCAACCGGCCGCCGGCGCCCACGGCGAGCTGGCCGGGCTGATGCTGTTCCGGGCGTACCACGAAGACCGCGGCGACGCGCGCCGGACCATCATCATCCCGGACTCGGCGCACGGCACGAACCCCGCCAGCGCGGCGATGTGCGGGTACGACGTCGTCACCGTCCCGTCAGGTGACGACGGGCTCGTCGACGTCGAGGCGCTCGAGGCGCTGGTCGACGAGTCCACCGCCGGCCTGATGCTGACCAACCCCAACACCGTGGGGCTGTTCGAGCTCGACATCGAGCGGATCGCGGCGGCGCTGCACCGCGTCGGTGCGTTGCTGTACTACGACGGGGCGAACTTCAACGCCATCTGCGGCCGTGTGCGGCCGGGCGACATGGGCTTCGACGTGGTCCACCTCAACGTCCACAAGACGTTCGCGACGCCACACGGCGGCGGCGGACCCGGCGCCGGCCCGGTCCTGGTCAGCGACCGGCTCGCGCCGTACCTGCCGGCGCCGGTGGTCGTGCGACGGGACGACGGCAGCTATGCCTGGGATCACGACCGGCCGAAGTCGATCGGTCGGCTGCACGGGTTCCACGGCAACATCGGCATCCTGATCCGCGCCTACGCCTTCTTGCTGTTCCACGGCGGTGACGGACTGCAGCAGATGAGCGGCAAGGCCGTGCTCAACGCCAACTACGTGGCGTCGCAGGTCACCGACGTCCTGCCCTTGGGGTACCCACAGCACCAGCCGATGCACGAGTTCGTCTCGACCGGCAGGGCGATCAAGGTCCACGGGGTGCGGGTGACCGACCTGTGCAAGCGGCTAATCGACCTGGGCTTCCACCCGCCGACGAACTACTTCCCGCTGATCGTCGACGAGGCGCTGATGGTCGAGCCCACGGAGACTGAGTCGCGCGAGACGCTCGACGAGTTCTCGGCGGCGCTGCGGCAGGCCGTCGCCGAAGCGGCCGAGGATCCCGACCGGCTGCGCGACGCCCCGGTCACCACGCCGGTGCGCCGGCTGGACGAGGGCCGCGCCGGCCGGGAGCTGGTGGTGCGCTGGTCATCGGACCAGGCCTGACCGGGGGTGCCTGAGGGCCACACGATCCACCGGTACGCCCGCGAGCACCGCACGCTGCTGCGCGGGGTACCGGTGGCGGCATCGTCGCCGCAGGGGCGGTTCTCCGCCGGCGCCGCGGTGCTGGACGGGCAGACGCTGCTGGATGCCGAGGGCTACGGCAAGCACCTGTTCTACCGGTGGACCGACGAGCGGACGCTGCACGTGCACCTCGGGTTGTACGGGGCGTTCCGGCGATTCGACGGCGATGCGCCGCCGCCCACTCCCGGCACCCGCCTGCAGCTGCGGGCCGGCGCGACGACGCTGCGCCTGGCCGGCCCCACCGCCTGCGATCTGATCGACCCGGCCCAAGAGGAGCGGATCCGCGCCCGGCTGGGCCCCGACCCGCTGCGCCGCGACGCCGATCCCGAGCAGGTCTGGGCCACCCTTCGCCGTCGGGCCACCCCTGTAGGCGGGGCACTGATCGACCAGTCGGTCCTGGCCGGCATCGGCAATGTCTTCCGCTGTGAAGCGCTGTTCCTGCATCAGATCAACCCCGAGACGCCGTCCCACGATCTGGCAAGAGAGCAGTTCGACGCGCTCTGGAGCACGCTCGTCGGGATGCTGCGTGACGGCGTCCGCCGCGGCCGGATCATCACCGTTGACCCCGCGGAGCTCGGCAAGACCCGCCGGCAGATGACGGTCGACGACTGGCGTTACGTGTACCGCCGCACCGGCCTGCCGTGCCGGCGCTGCGGCACACCGATCGTGTCGTGGACGCTGGCCGCGCGCACGATGTACGCCTGCCCGCGCTGCCAGGCCTGACCCACCCCATCCCCGCCGAGGCGGTCCTCCCGAGGTGGTTGAAATCAGGCGCCCCTCCCCAGGTGGTTGAAATGTGGGGCCGGAGCGGCCCGCAATTTCAACCAGCTCCGGCCGGGTTCCGAGGTGGTTGAAATGTGGGGCGGCAGCGGCCCGCGATTTCAACCGGCTTTCACTGGCGCCGGCACCGCCGGCGGCTACTCGACGCGGCGCTCGAGCCAGGAGAGCAGGGTGCGCACGCCGTAACCGGTGCCGCCGGCGGGCAGGTAGTGCATCGCGCGCTCCGGGGGGAGGAAGGCGGGTCCCGCGATGTCCAGGTGTGCCCACGGCACGTCGTCGACGAAGCGCTTGAGGAACAGGCCGCCGATGATGCTGCCGCCGCCGGCGCCGTCGCCGGTGTTGTTCAGATCGGCGACGGGGCTGTCGAGCAGCCGGTCCAGGTCCGGCCACAGCGGCAGGGGCCACAGCGCTTCGCCGGCGAGGTCCGCGGCGCGCCGCAGCGCCCCGAGCAGCTCCTCGTCGTTGCTCATCACCGCCGCGGCGTAGTGACCGACCGCGTGGATGGCCGTGCCGGTCAAAGTGGCGAGGTCCACGATCGCCTCGGGCGCCAGGGTCGTGGCGTAGTGCAGCGCGTCGGCGAGCACCAGCCGCCCCTCGGCGTCGGTGTCGAGCACCTCGACGGTGGTGCCCCCGTGGATCGTGAGGATGTCGTCGGGGCGCTGCGCATCCTCGCCCGGCATGTTCTCGGCCAGGGCGAGCAGACCCGTGACCTCCAGCCGCGTGCCGAGCTCCGCCAGTACCGAGCAGGTGGCCGCCACCGCCGCGGCGCCGGCCATGTCCGACTTCATCGTGGCCATGGAGCTGCCGCGCTTGAGGCTCAGGCCGCCGGTGTCGAACGTGATGCCCTTGCCGACCAGCGCGACGTGGCCGAGAGGGTTGTCGGGGCGGTAGCGGATCTCGACCAGCCGAGGGGGTGCCGCGGACCCGCGCCCGACGCCGAGCAGGCCGCCGAAGCCGCCCTGCGCCAGCTGGTCCTCGTCCAGCACCGTCGTCTCGCAGGTGTCGCCCACGAGATCGACCACGGCCGTGGCCAGGTCGGCGGGGGTCTTGCGGTCCGGTGGCAGGTTCACCAGATCCCGGGCCGCGATCGTCGCGCGGGCGTAGACCTCGGCGCGTCGCAGGGCCTGCTCGGCGCGGTTGCCCAGGCTGGAGGCGGCGGCTATGACGACCTCGCGCAGGCGGTGCTGCTCGTCCGGCTCGCTGCGGAACCGCTGGTCGCGGTAGGCACCCAGGTGGAAGCCCTCGGCGACGGCTTGCACGGCGCTCGCCTCGGCATGCACCTGCGCGAGCGTCGTCACGACCCGCTGGGCGCCCCGGCCGGCGCGGGCCGCCTCGCCCGCCGCGCGACGCAACCGATCGGTGCCGGTCTCGTCCATGCGGCCCAGGCCCACGAACAGCACCGCGCCGGCGGGGCGGTTCGGCGTCGTCAGCAGCAGCGTCTGGCCGATGTCACCCCGGAAGTCGGGGGTGGTGGGCAGCTCCACACCCAGGTCGCGCAGCACGGCGGCGGCGCCGGGCCCCTCGATCCCGCCCTTGAAGACGGGTACGACGAGCAGGTCGGCGTCGACGTCCAGCGCGTTGTCGCCGGTCAGCGTGACCGTGAGCACAGCAGCATGTCCTTGGTTCGAAAGGCGGCTGGGAAGTCTAGGTGCCTCAGGCGGGGCGCCACGCGCTGTTCGCGCCGCACAGCACCACGCACGGCTCGGATGCCTCGATGAAGCCGCCGAGGACCGCTGCCAGTCCCGCGGCCGAGGCCGGCTCGACAGCGACGCGAAGCACGTCCCACAGCAGATCGCGAGCCTGCAGGATCGCGTTGTCGCTGACCAGGACCACGTCGTCGACGTGCTGCTGGGCAATCGCCAGATTGGGCGCACCGGTCCGCGTCGCGCCCAGCGCCGAGGCGGTCAAGGAGTCCACCTCGACGTCGACGGGGTGGCCGGCGCGCAAGGCCGCATGCAGCGTGGGGATGCCCTCGGGTTCCACGCCGACGACCGACACGTCGGCGTCGGCCGCCGCCGTCGCACAGCCGGCGATGAGCCCGCCACCACCGACCGCTACGACGATGGCGTCGATGCGGTCCCCGACGTCGGCAAGCACCTCCGCGGCCACCGTCCCCTGGCCTGCGATGACGGCGGGGTCGGCGTAGGCGTGCAGGAACGGCGCGTGCATCGCCTCGGCGAGCATGCGCGCATGCTCCTCGGCCTCGGCGTAGCGCGACCCATGGCGCACGACGCTGGCGCCGGCTGCGGCCAAACGGCGCGCTTTGGCGTCGTCGACCGCCTCGGGTACGACGATGGTGGCTGCCGCCCCGACAACGGCGGCGGCGTGGGCGACACCAAGGCCGTGGTTGCCGCCTGACGCGGCGACGACCGCATCCGGCGAGACGGCGGCGTTGAGCACGGCGTTGGTTGCCCCGCGCGCCTTGAACGACCCTGTGACCTGCAGCTGCTCCAGCTTGAACCAGATCGAACGGCCGCCCAGGTCGGCGCGGATGACGGGTGTGCGGCGGACGTGCGGCGCGATGCGCTCTGCCGCGGCGGCGACGTCCGCGGGGGTGGGCAAGGCGGTCAGTCGAGGATCTCCTTGCCGGTCACGGCACGGTCGCTGATCTCGTAGACGATCGGCACGCCGGTGGGGATCTCCAGCTTGGGGATGTCGTCGTCGCTGATCTGCTCGAGGTCCTTCATGATGGCCCGCAGGCTGTTGCCGTGCGCGGCAACCATGACGGTCGCCACGCGGTCCGTGGCCGGCAGGACCTCGGCATGGAAGTACGGCAGGGCCCGACGACCGGTGTCGGCCAGGCTCTCACCACCGGGCGGGGGGATGTCGTAGCTGCGCCGCCAGATCCGAACCTGCTCCTCACCGAACTCCTCGGCGGTCTGCGCCTTGTTGCGCCCCGTCAACGCCCCGTAGAAGCGCTCGTTGAGCTGCCAGGCCTCGGTCTGCTCGAGGTCACCCTGCCCGAGCTCGCCGAGCACGATCCGTCCGGTCTCGATCGCACGCTGCAGCGTCGACGTGAACGCCAGGTCCACGCCGAGCCCGCGATCGGCCAGGCGCCGGCCGGCCTTGTGGGCCTCCTCGCGGCCCTGCTCTGACAGTGGCGTGTCGACCCAGCCGGTGAACCGGTTCTCGGCGTTCCACTGCGACTGGCCGTGTCTGATGAGAATGAGGGTGCTCATGGGCGCACACCCTGCCACCGGCGCCGGGTGGGCGCGAACTCCGCGACGCGAGGAACACCGATGCTGATCGACGCCACGATCGACGCGCACCTGGCCACCGTCGGAACGGCCGCGGCGGCTGCCGAGGACACCGCCTATGACGGCGTGTGGGTCGCCGAGATCAACCACGACCCGTTCCTGGCGGCCCTCCACGCTGCGGACCGGACGTCGCGCGCGACGGTGGGGACCGGCATCGCCGTCGCGTTCGCCCGGTCGCCGATGACCGTGGCGATGGCCGCCGACGATCTGCAGCGCCACAGCGGCGGCCGGTTCGTCCTGGGACTGGGATCGCAGATCCGCCCGCACATCGAGCGGCGGTTCTCGATGCCGTGGTCGCACCCCGCCGACCGCATGCGCGAGTTCATCCAGGCGCTGCGCGCGATCTGGCGGTGCTGGGCCGGAGGCGAGCCGCTGCAGTTTGCGGGGCGGTTCTACACCCACACGCTCATGACCCCGTTCTTCAGCCCCGGTCCCAACCCGTACGGGCCCCCACCGGTGTACCTCGCGGCAGTCGGGCCGCGGATGACCCGGGTCGCCGCACAGGAAGCCGACGGTCTGTTCGTGCATGCCTTCACCACCCCCAGGTACCTGCGAGAGGTCACCATCCCGGCGGTGCTCGAGGGGCTCGCCGAGGCGGGGCGCCGGCGCGACGAGTTCACGGTCTGTCTGCCGGCCTTCGTCGTCACCGGCGACGACGAGTCCGAGACCGGGGCTGCGCGCCAGCGCACGCGGGCCCAGATCGCGTTCTACGGCTCGACGCCGGCGTACCGCCCGGTGCTGGCGCTGCACGGCTGGGAGGACCTGCACACCGAGCTGAATGCGCGGTCCAAGCAGGGGGAGTGGGAGCAGATGGCCGCCGCCATCGACGACGAGGTGCTGCACACCTTCGCCGTGGTGGGCACGCCGTCGCAGGTCGCGGCGGCGCTGCGTGAGCGGTTCGCCGGGCTGGTGGACCGACTCAGCTTCGCCACGCATGACGGTGCGACGGTGCCGGACGGACTCGTCGACGCGCTGCGGGACTGACCGGACGGACGGTTGCGGCCCTGCCTACGGATGCGTAGGTTACGCCTACGTAACCGTCGCCCCAACAGACGCCCGGAGTGGAGCTCCTTATGCCGACCGACGCCGACCGTCGACTGCTCGCCGAGCTCGAGCCGGTCGCCGAGCAGTTGCTCAATCGCCACGAGAAGGCGGCCAAGGAGTGGTTTCCCCACGACTTCATCCCGTACAGCCTGGGGCGCGATTACGACAAGGAGCCGTGGTCGCCGGATCAGTCACGGCTGACCGGTGTCGCGCAGGTGGCCTTCGAGGTCAACCTGCTCACCGAGGACAACCTGCCGAGCTACCACCGCGAGATCCACGACATGTTCGGTCACGGGGACGGCGCGTGGATCAACTGGGTCCACCGGTGGACCGCCGAGGAGGGCCGCCACTCCATCGTCTTGCGCGACTACCTGGTGGTCACCCGCAGCATCGACCCGGTGCAGCTCGAGCGCGGGCGGATGCAGCAGGTCATGACCGGCTACGACCGCGGGGAGAAGGACACCCTGCGCGGCATGGCCTACGTGGCGTTCCAGGAGCTGGCGACCCGCATCTCGCACCGCAACACGGGCCGATATTCCGAGGATCCCGTCGCCGACCGGATCATGGTGCGCATCGCCACCGACGAGAACCTCCACATGATCTTCTACCGGGACATGCTCACCGCAGCCCTGCGCGAGGACCCGTCCGCCGCCGTGACCGCGATCGGGCGCGAGGTGATGGGCTTTGAGATGCCCGGTGCGGGGATGAGCGACTTCACGTCCAAGGCCGTCACGATCGCCAAGGCCGGGATCTACGACCTGCGCGTCCACCACGACGAGGTCGTCTGGCCGCTGCTGCGCCACTGGGGCTTCTTCGATGTCGAGGGGCTCGACGAGCAGGCCGAGCAGGTGCGCACCCAGGTCGAGCAGTACCTGACCGCCCTGGACGGCATGGCCGCCAAGTACGACGCCAAGCGTGAAGCACGCCGGCAGCGTGAGATGTCGCGCGCCTAATCCAGCATCTGCGCCAGCGGCGGCCGCTTCGCGCCGGCGTACGTTCGCAGGTGCTCGGTCCAGGCCGTGCGGAGCAGGGAGGCGTGCGCAGCGGCGCCCTCACCGTCGGCGAGCTCCAGCACGGTGGCGACAAACAGCGCCTCGGTCGCCTCGGCAGGCAGTGCCAGGCGTGTGACGTGACGGCGCAACGTCGCGGCGCTCAGCGCACTCAGCGGGCCCTCGACGAAGGCGGCCCGGAAGCCGGCGCGTGCGGTGCGACGTTGGCGGCCCGCCGCCTCGCGCCGCCGGGCGTGGTGCTGCAGGAAGTACACGACGTCGCTGAGGGCGCTGCGACGGGCCACACCACCCTCCCAGTCGACGACCTTCACGGCGCCGCGATCCCAGAGGACATTGCCGGGGGCGAGGTCACCATGGCCTGGCACCACTGGCACCGGTAGCCCGTCCCACGCCGTGCGGCTGGCCCGCAACCGGTCCGCCAGTCGCTGCGCCTTCGCCCCGAGCGCATCGATGCGGCACAAGATGGAGTCGGCGTCGAGCCGTCGGTGCTCGGCACCGTCGGTGGACTGCAGACGCCCGATCCAGTCGAGCACAGCGGCGTGCTCGCGCGCCGCATGCCGAAGTGAGGGCCGCAGCCGGCGCCGACCGAGGTGCGCCAGCGACGTGCCGGCGACGCCCGTCTGGACCAGGACCACGCTGGCACCTCGTGTCTGCAGGGCGACGGGTCGGGGCACGGAATGCTGCACGCCGGCATGGTGCTGCAGCGCCGTCAGCGCAGCGTGCTCGTTGCGCAGCCGAACCTGCGACCCGGGGTCGACATCGATCTTGACCACGACGGCCGGCGCGCGGTCACCCGGTCGGAACACGGCCCAGACCGCCCGCCCTCTCCACGGGCTGCGGATCTGCAGCGCCCGCAGGCGCGCCCAACCCGCGGCAGGGCCGAGGTGCTCGACGACCGCGTCGTCGGCTGCAAGACAGGACAGCGGCGGTGCGGTCACGGCCGGCGGCGCGCCCGGAAGCCCAGGGCCGGCAAGCACAGGCGGCCCGCCCACCGGGCGGGAGCGATGCGGGCCATGGCCGCCGTCAGCGCCTGGCCGGTGGTGGCGACGGGAAATGCGGACCGCACGTACCAGCGCACGGACTCCGTGCTGTCCAGTGGGACGAGATGCCGCGCCTGGGCGAGGTCACGCAGGCCGAACACCGTCACGGCGCCGAAACCGGCCTGCGTCAGGATGCGACGGCCGGCCCCCGGTGTCGTCCCGCTGCGGCGAGCTGCGCCTCGGCGGATTGCGCCGATGTACAGGTAGCCGCCGGGTCGCAGGACCCGGGCGACCGCGGGCGCCCACGACGCAAGACCGCCGCCGGCGTCGGGGACGATGACATGGTCGACGCTGGCGTCCGGCAGAGCGGCCAGAGAGGTGCAGGTGGCCGCATGAGCGCCCAGCAGGGCCGCGGTCGCTGCGACCGCGGGGTGGTCGCCGACCACCGCAACGCGGTCACCCGAGGTGATCGGGGTGACGAACGCGAGCCCGCGGCCTCGCATGCGCGTGGCCTGGGCTTCATGCGGGGCGTCGCCCACCCCGGGGCTGTTCATCGACGGCGCCGGCATGTGACCCAACGATGGCCGGGCAACCTAAGAGCCGATTAAAGGGCGGATGAGAAGCGGTCGCCGACGGTGGGGTCGGCCGGCAGCCGCGACAGACCCTGGTAGGCCAGTGCCGTCAGGTGCGAGGCCACCGTCTGCTTGTCGGGCTCGCGGACCTCCGCCCACCAGGCGCCGACATGGACCACCATCCCGACCAATGCGTGGGCGTACAGCGGCGCGGACGCCAGTCCCACACCCGACTGCCGGAAGAATCCCGTGAGGACCTCCTCGGCCTTGGCGGCCACGTCGGCCATCAACCCGGCCATGCCGCCGCCCGAGAAGCCCGACGGTGAATCGCGGATGAGCACGCGAAACCCGGCGGGGTCCGCCTCGATGTAGTCGAGGAAGGCCATGGCGCTGCCGTGGACCTGCTCCCGGGCACCCAGCTCCGGACCCAGCCGAGTGGTGATCATCTCCAGCAGTCGGTTGGTCTCACGGTCGACGACGACGGCGTAGACGCCTTCCTTACCGCCGAAGTGCTCGTACACGATCGGCTTCGAGACGCCGGCACGGTGGGCGATCTCCTCGACCGAGGCGCCGTCGTACCCCAGCTCGGCGAAGACGCCCTTGGCGACCTCGACCAGCTGGTTGCGGCGCTCCGCGGCCGTCATGCGTCGTTCAGTCATCGCTCAACCGTAGGGCACGCGGATGCGCGACGGCCGCCGCCCACAGGGGCGACGGCCGTCGGGCGATGCGTGTGAGCTACGCGGCCTCGGTCTCGAGGGTGTCGCCGCCCTCGGCCCCACCGCCGTTTTCAAGCTCCTCACCGCCGCCGGACTGCTCCTCGCCGACGGGACCGGTGGCGATGACCTTGTGCGCCAGACCGGTGGTGCCCTTGCCGTGGACGCTCACCCGGTCGCCGGCCTGCAGGTCGTCGAGCGTGACGACGGCGTCGTTGCGCTGGACTCGCGCACCGTCGGCGAGGGTGAACGTCTGGTCGGTACGGTGCCATGCCTTGCGGTTGCCGCCCTTGACGGCGACCGTGACGGTGCTGCCCTCGACCCCGACGACCCGACCGGTGGCGACGAATCGACGGGCGGCCAGACGGGCGTCGCGGCGTGCCTTTGCGGCCGCCTTCTTCGCGGCGATCGCCGCCTTCTTGGCCGCCTTGCGCTGGGCGAGGGCGGCCTTCTTGGCAGCCTTGCGCTCAGCGACGGCGGCCTTCTTGGCCGCCACCTTCGTGTGCGCGGCCGACGGGCCGGCCTTGGGGCCGGCCAGGGCGGGGACCGCCAGGCCGGCGAGGATCAGGGATGCGGCCGTCACGGCGACGGCGATGCGACGAAAGAGCACGTCGAACTCCAGTGAGGGTGGAAGCGGGGCGGCGAGCGTGCCGCGGTGACCGAACGGTAGATTCGGCACGAATTGGGCGCCCCTGAAGCCGGCGATTTGACTCGAAGTGACTACGTCGGCCTAGTTGTGCTCAGCGGCGGCGCAGGTCCGTGACGGTGCCGGACTCGACGCGGGCGTCGACCAGCGTCCAGATCCCCCGGGCCGCTTGGTCCGGCGGCGTCAGCTCCTGCTGGTCGTGCAGCTGCCGGAACCGGTCAACCGCAGGGAAATCAGCAGGGTCGGTGGAACGGATCTCGGCCTGCATGGCCGTCGCCACGACGCCGGGTGCGACCGACAGCACCCGCAGGTCGCGGTCCCGCTCGCGCTGTTCCGCGCCGACCGTGCGCACCCATTGGTCCAACGCCGCCTTGCCCGCCCCGTACGCGCTCCAGCCCGGGTAGGCGCCGCTGGCCGCGCCCGAGGTGATCATCACCAGGTCAGCGGAGCCGGCGAAACCGCTGGCGACCACCGCCTTGACGAAGGCGTGTCCCAGAACCTGGCCGGCGGCGCTGTTGAGCAGGACGTTGTCACGGTAGGCGGCCGTGTCGACCTCCCCGGCGAAGCCGATGGGCGTCAGCGTGCCCGCGTTGTGGATCAACACCACGCGGGAGCCGCTGAACCGCGTCATCCGCTCCAGCAGGTGCTGCTCGACCGCGACCCACGACGCGGGGTCGGACAGGTCCGCGGGCAGGTGCTCGGTCCCGTCGGGGCCCGCCGACCGCGAGATCGACACGACCCGCACGTCGGGATAGGGCACGGTCACGGCGAGCGCGGCGCCCAACCCTGCGGAGCCGCCGGTGATCCAGACCAGCGCGTCGACCATGACCCGATCGTAGGGCCTCAGCGCCACTAGGCTGGCGGTGTGGCTCACCGACTGCTGCTGGACACCTCCAGCTTGATGTATCGGGCGTACTTCGCCCTGCCGACCTCGATCAAGGCGCCGCACGGCCGGCCCGTCAACGCCCTGCATGGCTACCTGGACATGACCGCCCAGCTGGTGCGGGACCTGCGCCCCGATGAGGTCGTGCACGTGTTCGACCACGACTGGCGACCCGCACCACGCGTCCGCGCGTACGCCGGCTACAAGTCTGAGCGTCCGCCTGACCCCGACGGTCTTCCCGAGCAGTTCGACGTGTTGCGCGACGTGCTCGACGCCCTCGGTCAGACCGTGTCCGAGGCGCCCGGATGGGAAGCCGACGATGCGATCGCCACCTTGTGCGCGACCGCCCCGCCCGGCGACGTCCTCGAGGTGGTCACCGGCGACCGGGACCTGCTGCAGGTCGTGTCCGACGGCGACCCGACGGTGCGGGTGCTGTTCACGGTCAAGGGCGTGTCGCAGCTGGCCGCGTTCGACTGTGCCGCCGTGGAGGAGAAGTACGGCGTCCCGCCTGATCGGTACGCCGAGTTCGCGGCGCTGCGCGGCGACCCCTCCGACGGGCTGCCGGGCGTCCGGGGGGTCGGAGAGAAGACGGCGAGGACGCTGATCCAGCAATACCCGTCGATCACGGCGCTGCTCGACGACACGGCAGCGCAGACCCCGCGGCTGCGCGCTGCGCTTGACGACGCCCGGGGGTACCTCGCCGCCATGGGCGAGGTGGTGCCGGTCCGCACGTCGGTCGACGTGACCACCCTGCGGACCCAGCGCCGCGACGACCACGTCGACGACCTGGCCGAGCAGCAGCGCCTGACCAACCCGCTGCGGCGGCTGCGGGAGGCGCTCGATGCGTAAGGCCGTTGTGGCGGTCGCGCTCATCGCGGCCGCCTGCGGAGAACCTGCCGTGGATGTGTCCCTCGGGGATCGCGACGGCCGGCACGTCGACGACCAGGCGGGGATCCTGCAGGCCGAGGAGCTCGACGCGCACCTGTCTGCGCTGGCTGCCGACGGCGGGCTGGACATCGTGGCGCTGACGTATGAGACCTCACAGGCATCCTGCGGTGAGG
>DATLGM010000073.1:0-6779 GCA_035540515.1 Egibacteraceae bacterium | reverse complement strand
GGCTTCGCGGGTGGCAGCCCCCCGGACGTGTTCTTGATCAACTACCGCAAGTACGGGCAGTTCGCCGCGCAGGGTGTCCTGGCGCCCGTGCAGCCGTACCTGGACGCCAGCGACAGCCTGGGCGAGGGCGACTTCGCGCAGACGTCGATGGACGCCTTTCGCTTCGACGGCAAGGAGCTGACTTGCCTGCCGCAGAACGTTTCGTCGCTGGTCGTGTACTACAACGCCGACGCCTTCGCCGACGCTGGTGTCGCCCCCCCGACGCCCGGTTGGTCGTGGGATGACTTCCTGACCGCGGCGCAGGCACTGACCGGGGACGGACGGTACGGCGTGGGCGTGGAGCCGTCGCTGATCCGCCTCGCGCCGTTCGTATGGTCCGCGGGCGGCGACCTGGTCGACGATCACGAGGACCCGTCCCGTCTGACCATCCTGGACGGGCGAGCACGCACCGCCGTCGACTTCTTTCTGGACCTGCAGTCCGAGCACGGGGTGGTCCCGCCGGAACGCGAGGAGCTGTCACTGGACGCCGAGTCGCGGTTCATCAACGGCGGCCTCGGGATGCTGCTGGACAGCCGCAGGGTCGTTCCCACCCTGCGGACGATCACCGGGTTCGAGTGGGACGTCGCGCCCCTGCCGGTCGCACCGGGCGGCACCCCCACGACGATCCTGCACGGCGACGCGTACTGCATGGCGGCTGCCTCGCCGCACCGTGACGCGGTGTGGCAGTTCGTCGAGTTCGCCAACAGCACGCGCGGCCAGACCATCCTCGCGGAGTCGGGGCGCACGGTCCCGTCCCGCACCGACGTCGCCACCTCGGACGTGTTCTTAGATCCCGACCAGCCGCCGGCGTCATCGCACGTGTTCGTCGACGAAGTGCCCCACATCCGCCCCGTCCCGGTCACCGCGACGTGGTCGCGCGTCGAGAAGGAGGCCGACGAACTGCTGGCCTCGGTGTTCTACGAACGGGTCGGACGCGAGGCGGGACTGCAACGGCTGGTGGAGGAGACTGCCCCGCTGTTCGGAGCGCCGTGACGCAGCTGTCGCTACGCCAGGTGGCGGTTCGCTACGGCGATGTGGTCGCCCTCGACGGGCTGGACCTCGAGATCGCCTCAGGCGAGCTGCTGGTGCTCGTCGGGCCGTCGGGGTCGGGCAAGTCCACGGCCCTGCGGGTCATCGCGGGGCTGCAGCGGCCCTCGGCTGGGCGCGTCCTTCTGGGCGACCGCGACGTCACCGACCTCCCCCCGCACCGCCGGGGCGTGGCGATGGTCTTCCAGGACTACGCCCTGTACCCGCACCTGACGGTTCGGGAGAACGTCGCGTTCGGGCTGCGGGTGCGGCGCGAGCCGCGCAGCGACGAGCGTGTCGCCGACGCCGCCCGGCTGCTGGACCTCACCGACGTCCTTGACCGCTACCCCGACCAGCTGTCCGGTGGTCAGCAGCAACGGGTCGCGCTCGCGCGGGCGATGGTGCGCGAGCCCGCGGTGTACCTGATGGACGAGCCCCTTTCGAACCTCGACGCGCAGCTGCGGCTGTCGGCCCGTGCCGACATCGTGGAGCTGCACCGCCGGCTGGGAACCACGACCGTGTACGTCACCCACGACCAGGCCGAAGCCATGACGATGGGCGATCGCGTAGCGGTGGTCGCCGACGGCCGCCTGCAGCAAGTCGGTCCCCCCCAGCAGGTCTACGACGAGCCTGCCAACCGGTTCGTCGCCGGCTTCATCGGCGGGCCGCAGATGAACTTCGCCGAAGGCGGCGGTCTGCTCGGGGGGGATGCGGGGACGGTCGTGGGCGTGCGCCCCGAGGACCTGCTGATCGATCCGTCCGGCGATGTGCCGCTGGACGTGACGGTGGTGGAGTCGTTAGGCAGCGAGACGATCCTGGCGGCGACGGCGAACGACGGCCGGCGCGTCAGCGTGCGAACCGGACCGCGCTCACCGCACCGGCCGGGCGACCGGATCACGGTGCGCGTCGATCCCCGCCGGCGCCATGTGTTCGACGCCTCGACCGGGCGCCGGCTGCCATGACGACGCGCTCCGCGTGGCGGTTCCTCGCACCGTACGCGACCGGCACCCTGCTGCTCGTCGTCGTGCCGGCCGCGCTGACGTTCGGCTACGCCTTCACCGACCACACCGGCCTGGCCACGCCGCGGTTCAACGGACTGGCGAACCTGCGTCGGCTCACCGCCGACCCCCTGTTCTTCGCCTCGCTGCGAGCGTCGCTGATCCATGTCGCGCTCGCCGTTCCCTTGCGGTTGCTCGTCGCGACCGGCCTGGGGCTGCTGCTGGCGGCCCCCCGCAGGGGTGGCCGCTGGTACCGGGCCGCCGTGTACCTGCCCACGGTCATCCCCGACGTCGCGCTCGCCCTGCTGTTCCTGTGGGTGCTCAACCCACTCTACGGACCACTGAACCAGGTGCTCGGCCTGCTGGGACTGCCGCAACCCACGTGGTTGGGCACGGTGTGGGGGGCCCGCGCCGGCGTGGCCATGATGGCCCTGTTCCCGATCGGCGAGGCCTTCCTGGTCGTGCTGGCGACACGGCGGCAGATCAGCCCTCGTCTGTACGAGGCCGCGGCGCTGGACGGCTGTGGTCCGTGGCAGCAGCTGCGGCGCATCACGCTGCCCCTGATGGCGCCGGTGCTGGTGCTGCTGGCAGTGCGCGACACGGTGATGACGCTGCAGTTCAACTTCGTGCCGGCGTACATCCTGACCGACGGCGGGCCGACCAACGCGACGCTGTACCTGCCGATCTACATCTTCGACCAGGCCTTCGAGTTCCTGGGGTTCGGCTACGGGGCGATGATCACGCTGGGGATGCTGGCGATCACCGCGGCCCTGATCGTGCTGCAGGTCCTGCTGGTCCGCCGCTGGCGGGTCCTGCGCTGACCGCAGCCGCGCCGACTAGGACAGCGATGCCGAGACCGACTGCCTGACCGACTCCACGAACGCGGCGAACAGCACGTCGTCGGTTCCGTCCATCGTCTTCTCGGGGTGCCACTGAACCCCCAGCCAGTTCAGCTCCCGGTGCTCGATCGCCTCGACCACCCCGTCGGCGGCCCGGGCGGTGACGTCGAAGCACGGGGCGAGCCGGTCGACCGCCTGGTGGTGGTAGCTGTTGACCCAGCGCCGGTCCGTGCCGTACAGGTCCGCAAGCCGGGTACCCGGCGTGAAGGTGATGTCGTGACCGTGACGCTTGACGGCCTCGGGCTCCTTGGGCTCGGGAAGGTGCGGCCCGTCCTCCGTGATGATGTGCTGGCGCATCGTTCCGCCGCTCGCGACGTTCATCATCTGCATCCCCCGGCAGATCCCCAGCACCGGCATCTGCCGGTCACGCGCCCGCGCCAGCAGCGCCTGCTCGGTCACGTCGGCCTTCGGATTGACGTCGATGCACACACCCTGGTCGACCTCGCCGTACGTCCGCGGGTCGATGTCGCCGCCACCCGTGAGCAGCAAGCCGTGGGCGGCGTCGACGATGGCCTCGGCGTCCTCGGGGTCGGAGTCGGCCAGCATCAGCGGGACGGCGCCGGCGCGGTGCAGCGCCTCGACGTAGTGCTCCGACAAGGTGTACAGACCGGACCGCGGGTCCCAGAACGTCGGGACGTAGCGCTTCCAGGTCGTCACGGCGATCAACGGCTTCATGCGACCATGGTGCCTCGTCGTCCGCGCACACCACGAAAGGCGCCACGGTGCAGTACGACCACGAACGACCCCGCACCGCGCTGGTCGCCGGGGGCAGCGGTGTTCTGGGCAGCGCCGTCACCGAAGTCCTGCTGGGCCGCGGCGAGCAGGTCTGCGTCCCCTGGGTCGACGAGTCCGAGGCTGAGCGACTGCGGGCGAGCCAGGGTGACGCGATCCGCGACGGGCGTCTGCGCCTGTCCGAGTGCGACGTCGCCGACATGGACCAGCTCGCGGCCTTGCTCGACGTGCTGCGCGCCGACTGGGGGCCGCTGTGGCTGGCGTGCTCGGTGGTCGGCGGCTGGGCGGGGGGCACCGACGTGGCCGAGCTGCAGGACCTGTCGCTGCTCGAGCGGATGCTCCGGCTGAACCTGCGCACCGCGACCGTCGTGGCCGCCGAGGGGTTGCGGCACATGGGCGACGCTGGCGGCCGCGTCGTGCTCGTGGGATCCAAGACGGCGGTGGTTCCCGCCGGCGGCCAGGCGGCGTACAGCGCGGCGAAGGCCGGGGTGCTGTCGCTGGTCGGCACGCTGGCCACGGAGCTCGGCGGCTCCGGTCGCACGGCCAACGCCATCATCCCCGACATCCTCGACACGCCGGCGAACCGGGCGGCGATGCCTGACGCCGACCACAGCCGCTGGTTGCCACCTCGCGCGGTCGCCAAAGTCGTGGCGTGGCTGGCGTCGGGCGATTCCTGGCCGGTGAACGGGGCGGCAATCCCGTTGACGGCGTCGTAACGAACGCCTGGCGGATTCGTTGCAAAGGCCGAGGGAACTATTTCGGCCGCGGGAGGCACCCCTTGCACATGAGCACAGCCCAGCGCGACGCGTTGGCCGACGCTGCCGCCGCACAGGCCGCGCGCGGCGACGCTGACGCGTTCGCAACCCTGTGTCGCCTGCTGCAAGACGACGTCTGGCGGTACTGCCAGGCGCTGCTCGGCGACCCGCACCTGGCCCAGGAAGCCGCACAGGAGACGTTCCTGCGGGCGGTCACCGCCATCCGCCGGTTCCGCGGCGGGTGCCCCGCCCGGGTCTACCTGCTGGTCATCGCCCGCCGGTGCTGCAGCGCGATGCTGCGTCGCGAGACCCGCCACCGCCACCAGACCATCGACGTGACGGAGCCGTCGCACGACGGTCACGCCGGAACCGTCGAGACGCAGCTGCTGCTGCGCGGCTTGCCGCTCGATCAGCGGCAGGCCTTTGTGCTCACCCAGCTGCTGGGACTGACCTACGACGAGGCCGCCGAGGTGGCCGGCTGCCGCGTCGGCACGATCCGCTCCCGGGTGTTCCGTGCCCGTGAACGGCTCGTCGCGACCCTCACCGAGGTGGATCTGGAGCTTGCGGATGCCCACTGACTGCACCGAGGCACGCACCTGGCTGTCGGCGTTCACCGACGGCGAGGCGCTGCCCGACACCCAGCTGCGCGCCCACGTCGACGACTGCGGCGACTGCGCGTCGTGGGAGGCAACGGTCAACGGTGCAACCCGCCGCATGGCGCTGCGGCCCGCCGGGAGCCCCGACGTGATCACCAACGCCATCCAGGCGTTCTCTCGACGGCCCGCGTCAGCCGCACGCGGTGAGCGCCGCCAGCGGCATGTCGCCAGGATCCTGCTCGCCGCGGCGGGGGCGCTGGGCCTGGTGCTGGCCGCCGCAACCGCGCTGGGCATGTTCGGACCGGCGGCCAGCCACTCCGTCCGTGACCTGATCGCGTTCGAGGCCGCACTGTCCGCCGGCTTCCTCCTCGCCGCCTGGCGGCCGGAGCGGTACCTGCGCGGCCTGGTGCCGGTGGCGGTCGTCGCGGCCGTCCTGACCGTCAGCGGCTCGACCACCGCGCTGGCGGGATCCGCAGCCCGGGCGCTGGACGAGGCGTCGCACATCCCCGTCCTGCTCGGTGCGCTCGGACTGTTCGTGATGGCCGACACCATGAACGGGGCGGCGGGTCGGGGCCAGCGTCACGTGATGCGACAATAGCCAAACCCGCTCCCACGTCCGGCCGCCCTGGCCGGTGAGGACTCATGACTCCCCGCCGACTGCTCCTGTTGCTGCTCGCCGCCCTCGCGCTGCTCGTCACGCTGGCGGGCCCGGCGTCCGCCCACGCCGTGCTGCGCAGCACCACGCCGACCGACGGCGACGCCCTGGACGCCGGCCCCGCCGAGGTGTCGCTGGAGTTCAACGAGCCGGTTTCCACAACTCCTGGTGGCGTCCGCGTGTTCAACAGCGAAGCGGTCCGCGTCGACCGGGGCGACGCCTCGGCGCAGGGGCCCAACGTCTCCGTCGCCCTCGAACCGGACCTCGCCGAGGGCACGTACGTGGTGTCGTACCGGGTGATCTCGGCGGACTCGCACCCGGTGCAGGGCGCGTTCGTGTTCACCATCGGCGAGGCCACCGCCGACGAGGCGGCGATCGACCAGATCCTCGCCGGCACCTCCGAGACGGGCATGCAGACCGCAGCCGCCGCAGTCCGGTTCCTGCAGTACGCGGCCGCGCTGCTGGCCGCCGGGGGCGCGCTGTTTCTGATCTGGATCCACGACCGAGCCACCGACGAGCGGCCAGTGTTGACCGCGGTCGTCGTCCGCGCCGCCGTGGCGACACTGGTCGTCACGCTGATCGGGGTGGGCGTGCAGGCAGCCCTGGTGACGGGCCTGGGGATGCGCGCGATGATCGATCCGTCGGCACTGGCCGGCGTCGCCACGTCGACCTACGGCATCAGCACCGCGGCGCTGGTCATCGGCACCGTCCTGCTGATCGTCGGCGGACGCCGCCTGTGGGACGACTGGGCAGTCGTCACCGCGGCCGCGGGCGCGATCATGACGATGGGCGCGTTCGCCCTGACGGGTCACACGGCCTCAACCGACCCGCGGTGGCTGGTCGTCACCGCTGACATCGTCCACACCGTCGCCGCCGCCGCGTGGTTCGGCGGGCTGGTGCTGCTGGCCATGGCAATGCGCCGCCGGCGCCTGGAGGACGACCCGGTCGGTGGAGCAACGCTGGTCAGCCGCTTCTCGTCGATGGCGACGTACAGCGTCGTGGCGCTGACCGCCGCCGGCACCGCGCTCGGTTGGGCGGAGGTGCGCGCCCCGCGGGCGCTGTGGACCACCGGCTACGGG
>DATLGM010000072.1:0-2637 GCA_035540515.1 Egibacteraceae bacterium | reverse complement strand
CCCCCATCCCTACCTGAGGAACGCATGATCGGCATCGTCCTAGCCGCGGGCGGCGGCACGCGGCTGCGGCCGCTCACCGATGCCCTGCCCAAGACGCTGCTGCCCGTCGACGGCGACCGGTCGATCCTCGAGCTGGCCGTCGCCAACTTCGCGGAGGTGGGGCTGGACCGTGCGATCGTCGTTGTGGGCCACGCCGCCGGCGAGGTCGCCGAGCGGGTGCCGGCGCTGCAGCAGCGGTACGGCGTTGGCCTGGACCTGGTCCACAACGACAAGCACGACGTGTGGAACAACGCGTACTCACTGTGGTTGGCGCGCGACGCGTTCGCCGACGGTGCCATCGTCGTCAACGGCGACACCGTGCACCCGAGCGCCGTCGAGCGCGTGCTGCTCGACGCGCGCGGCCGCGCCGGCGTGCTGCTGGCGGTGGACGACCGCAAGGCCCTGGCCGAGGAGGAGATGAAAGTCGTCCTGGACGGCCAGGGACACCTGCAGACGATCAACAAGGGCATCGACCCGGCCGCGGCGGACGGCGAGTACATCGGGGTCACCCTGATCGAGCCAGACGCCGGTCCGCGGTTGGCCGACGCCCTGCAGGCAACCTTCGAGCGCGACACCACGCTGTACTACGAAGACGGCTACCAGCAGTACGCCGACTGGGGCGAGACGATCTGCACTGCGTCGATCGGCCAGTGCGCGTGGGTCGAGGTGGACAACCACGACGACCTCGCCAGGGCTCGCGAGATCATGCAGGCACAGCGCAAGGGGGTGGGCTGATGCCGCTGCTGGCGCGCACCGTCTCCACGCCGGTGGCCGTGCACATCCGCGCCGGCGCGGTGTCCCAGCTCGAGCCGCTGCTGGCCGACGGGCGGATCTCGGCGGGCGGCGACGTGGCGATCGCCGTCGGCCCCGGCCAGGGCGAGTCGCTGGCGGAGGAGCTGCGGGCGAGCATGCCCAACGCGTCCACGTTCCAGCTCAGCGGCGGCTCGCTCGAGAGCGCGCACGAGCTGATCGCCGCGTTGCGCGGGCAGTTCCACGACGCACTCGTCGGCATCGGGGGCGGCAAGACCCTCGACGTCGCGAAGTACGCGGCCAGCATGCTGGGGCTGCCGTTCGTGGCCGTCGCCACGAACCTGTCCAACGACGGTCTCGCCTCTCCCGTCGCGTCGCTGGACGCGCACGGCCGGAAGGCGTCGTTCGGGGTCCACATCCCGATCGCGGTGATCGTCGACCTGAACCTAGTGCGCGAGTCCCCGGCGCGCCACACGCGATCGGGCATCGGCGACGTCGTCAGCAACGTCTCGGCGATCGCCGACTGGCAGCTGGCGGCCGAGCAGCGGGGGGAGGTCGTCGACGGGTTGGCGGTCACGTTCGCGCGCAGCGCCGCCGAGGCGTTGCTGAACCGGACCGAGCCGCTG
The DNA here is from genome assembly GCA_035540515.1 of Egibacteraceae bacterium. GTDB lineage: Bacteria > Actinomycetota > Nitriliruptoria > Euzebyales > Egibacteraceae > WHTG01. The sequence goes on along the minus strand of DATLGM010000072.1, from coordinate 1,222 downwards.
GACAGCGACCCCCTGCTGACCACGCTCGCCGAAGCGCTGTTCTTGTCGGGCATGGCGATGTCGGTGGCCGGCAACAGCCGGCCGTGCAGCGGCGGCTGCCACGAGATCGGGCATGCCATCGACGCGCTGTTCCCCGATGCCGGTCTGCACGGCGAGGTCGTCGCCGTGGGGGCGATGTTCGCGTCGTTCCTGCGCGACGATGCCGCCCTGCCACACATCGACCGCTGCTTCCGTCACTTCGAAGTTCCCCGGCTGCCCGCAGACCTCGGGTTGTCCACGGGCCAGTTCGTCGACGCGGTCGTCGCCGCGCCGGGGACGCGACCGGACCGCTTCACGATCCTCGAGCACCTGGCGATGGAACCCGACGAGATCCGAAGGAAGGTGGATGCGTTCGTCGAAGCCTTCGATCGCTGAGCTGCGCGCGGTCTGCCAGCCCGACACGATCATGGGCCGCGCCAGCGGCGAGCACTGGGCGGGCCGGCTGTACATGCGCCACATCTCGATCTACCTGACACGGCTGCTGCTGCCGACCCCGGTGACCCCCGACGCCGTGACGTGGGGGATGATCCTTTCGGGCGTGGCTGCCGCCGCCGTGCTCGCCGTCCCCGGCGTGTGGACCGCCGTGGGCGCACTGCTGCTCATCCAGCTGCAGCAGCTGCTGGACTGCACCGACGGTGAGATCGCGCGGTGGCGCCAGACGACCGGCCCCAGCGGCGTCTACCTGGACCGCATCGGTCACTACGTCACCGAGGCGGGGTTGCTCATCGCCATCGGGGTCCGCGCCGACGGCGGCTACGCGACGATCGGCGGCTGGACAACCTGGGGCCTGCTCGGCGCGGTCTTCGTGCTGATGAACAAAGCCGAGACCGACCTCGTCCACGTCGCCCGCGCGGTCGCCGGGCTGCCCAAGGTCGAAGACAGCGACGAGGTGTCGGCGCCCCGGGCATCGGGACTGGCACGGCTGCGGCGGGTCGCGCGCATCGTCCCGTTCCACCGGATCATCGGCGCGCAGGAGCTGACCATGGTGGCGGTGGTGATCGCCGTGGTGGACCTGGCGACCGGTTCGCTGGCGGGGTCGCGATGGTTCGCGCTGGTGCTGGTGCCCGTCGCCGCGATCGTGGCCGGCGGCCACCTGCTCAGCGTCCTGGCCTCATCCCGGCTGCGATGAGCGCACGCCGGCCTGTCGTCGCGTCGTCGGCCGGGCGCCACGGGGCCGTCGTGG
>DATLGM010000071.1:0-3073 GCA_035540515.1 Egibacteraceae bacterium | reverse complement strand
ATGCCGTCGGCACCGTCGACGGGACCGGGAAACAGCCGCAGGCCGTCGCCGGCCGCCCGTTGGGGCCCGCACACGAAGCACGTCGGGAAGGCATGACGCGTGAAGCCGTCGTAGCCCCCGGTGGCGCGTGCGGCCTCGTCCGGGGTCACGGTGCGGGGTGGGGCGAGATCGACACCGGAGGGACGCGCCTCGGCGATGAGCAGCTCACCGTCGTGCAGAAGGGCTCGCTCCGCGTCGACGGTCAGGTCCAGCGGCCGCTCCAGCGGTGGAGGCAGCCGGAGCGTCACCTCGGCAGTGCCGTCCAGATGGACGGCCAGCGCCCCGCACGCGTACCCGCCGTTGGCGGATGTCGGCGGGCCGTTGAACCGGGCGGGGATGGTGACCGTGGCGGAAGCCATTGGTGGAGGTGCGGGGAATCGAACCCCGGTCCAGATGCCTCGACTCCGAAAGCGCTACGAGCGTAGGACTCAGTGGATTGTCGGGCTACCGGGTCCTGAGTCCAGACCCCCTGGCAGCCGTACACCGCTGCGGTGTCCCCGCCGGCCCGCGGTGAGAAGCCGGCGAGTGGAGCCTGGATGCGACGCCCGACCCCTCACCCCAGGCAAGTGAGGGCGGACGGGTGGCTAGTTAGGCCGCCAGTGCAACAGGTTCGTTGGCACTTGTTGGTTTGCCACGCAGTTTTGCGAGTTGACGTGACGTGCTCGGCTCGCTCTTCCGGGATCGACCAGCACCTGTCGAAGCCAGTCACCCCCAGATCTTGGGTTGCCTCACCAGTGTAGGGCCACCCCGTGACAGCGTCATCCACCGCCCGCCAAGGGTCGTCATTCTGGGGGTCAGGCCTTCTGGCGGTCGCGCAGGGCCCGTTGGATCTGGCGGTCGGCGTCTTTGCGGGCGAGGTCCTGACGCTTGTCGTGGTGCGCCTTTCCGACCCCCAGGCCGATGAGCAGCTTGGCGCGGCCGCGCTTCCAGTACAGCTTCATCGGCACCAAGGTCCGCCCCTGCTCCTGGGTGAACTTCGCCATGCGGTCGAGCTCGCGGCGGTGGACCAGCAGCTTGCGGTGGCGCGTGGGGTCATGGTTGGCGCGGTTGCCGAACTCGTACTCCGGGATGTGCGCCTGCACCAGCCACGCCTCGCCGCCGCGGACCGTGGCGAACGCCTCGGCGATGGAAGCCTTGCCGGCGCGCAGGCTCTTGACCTCGGTGCCGACCAGCACGAGGCCGGCCTCGATGGTCTCGTCGATCTCGTAGTCGAACCGCGCGCGGCGGTTGACCGCGATCGCGTCGGTGTCCTTGGATTTGGCCTTGGCCATGGTGTCGCCCCGCGCCGTCAGCTGGTCTCGGGATCGCCACCGGCGATCATCGCCGCCAGCGTCTCCTGCGCCGCCGCCAGCTGCGCCTCCGCACCCGCCACCCGGCGGTCGGGGCGAACCCCTTCGCCTTCGATCGAGTCACCGGAAGGAGTGAAGTACTCAGCCGTCGTGTACTTCACGCCCCCGCCGGCGTCGAGACGGTGGATGGTCTGCACGGTGCCCTTGCCGAAGGTGGGGACGCCGACGAGGGTCCCACGCTCGGAGTCCTGGATTGCGCCGGCGACGATCTCACTGGCGCTGGCCGAGCCTTTGTTGATCAGCACCACCAGGGGCAGGCCCTCGACGGCGTCACCCTTGGCCGAGAAGGTGCGTCGCTGCTCGCCGCGCTCCTTGACGTCCACGATGGCGCCCTCTTCGATGAACACGCTCGCGACGTTGACGGCTTCGCTGAGCAGACCACCGGGGTTCCCACGGAGGTCGAGCACGACGCCGGGGACGCCTTGCTCGACCAGCTCGTCGACCGCCGACCGGACCTTGTCGCCCGCGCCGGTGGTGAACTGACGCAGCCGCACGTACCCGCTGCCGTCCTCGAGGACCTCGTATTCCACGTTGGGCAGCTCGATGCGCTCACGTACCAGCGTCACCTCCCGCCGGCCTTCCGACCCGCCCGCCAGCCCCAGCGTCACCTCGGTGCCCTCGTCACCCTTGATCTGCTCGACGATCACGTCGATGGGTCGGTCGCCCACGGGGGTGCCGTCCACCGAGGTGATCCGCTCCCCCTCCTCGATGCCTGCGCGCGCTGCCGGCGTGTCCTCGAACACCGACATCACCACGAGACCCGCCGGCCGCTCCTCCAACACGATGCCGATGCCGGAGAAGCCACCGTCGAGCATGGCGTTGAGGTCGTCGAAGGCGTCCTCGTCGTAGTAGCGGGCGTAGGGGTCGTCCAGCGCCCCCAGCAGCCCCTCGACCGCCGCGTCGATCAGCGCCTGGTCGTCGGGGGCCCGGACCGCGTCGCGGTCCAGCGTGTGCAGGATCTCCTCCAGGAACTGCAGCGAGCCGCCACTGGACGTCGACGCCGCCGGCGTGGAACCGCCGGCGCTGCGGGCACCCGCCTCGAACGACGCCACACCGACACCGGCCACCAGGACCAGGCTGCACAGGACGGCGGTGATGCGGGCGAGCATGTCAGCCAGCGTGCCACGCCCGACCGGTTGCTGCCTGTTGGCCGATTGCCCGAGGGCTCCGCGCATGCGGACGCCGGCCCGCCCCAGACGCGACGCCTTGTCAGACCCAGGAGGAGCTAGAAGTAGTCCATCGGGTTACGGGTCGCGCCGTTGACGCGCACCTCGAAGTGCAGGTGTGGACCGGTCGAGTAGCCCGTCGATCCGACGTAGCCGATCGTGTCACCGCGGCTGACCTGCTGGCCGGTGGCGACCGCGAACGACGACTGGTGGGCGTACAGGGTCGTCAGGCCGCCGCCGTGGTCGACGATGATGGTGTTGCCGTAGCCGCCGCGGCTGCCTGCCTCGATGACGGTGCCGCCGAGTGCGGCGACGATCGGTGCGCCGTAGCCGGAGCCGATGTCAATGCCGGCGTGAAAGCGCCTGGTGCCGAAGATCGGGTGCGTCCGCCAGCCGTAGTCGCTGGTCTTGGGTCCGTTGGCCGGCCACTGCATGGCCGTCGGGGAGCTCGCGGGCGCCTCGCCGCCACCGCCACCGCCGCCGCCCCCGCTACCGCCACCGGTGCGAGACCGCTCCGCC
>DATLGM010000070.1:0-2385 GCA_035540515.1 Egibacteraceae bacterium | reverse complement strand
GCTCGCCGGCCGCCCCCGCTCGCCGGCGAGCAGGGCCCACACGGTGATCCGCACCGCCGCCGAGACCACCAGCCCGCCGGCGAACCAGCCGTAGCTCGGCGCGCGCGTCACCAGCAGCCGGGTATCGGCGAACACGTCCAGCGGCGGCAGCGCCACCAGATGCAGCACGCCGGGCCACTGCGGCAGCACCCCGGCGGCCGTCAGGACCGTGACGGCCGCCGCCAGCACCCCGTACGCCGCCAGCCCAGCCGGCGGCGGGAACCTCACGGGTCGATGTCCTCGAACGTCACGCCCTCGTAGTCGCCGGCCTGAGACAGGAACTCGTCGAGCTCGTCCAGCGTCAGCGGTCGCGGCAGGGGATAGCGGGCAGGGATCGCCTGCAGGGCGTCGTGGTACTTGGCGAACTGCGCGAAGTCGTAGGGGAACTCGTCGAGGTCGGCGCCGGCGGGGCGCCCGAACTTCCGCGCCCGCGCCAGGATGTCGGTCCACGCCTCTTTCGGCGGCAGCCCGACCGCGCGCACCCCGTGCTGGAACAGCATCAGGTGGATCTCGTCGAACGGGTCGGTCGAGTCGAGGTAGGCATTCACCGCGTCGACCGAGGGCTGCATGTTGAACTTCATCCAGAACGGCGTGGACCCGGTCCGCAGCGTCCAGTACGGGTCGTTGATGACGAACGACGAGATCAGCAGCCGGTTCGCGGGGATGCGCCGGCGCCGGTACCACCACCGGTACAGGTCCGCGACCAGCGGCGACAGGCTGTCAGGGTCTTCGAAGATCACGCGGCGGACCCGGTAGCGCCGTTCGCGGGCGAGTCGCACGACATCGTCGCGCAGCGACTCCTCGAACCCCCACTCCGCCTCGGGGCTCTCCGTGTCCGGCTCGGGGCCGTCCCACTCGCGAACCGGCGAGTCGTACCGCTCGAGGTACTCGGCGACCCGCTCGCTGCCGCGATGGAACTCCTCCTGCGTCGCGCCGCCCATGGCGCCGTGCTGGTACACGTACCGGTCGCCCATGCGCGTGGTCTTCCAACGGGCCTTGCACTCCATCAGCAGCAGCGTGCGGCCGGGCGGGAGACGGTCGACGATGAACCGCTCGTAGCCGTCGCCCAGACGGCGCCGCTTGACGCGGAAGTACGTCAGTGCCCGGACCATCAGCCGGTCCTGGTTCGCGTCGTGCATGTGGTGCAGCTGCCAGTCGGGATTGGCCTCGAGCAGATCCGCGGCGGGTTCCTTGCCCTTTTCCATCGCGGTCTGCGGGTCATCGGGGTGCACGCGCTGACCGACCGGTAGCAGCAGCGTCTGCGGCAACCAGGGGCTGCCGAGTGCGGCGTTGAGGTACACGCCGGCGCCCGACGACGATCCGACGCTCACCGCCGGGTAGCGCCGCTCGGGGTACTCCTCGGCGATCCAGTCCGCGACGTCGTCGATGTGGATCTTGCCGACCCGTCCGGGTCTGGTGATCTCCGAGGCGCCGCCGAGGATGAACGCCTTCTCACGCACCTTCGTCGGCAGGACGTTGGCTCGGGCGGCGAGCGGCTTGAGCGGCTCGGGGTTGCCGAGCGCCGGCCAGTCCTCGCCGCGCAGGAACGCGGCGGTGGCCATCGTCATGGCGGTGGCGGAGTCGAAGTTGGCGACGAAGCCTGGAGGGGAGGGCATGGTCTTTTGGGTTCACCTCGTGTGTAGGAAGCGCCCGACGGCGCGGGCGGTCTGTGCGGGCTGCTCGTGGTTGATCGCGTGCGTTGCGCCGGGCAGGACCGCGAGCTCGGCGTCGGGCAGCAGGCCGACGACGGTCTCGACCCAGTCCTGCTCGACGATCGGGTCGTCGGTGCCGCGGACGACCAGGGTCGGCTGCTCGAGCAGCGGCAGCTTGTCTTCGATGCGGTCGTGCAGCGCGTGGCGGAAGGTCGTGATGGCGCGGGGGATGCCGGCTTTGGCGTAGTCGCGGACCTGCAGCGCCTTGAGCCGGGCCGACTGCGTCTTCTGCTCCTTGCGCCAGCGGCGCAGCTGCTTGGGCACCGACCGCAGCCGCGGCTGCATCGTCGGTCCGAGCAGCACCATCCGCGACACCAGGTCGGGCCGCTGCAGCGTCGTCTCCGCGACGATCTGGCAGCCGAACGAGTTGCCGAGCAACACGACGTCGCGCAGGCCGGCGGCGTCGATCCAGCCGGCCAGGGCGCGTCCGAGCTCACGGACGTCCAGCACGTGGTCGGGCTTGTCGCTGGCCCCGAACCCCGGCAGGTCGGGCGCCCAGACGTCGCGGTGGTCGCTGAGCCGGTCGGCGAGCGGCGCCATGTAGGCGCTGGAGACCACCAGCCCGTGCACCGCGACGATCGGCTCGGGCCGGGGTGGGTCGGTGACCCAGGTGCGTGCCGCCACGCGGACGCCG
>DATLGM010000069.1:0-33451 GCA_035540515.1 Egibacteraceae bacterium | reverse complement strand
CACTGATGCGGTAAGCCGACTATCCGGCCGAACGTATCGGTGAAACCGGCTCGGGCGAGGCGTTCGGGGTCCGCGGCCGAGGTCAGGTGGGCTGGTGGGCCGGGAGGGTGCGGAGGAAGTTGGCGAGCAGGTCCATGCCGGCGTTGGTCAGGATCGACTCGGGATGGAACTGCACGCCCTCCACCGCGACCTCACGGTGGCGCAGCCCCATGATCAGCCCGTTCGCCGTCGTGGCGGTGACCTCCAGGTCGTTCGGGACGGTCGCCGGGTCGACCACCAGCGAGTGGTAGCGGGTCGCGTCGAACGGCTGCGGCAGCCCGGCGAACACACCGCGGTCGTCGTGGGCGATCAGGGAAGTCTTGCCGTGGACCAGCTCCGGGGCCCGCACGATCGTCCCGCCGTAGACCTCGGCGATGCACTGGTGACCGAGGCAGACACCGAGCAGCGGCGTCTCGCCGGCGAACCGCCGGATCACGTCGTTGGACAGGCCGGCGTCGGCGGGTGTCCCGGGGCCCGGAGAGATGACGATGCCGTCGGGGGCCAAGGCGGCGAGCTCCTCGACGGTGAACGCGTCGTGGCGCTGGACCTCGACCTCGGCTCCAAGCTCCCCCAGCTCCTGGGCGATGTTGTAGGTGAAGCTGTCGTAGTTGTCGACGATGAACACGCGCGGCCTCATCGCCTGACCTCGCCAGTGACGCAGTAGTAGCCGTCGTCGTCGACCTCGGCGAGACGCCCCGTCAGCAGCCAGCCGTCGACCAGCACGCCGGCGGTGTCGTCGGGGCGGTTCCAGTAGCCGGCGAAGACCTGCGGTCCGGACACCGCCAGCTCGCCGGCAGCACCCGGCTCGGCCAGACGGCTGCGGTCCTGCGGGTCCACCAGGGCGCACTGCGTGTCTGTCAGCGGCAGGCCGATGCGGTGGGCCTTCGCTTTGCCGTAGATCGGGTTCGCGTGCGTCATGGGCGACGCCTCGGACACCGCGAGTCCCTCTCGGAGCCGTCCGCCACTGGCGTCCTCGAACTGCTTGACCGTCTCGGGGTCGAGGTTGGCATCGCACAGGCAGGCGCGGATGGAGGTGAGGTCGTGCTTGCGCAGCCCGCCGCCGTCGACCACACCTTCGACCATCGCCCGGGTGGCCGGGAACAGCGTGGGATGCCGACGGTCGGCTGCGGACAGCACCTCGCTGCGATCCTCCGAGGGCACCAGCACCATCGTGGCCGCGCTGAGCACCGACAGGCTCAGGCCGGCGGTCACGCCAAACGGCTGGTGCAGCGGCACGGCGCACAGGATGACCTCGCGGCCGGCCTGCACGTCCGGGATCCACAGCCGGAGCTGGAACACGTTCGCAAGCAAGTTGCGGTGCGTCAGCATCACGGCGCGAGCACCGCCCGGTTCGAACGCCAGCACCGCAAGGTCGCGCTCAGGCACCAAGGGGTGCTGGGTGACCGTCGGCGGGTGCCGGCGGACCAGCTCGGAGAAGCGCAGCACGCCCTCGGACTGGGCGATCTTGTGCACCAGCTGCGGGTTGCGCCGGTGGCGCAGGTGGAACCGCGCCGAGGCGAGCGGCGGGAGCATGTCGGCGATCGCCGTCGCCACGACGTGCTGGACGGTCGGCACCCGGCCCTTGAGCTCCGCGACCGAGGCATACACCGGGTCGAGCACCACCAGCACCGAGCAGCCGGTGTCGTTGATGCGCCGGCCGAGGGTGTCGCTGTCGGCCGCCGGATCGAGCGCCACGACGACGCCACCGACGCGCAGCACCGCGAAGAACGCGATGACGTGCTGCGGGCAGTTCGCCATGGCGATGCCGACACGGTCACCTGGTTGGACCCCCAGTGCCTGCAATGCGCTGGCGAAGCGGTCCACCTGCTCGTGCAGGCGTCGGTAGGTCAGCGTCGTCCCCATGAACTCGACGGCCGGCGAGTCCGGGAAGTCCTTCGCGGCATCGTCGAGCAGTCGTGTCAGGGGCACGTCCGGGTACGGATAGGTCGCCGGCACCAGCGGTGGGTACGAGGCCAGCCACGGGCGCGACAGCTGCTCGGGATCCGGGGGAAACCGCCGCGCGGGCTCGACGGTGTCGGGCGCCGGCGCCGGCGTGTCGGGTGGGGACGGGACGGCCGCATCGGCGGTCTTGGCGGCCTGCGTCCTGGACGTGGTGGCGGGGGTGGCGCGAGACCGCTTCGCCGTCGTCTTCTTGGGCGTCTTGGTCGCCTTGGCGGCGGTCTTCTTGGCCGCAGCCTTCTGTGGCGCCGCCTTCTTCGCCGGGGCCTTCCTGGCGGGGGCCTTCTTCGCCGGCGCCTTCTTGGCCGAGGTCTTCTTGCTCGGCGCCTTCTTGGCGACCGCCTTCTTGGCGGGAGCGTCCTCAGGGTCCTGCGGCGCGCCGCCGACGTCCTGGTCCGCCACGCTCGTTCGTCTCCTGGAGTCCGTCAGCCGTCGGCGGGCATTGTCCCTGATGCGTCGGGGTCACGCACGCTTCGCAGAACGGGGCGCTGCCGGGCCAGCTCCGCGTTGAGCTCGCCGCCGGCCAGGATCGCCACTCCCGCCAGGAACACCCACAGCATTGCCGCCACCAGCGCGCCGACCACGCGGCCGACCACCGCCACGGCCTGGTCCTCGGTTGCGATCTCCGGAGTGCCGCCGCCGCCCGCCGCCAGGTACACCCGCAGACCGACCGTCGCCAGCAGCCATGCCACGACGCCGACAACCGCACCAGGCAGACAGTCACGCAGACGGTTGGCGGCCGCCGGGCCATAGCGGTACACGACGGCCAGGAACGCGATCATCGCCGCGACGAGAAACGGCCAGCGTGCCAGCGTCCACGTCAGCTCGAAGGCGCGCCCGAGGCCGAGACGGTCCGCCAGCTCCCGCCCGGCGCCAAGCATCGGCCCGACGACCATGAGCAGCAGGGTCGTCGTGCTCACGATGATGAACCCCACCGCCAGGGCCAGCGCGAGCAGTCGCTGCACCAGCAGGCCGCGGCGCTCCGGAACGCGATACGCGAGATCCAGCGCGCGGATCGTTGCAGTGAACACCCTGCTAGCCAGGAACAGCGCCACCGCCAGGCTCGTCAGCGCGACCCCGCCGCGCTCGGCGGTCAGCAACCCGGCGACGAAGGGGTCGACGACCTCCCGCAGCAGCTCACCGCTGAACACCACCGACAACGCCGAGACCACCGCGTGCCGGCCCCGCTCAATCGGCTCGGGCCCGATGAACCGCTCTGCGTAACCCAGCACCGCAGCCATGGTCACGATCAACGGGAAGAACGACAGCATCGCCCAGAACGCCATCTCCGCGGCCAGCCCGCCGACGCGGTCGTCGGCGGAGTTGCGCGCCACGTTGACCGCCACCACCCACGGGTTGCGGCCGGCGATGCGAAGACGGCGCCGTTCGGCCCAGGCGCAGGCCTTCTCGTACAGGCGCGCGTCAGCCAAGCGTCAGCGCCGGCCGGCCCTGCGATTCCATGACGGGGTCGGTGATGAGGTTCTCGTCGACCCACGGGAAGACGTACTCGAACAGCACCAGCACCACGACCGCGAACAGGGCCAGCCCGATGATGAGCTTGACCAGGCGGTTCACGCCGTCAGCTCCGCGAAGACGATGAGCCGCTGGGCGTTGGAGAACCGAGGGTTGCAGGTGGTGAGCGTCAGCAACGGCCGGCCCCGCTCGAGCGGGTCCGGCTCGATCACCCACGTCTCCCCCGGCATCACGATCTCCTGCGCGCGCACCTTGTAGGTGTACTGCTTCCCGTCGCGCGCGGTCACCACCACCTCGTCACCGCGGCGCAGCTGGTCGAGGTTGAAAAACGGCGCACCGTACGTCGTGCGGTGACCGGCCACGGCGAAGTTGCCCTTCTCCCCTGGGAGAGCGGTGCCCGGGTAGTGCCCCGGGCCCCGCTGCAGATCGGCCAGGCTGACCCCGTTGACCACGTACAGGGGCTCGTCGTGGACGATCGGCTCGTCCTGACCAGGGCGGCGGAACTCCAGAGCGGCCACGGCGCCGCCCGGGTTGGGGGTCGAGCGTCCCGCGTCGTCGCCACCGTCGCCGTCGTCCGCTCCCTCGCGCAGGTACAGGTCCCACTCCGAGCCGAGGTCGCGCTGCGCCTCGGCCGTGGCGCGGTTGGTATAGAACAGCGAGTAGACCAGGTACAGCAGCACCACCACGCCGGTGGCGATGAACAGCCAGCCCAGGCCTCGCAGCATCCGGTTCAACGCAACGCTCATCTACGTTTCCTCGGCGGGCTGGGCGACGGCTAAAGCGGCAGCCCCGTCGTAGGCGGGGATCGTCAGCTCGTCGACCACCTCGGTGGTGAAGCCCAGCTTGAACTGGCGGACGGCCCCCCGGAACCGCTCGACGCCCGGGTCGCGCGCCAGCTCGGCCTGCAGTGCCACGTCGTCGCCGACCGCCTGGATCTCGTACGGCGGCGAGTACACCGCCCCGTGCAGCAGCAGCGTGTTGCCGACACACCGGATGGCGGTCGTCGCCAGGATGCGCTGACCGTTGACGCTTATCGCCTCGGCCCCGCCCGCCCACAGGGCGTTGATGACCGCCTGCAGGTCCTCCTCGTGGATCACCAGGTCGTTGAGGTTGCCCGTAGGGGCGGTGTCCAGCGCCGAGTCGGTCAGCACCACCCGGACGCCGGGACCCCGCACGGCGGCAACGCCCGCCGCGGCCGAGATGCGGTCGATGCGCCGTTGCAGCCGGGCGATGCGCTGCGCGCCGTCGACCTCCCGGGACTCGTAGCGCACCACCTCTGCGCTCAGCTGGGCGACGGTGGCCTCCAGCTCCTTGGTCCGCTCCTGCTCGGCACGGATCAGCTCGACCAGCTCGACACGGCGGCCGGTGCGCGGTTCCACCGGGCCAGGATCCGTGCGTGCCGACACCGCGATGATCGTCACGAGCAACCCCGCGGTCAGCCCTACCGCCACGCGCCGTGCGGCCCCACCCCCGGAACGCGGGGTGTCATCGGTGAGGTTGTCGTCCAAGGCCGCCACTGTCGAACGGTACCATCCGGCCCCCGAAGACGGTCCAGGAGAGCGCCAGTGCCACGGTCCAAGTCCAAGCGGTCCATGTACACGCCCCCCAAGCCGCCCAAGCCCAAGGCCAGCCCCAGGTGGCTGCCCATCGTGGGGCTCGCGGTGATCGGCATCGGCATCGTGCTGATCATCCTGTCCTACCTCGTACCCGACCTGTTCCCGGCCGCGGCCCGCAACTGGGTGCTCGTCGGCGGGTTCGTGCTGATGGCGGGAGGGCTGCTGCTGCTCAGCCAGTGGCGTTGACGGACGAAATCCCCAACGTTCTCCCCAATCGGGGAAAACCCATCGCCAGAAATTCCCCCCGTGTGATTCTCCACAGACTTTCCCACATCTGTGGAGTCATCGGGGGTGGCCGGCGACCTCGTGGCGCTGGTGCATCTTTTCCCCGCAGTGACGCGGCGCAACCTCCGCCCCTCGCGTGAGCAGCAACAGCTCGGCGCCGCACCCACCGCACCAGTAGGTGATCCGCTCGGTGGTCAGGTCCACGGGCTGCGCCGGCCCGTCGGGGATGTGCGCCGCCCCCTGACGCAGCGAGCCGAACGAGGCGATCCCGAATCGCCAGATGAACAGGCCGAGCAACGGGGCGAAGACGTAGCGCGCTTCGACGACGCCCAGGACCACCAGCAGCACGCCGAGGCCGACGACCGGCCAGAACAGGCGTCGCAGCACTACCCCAGCCGTTCGACGATCGTCGCGTTGGCCAGCCCGCCGCCTTCGCACATGCTCTGCAGGCCGAAGCGTCCGCCGTCCTGCTCCAGCGCGTGCAGCATCGTGGTCATCAGCCGCGCTCCCGAGCCGCCCAACGGATGGCCCAGGGCGATGGCGCCACCGCGGGGGTTGACCCGTGCAGGGTCGGCGCCCGTCTCGCGCAGCCACGCGGCGACCACGGTGGCGAAGGCCTCGTTGATCTCGAAGTGGTCGATGTCGCCGACGGTCATCCCGGCCTTGGCGAGCACCTTCTGCGTGGCCGGGATGGGTCCGGTCAGCATGGTGATGGGGTCGGTGCCTGCCAGGGCGAAGCTGTGGAAGCGCCAGCGTGGGGTCAGGCCCAGCTCGGCGGCCTTCTCCGGGGTCATCACCAGCAGCGCGGCGGCGCCGTCGGAGATCTGGCTGGAGTTGCCCGCGGTGACGACCCACTGCAGGTCGGGGTATCGCCCCGCGACGTCCTCGCTGTAGAAGGCCGGGTTGAGGCCGGCGAGCTTCTCGGCCGAGGTCGTCCGCCGGATGCCCTCGTCGGCGGTGAGCTCCTCGACGCTGCCGTCGTCGCGCGTGACCTTGATCGGCAGGATCTCGTTGTCGAAGCGGCCGCTGTCAGCCGCCGCCGCTGCACGGCGATGTGACTCGAGCGCGAGCGCGTCGCACTCCTCGCGGCTGATGCCCCACTTCGCGGCGATCATCTCTGCCGACAGCCCCTGCGGGACGAGGTTGCCGTTGTAGCGCGCGAGCATCCCCTCACCGAAGGGGTTGGCCCCACCGATGTTCGACATCATCGGCACCCGGGTCATCGACTCCACGCCGCAGGCGATCGCGACGTCGTAGGCGCCGGCGATCACGCCCTGGGCGGCGAAGTGCGCCGCCTGCTGCGACGAGCCGCACTGGCGGTCAAGCGTCGTGGCGGGGACCGACTCGGGAAGGCCGGCGCCCAGCCACGCGTTGCGCCCGACGTTCAGCGACTGCTCGCCCACCTGGTCGACGCAGCCCGTGACGACGTCGTCGACCACCTCCGGATCGATGCCGCTGCGCTCGACCAGGCCGGCGAGCACCGCCCCCAGCAGGTCGGCCGGGTGGGTGTCTTTCAACCCGCCGGCGCGCCGGCCGACCGCCGACCGGACCGCTTCCACCACCACTGCCTCGCGCATGCGTTGCTCCTGGTTCCGTCGCTGGGTGTGCTCCCCAGGGTACGCCGCTGCCGCAGCGCGACTTGCGTGCGACGGGTAGACCGGTGCCCGATGAGCGTCCAGCACGACACCCCCACGCGCAGCTCCCGGGCGTTGCTGACCGACCGCACGTTTGGTCCGTACTTCTTCGGCAACCTCACGTCGAACTGCGGCACGTGGTTGCAGAACATCGCCGCCGCCGTCGTGGTGTACCGGCTGACCCGCTCGACGCTGCTCGTCGGCGCCGTCAGCGTGCTGCAGTTCTCGGCGTCGCTGGTGCTGTCACCGTGGGCCGGCGCGCTGTCGGACCGGGTCGACCGCCGCCGGCTGCTGCTGGGAGGACAGCTGCTCGCAGCCACCGCCGCGACCGTGCTCGCGGTCTGGACCACGGCGGTGGGTGTGGAAGGGCTGCCCGGACCATGGCCGATCCTGGCGGCGGCCGGCCTGATCGGCATCGGCTTCGCGATCAGCGTGCCGACGATGCAGGCGCTGGTCCCCGCGCTGGTCGAGGAGCGTGACCTGGATCAGGCGGTGGCGCTGAACTCGGTCACCTTCAATCTGGCGCGAGCCGTCGGGCCGGCACTGGGCGCGGTGGTGGTGGTCAGCCTCGGCGCCGCAGCGGCGTTCGCGATCAACGCGGCGACGTACGCCGTCCTGATCGTGGTGCTGCTGTGGATCCGGCCGCGCCCCGTCGCGCGTCGCGCCGACGCCGGCGACGGGTCGGTGCGGGAGGGGCTGCGCTACGTCCGCGCGCAACCCGCCCTGATGATCCTGCTCGTCGGCGTCACGGCGTTGGGGTTCGGGTCGGACCCGGTCAACACGCTCACCCCGGCGATGGCCGACCTGCTCGGCGGTGGCGAGAGCCTGGTCGGCTGGTTGGTGTCCGCGTTCGGTGGCGGGGCGGCGCTGACGGCGCTGGTGATCGGGGCCGTCCGCCGGCGCGTCGCGCTGGGACCGCTGAGCGTCGCCGGTCTGGGGATCCTCGCTGCCGGCCTGGTGGCCTTCGCCGTCAGCCCCGTGCCGTGGGCGGCGGTCGCCTCGCTGGCCGTCGCCGGCGTCGGGTTCCTGCTGGCGATCACCGCGTTGACCACCGAGCTGCAGCAGCGCGTGGAAGAACACGTGCGCGGGCGGGTCATGGCCTTGTGGGGTGTGGCGTTCCTGGGCTCGCGCCCGTTCGCCGCCTTCCTCGACGGCGCCGTCGCCGACCTGGCCGGACCGCGCGCCGCCGCCGTGACCGCCGGCGTGATCACCGCCACCGTGGCGCTGTGGGTGCGGACCGCCAGGCGGCGTCACGGCCTCACCCAGTCGCCGGGGCGACTAGGCTCACCGCATGCGGGCTGAGCCGGCGGGCCGGCGGTAACCGGGGAAAGGCACCACACCGATGAGGCGGACAGCAGCCGGGCGGCTGGTCGCAGCCGCCGGCATCGTGGCGCTCACCGCCTGCACCGCACCCGCCGATCCGCCGGTCGAGGTTGCCCAAACACCGCCGGCAACCGCCGTCGTGTCGACCGCAGCCAGCGACGTCCGGGTGACGCTGGAGGCGCTGTTCGGTCTCCACGCCTATCAGGTCACCGCCGCCACCGGGGCGTCCGGACGCGCCGGCACTCGGTCCTACGGGGCGCTGGAGCGCACCACCGGCGAGCTCGCCGATGCGCTGGCGGAGGTGTACGGGGCTGACGCCGCGGACCGGTTCGCGGACCACTGGTCGGACTACGTCACCGTCTTGCGCGGGCTTCGCGCCGACACCTCCGCCAACCGGGTGGGCCGCGCGCGCCGGGTGGTCGAGCAGACCGCGACGGAGCTCGGTGAGCACCTGTCGACGATCAGCGACGGAATCCTCGACGCCGGCGGCCTCAGCGCGCTGTTGCAGGAGCCGATGACCGATCTCGTCGCGCATGTGGAGGCAGCCGTCGCTCGTGACCACCCGCGCGCGTGGACCCACGCCCGCGAGGCCTACGCCGGCATGATCACCGTCGGTCGGACCGTGGCAGCAGGGATCGTCGAGCAGTTCCCCGACCGCTATCCCGGAGCACGGGCGTCGGCCTCGGCCGAGCTGCGCTCGGCGCTGGCGCAGCTGCTGGGCGAGCACACCCTGCTGTCGGCCACCGTGATGCGCAAGGGCGCGCGAGGAGCGCGGGACTTCCAGTCGGCCGCCGACGCCCTCAACGGCAACACCGACGACCTGCTCACGGCGTTCGACAGCCTGTACGGGCAGGCGGCGTCCGCTCTCGAAGGACCCTGGCGGGACCGGATCGCGGCCCTCGCGGATTTCGCGGCCGCCGGCGATCGGCGACCGGCGCGGCGGGCCGCACGGCAGGCGATGGACCAGGCCGCAGACGACTTCGGTGCTCACGTCGACGAGCTGTCGGAGAGCACCGTCTCGGCCGCCGAGATCACGGGTGCCCTCCAGCGACACGACGCCGGCCTGCGCCGGCACCTCCAGCAGCACCTGGGCGCGGCGTTCGACGAAGCGCAGACCTCGCTGCGTGCGGTCTACGCCACCGGGGCCGACCTGGCCACGACGTTGAGCGAGGCGATCATCGCCCAGCGCCCCGACGAGTTCCCTACGGACTGACGGAGAAGCCCATGCACGCGAACACGCGCCGGGTCGCTGAGGTCGCCGCCGCCGCCGGGTTGGACCTCGACGTCCACACCTTTCCCGCAGGCACCCGGACCGCCGCGGACGCGGCCGCGGCGATCGGCTGCGACCTGGCGGCGATCGCCAAGAGCATCGTGCTGACCGCCGACGACGGGGCGGTCGTCGTGCTGACCAGCGGTGCGCACCGGGTCGACTACACCAAGGTCGCGCGGGCGCTCGGTGTAGCGACGGTGCGACGTGCCGACGCCGAGGAGGCGCGTGCGGCCACCGGCTACCCGATCGGTGGGACGGCGCCGTGGGGATACCCGCAGCCGGTGCCGGTGCTGTGCGACCCGCACCTGCTGACCTACGACGTCGTCTGGGCGGCGGGCGGCACGCCCGACACGGTCTTCCCGATCACGCCGGACGAGCTGCTGCGCATCGCGGGGGCGCGCACCGCCGACGTTGCCGAGGACCCGTCAGCGCCGGCGTGACACCGCGCGCAGCAGCAGCAGCGCCAGGATCGACCCGATGACGGCGCCGATGAACGTGTCGGCGCGCCGGGCGACCAGCTGGTCGTGGAAGATGAAGCTGGCCAGCGTCCCACCGACGTAGGAGCCCACCACACCGAGCAGCATGGTCCCCACGCACCCCATCGGGTCGCGGCCCGGCACCAGGAACCGGGCGATCGCGCCGGCGATGAGCCCGATGAGGAGAAAGCCGATGAGCGACATCACCCTGGTGTTCTACCGCACGGGCTGCAGGAAGGCTGCTACAACGTGGCGATGAGCGACCGGGCCGTTCGAGTCAGCGACGAGGGGGCGGTGCGGCGGCTGACGCTGTGCCGGCCCGAGGCGTACAACACCATCACGCCGCAGCTGCGAGACGAGCTTGGGCAGGCCCTCGATCACGCGCAGGCGGACCCGGGCGTACGGGTGATCCTGCTCGACGCCGAGGGTCCGGCGTTCTGCGCGGGGTACGGGCTGGACTGGTCGACCGCGGCCCAGGCCGCCGACGACGAACGCCGTTGGGACACCGCGGCGGATCTCCATGCGATCGGGCCGTTCGCGAAGACGTGGGCCAAGCTGCACGACTCGACGAAGCCGACGCTGGCGGCGGTGCAGGGTTGGTGCATCGCGGGCGGTACCAACATCGTGTTCAACGCGCACCTGATCATCGCCGCGGCGTCAGCGCGCTTCGGCTACCCCCCGTCGCGCGTGTGGGGTGTGCCCGAGGCGCCGTGGACCTGGGTGGCTCGCATGGGGGTGCAGAACGCTCGACGGTTCCTGCTGACCGGCGACGAGTTCTCTGCCGCGGAGGCGCTGCGCATGGGGGTGGTGCTCGACGTCGTCCCGGATGCTGAGCTGGCGGATCGCGCGATGGCGCTGGCCCAGCGCATCGCGCTCGTCCCGACCAACCAGCTCGAGCTGGTCACCTTGGCCATCAACGCGGTCGCCAACCACCAGTACGACCCGCCGGCGTCACGGCTGCTCGGCACGATCTTCGACGGCGTTGCACGCCACAGTCAGGAAGGCGCCGACTTCGTCGCCCGCTCCGAGACGGTCGGCTACCGCGAGGCGGTCAGGGAGCGTGACCGGCCGTTCAACGACTACGGCGAGCGCCGAGATTGAGCCGTTCGGTCGCGGTCTGACTGGTCACCGCGCTCGGCCTCGGCGTCGTCGTCGGCCGGCAAGGAAGTGAACCGCGGGACGGCGGGGGCCAGGTCGGGATGCGATCCGTAGACCAGCAGGGCGAGCAGCAGCCCGTAGACGGGCAGGTGCCCGATCAGCTCGTAGCGGTCGAACACCAGCAACGTGAGGTTGAACGGGACGGCGGCGACCAGCACCACGACCTGTGGGGCGGCGGCGCTGATGAGCAGCAGCCCGAACAGCAGCTCCGTCAGGCCGGCGAAGACGACGTAGGTGTCCGGTTGCAGCGTGATGCCGACGATCCGGAAGACATCGACCTCGGGGTACTGCGCGAGCAGCTCGTTGGCCAGGTCGGGCACCAGCAGCTTCTCGCTGAAGGCCAGGACGACCAACGCGAGGCCGGCAGCCATGCGCATGAGCATGAGCGGCCGCTGCAGCTGCGCGGCGGTGACGGGGCGCGCGCCGAACCGCTCGCTGGTGGGCGGCAGCAGCAGAAGGAAGATCGCCACGCCGAGGGTGTCGACCGCCTCGACGACCGGGACGACGCCGGTGAACAGCAGCGCGATCGGGCCGAGCAGCACGACGGCGAGCGCGGCGGGGCGCAGCCACACCCCGGTGATCAGCCAGACGCCGATGACCCCCTGCAGCAACGCCAGCGCGCCACCCAGCGGCACGTCGTCCAGCGACAGGTGTGGTGCAAGGTAGGCGTTGGATACCGCCAGCGACAGCAGTGACACACCGAGATGGATGCCAAGCAGCCGTGGGATCCACGGCGCCACGGCGCCAAGGAACGACAGGACTGGCAGCTCTGGCGTCGGCCCGCGCCGTGCGACCAAGCGCCAGCCGACCGTCAGC
The DNA here is from genome assembly GCA_035540515.1 of Egibacteraceae bacterium. Classification (GTDB taxonomy): domain Bacteria; phylum Actinomycetota; class Nitriliruptoria; order Euzebyales; family Egibacteraceae; genus WHTG01. Next base: position 21,462 of record DATLGM010000069.1, on the reverse strand, counting down.
GCCACGATGGCGACGATCGCGCCAAGCACGAGCGGCTCGCGCAACAGCCGCAGGTCGACGGGCGGGTTATGCGGGTCGTCGACGTACCACTTGACGTGGGCGAGGGCCGGGATCCAGACGGGGGCGGTCATGTCACACGGCCGATGTGAGTATCTGTGGGTGATGCCGAACGGATGCCACGAAGTTTTGACCGGTCGTACCCGACCGGCGGTGCATCGAGAACCGCTACGGAGTCAGACCGCCTGAGATGACCTCGCTGGCGACCTCACGTAACTTGCGGCGGCTGCTGCGGGCGTGTGTGCGGAGCAGCTCGAACGCCTCGTCGGGCTCCAGGTCCAGTCGTTCGGCGAGCACGCCCTTGGCCTGCTCGACGACGATCCGGCTGTGCAGGGCATGCTGCAGCTGGCCAGCCAGCTCGGCGCTGTCCACGACCTCGGCGGCGCTCGCAAGGTAGTTGGTGACGACCTCGGCGAGGTAGCCCACGGCGCGGGGGGCGTCGGCGCTCAGGCTAGCGGCATCGCGGTTGTACACGAGCAACGCACCGACTGTCCCGTCGCTGCGCAGCGGGTGGCAGAAGACCGATTCCACGCCGAGCTCCACCGCGGCGGGGGTGTAACCCGGGAACGTCCCGCTGTCGCGCAACTGGATCAGTTGCACCGCCCCGGCGGACTCGACGGCACGGGTCAGGGGGCCGCCGTGGCGTCGGGGGCGGCGGTGAACAGGTCGGCGTAGCGGGACCGCTCCGCCTCGATGAGGGCTTCGGCGGCCTCGAGCTCCTCGGCCTGCGTGTGCAGCTCCTCGTTGGCGACCTGGAGCTCCTCCAGGGCGGTGGACAGCTCGCCGAGCGCGACGAGCAGGCTCTCGGCCCCGCCGTCGGTACCTTCGACGAGCGTGTCGTAGCGCTCGCGCGCCTCGCTGAGCTGTCCGGAGAGGTCAGCGGGCTCCACCGTCTCCTCCTTCGCCGTCGAGCTCGCGCATGAGCAGGATCGCGCCGTCGATGCGCTTGTGCCTACCCCCCAGCGGCGAGACCGTCACCTCGCACAGGATGCGGCGGCCCGCCCGGTTGACCGCGGGCAGGACCGCCTCCTCCGCGGCGCCGCCACGCAGGCACTCCTCGGCGGGGCGCACGAGCTCGGTCACGTCCAGGCCGATGTCGAGCTCCGCCAGCGGCAGCCCGCGCACTTCCGAGAAGCGCAGCCCCCACAGGTTCTCCGCACGCGGGTTCCACTCGCGGATCCGCAGGTCGGCGTCGACGACGACCAGGGCGGCGCGGATGCTGCCCAGGATCGACTCGAGGAAGGCGTTGATCTCCTCGACCTGCTCGTTGGCCATGTGCAGCTGCGTGTTCATCGTCTGCAGTTCGTCGTTGGACGACTGCAGCTCCTCGTTGATCGTCTCCAGCTCCTCGTTGGACGACTGGAGCTCCTCGTTGGTGGTCTCCAGCTCCTCGTTCGTCGACTGCAGCTCCTCGTTGGTCGTCTCCAGCTCCTCGCTGGATGACTGGAGCTCCTCGTAGGCGGCTTCCAGCTGCGAGTTGATGTGCTCCAGCTCGACCTGCAGCTCGCGCGCGGCAGTGACGTCGGCGAACGAGATGAGCACGCCGTGCAGGCCGTTGCCGCCGCCCACCACCGGGACGAGCTCGACCTCGAGGTGCGTCTCGGGCTGCTCGGCGCTGGGCTGCCAGCGCACGTCGGCGACGGTGACCGGCTGCAGCTGGCGGATGACCGTCGCGATGTGGGACCGCAGCTCGGCCGGCCGGTACGACAGCTCGAGGTCGTGGAACGGCCGGCCGACGTCGGCTGGGGTGAGACCGAACAGGGACCGGGCGCGCAGGTTGGCCATCACCAGAAAACCGCGAGGGTCCACCACCAGCTGGGCGGTGGCGCTGCGGTCGAACGCGATGGCCGAGAGCGGATCGGTCGCGCGCGCCGGCTGGTCGGTGGCCGCCATGGTGAGCAGGCGCGTGCGCAGGTCGTCGTTGGGGACCTTGCGGAACACGCGGCGCTTGAAGTCAACGGGCTCGAACAGGTCTTTGTGGGACAGCAGCATCTCGACCCTGCCGAGGAACAGGTAGCCGTCGTCGCGCAGCGCGAAGTGCAAGCGGGTCAGGAGCCGCTTCTGGGCCTCGCCGTTGAAGTACATGAGCGTGTTGCGGCAGGCCAGCAGGTCGACCCGCGGGATCGGTGCGTCGACGACGAGGTCGTGGCGGCCGAAGATGACCGCGCGCCGCACCTCCGGCCGGACGGTCCAGCCGCCGGGGCCGGGCTCGAAGTACCGCTCGCGCCAATCTTCGGGCACGTCCTGCAGCGCCTGATCGGGGTAGGTGGCGGAACGGGCGGCGGCCCAGCGCGTCGTCGTCGACATCGGTGGCGTAGACCTTGACGCGCCGCCGCAGCTCATCGACCCCCATCGCCTCCGCGAACAGCATTGCGAGGGTGTAGGCCTCCTCGCCGGACGCGCACCCGGCACTCCAAACCCGGATCGCCTCGTCGTCGGCCCGCTGCTTGAGCAGCCGCGGCACGATCTCGTCCTGCACGTGCTGCCACGCGTCGCGGTCGCGCAGAAACGACGTGACGTTGATCAGGATGGTGTTGAACAGCGCGGCGAACTCCTCGGGATGGACCTCGAGGTGGTCGCGGTAGGCGAGCACTTCCTCGATGCCCACCTCGGTCATGCGCTTGGCAACCCGACGCTGAGCGACGCACGCTTGTAGCCGGTGAAGTCGAACCCGCGCGCGTCCCGCAGATACGTCAGCAGCTCCTCGAACGCCGCATCGCTCGCCTCGCCCGGCACCTAGCCCGCCTCCTCCTGGTCCACGTAGGGCATGAGGTCGCCGACGAGCTCGCGCAGGACCTTGAGGTGGGCATGGACCTGGTCACCGCGCTCGGCGAACGACTTCGCGGAGGTGTGGCGACCCGCGGCCTCAGCCTGCGAGGCCAGCCGTCGGGAGAGGTCGACCCGCTCCTCCAGGACCCGGATCGCGGTCCACAGCGCCTCCTCGACGATGCCCCGCTGGCCGTTGAGCAGGGCCTGCGCGGAGTAGCCGTGCCCGACGCGGCAGCGGAAGTGCCGCCAGTCCTCACCGGTGTGCCACAGCACGCCACCGCAGTCGGGACACGAGAACGGCGACGGCTGGTCGTAGGTGTCGGCTGGGTCGTCCATGGACCCTCCTTGCGGGGGCGGGTCGGCGAGGCGTTCGGCGACGAGCTTGCCGAGGTCGGCGACGGGTGCAGCGTGCGCGCCGGGTGTCGCCGCCAGCGCGGCGGTGGGCATCGACGGGTACAGCGCCTCCGCGGGGTCCTGGACGAGCGCGTGCCCGCCGGCTTTGACGATGGCCGCCAGGCCCGCCGCGCCGTCGTCGAGCGTGCCCGTCAGGACAACGCCGACCGCCGCCGGTCCGTACTGCTCCGCCGCGGACCGGAACGACACGTCGATCGCCGGTCGCACGCCGTTCTCCTTGGGGCCGGCCGTCAGCCGGACGCGCCCGCCGTCGACGAGCAGGTGCCGGTCCGACGGCGCCGTGTAGACACGTCCAGCCGTCAGCTCTTCGCCGTCCTCGGCGACGGCGACCGGCAGCCGGCCGGCGCGGGCCAGGATCTTGGGCAGGACGCTAGGGCCCTCGGCGGGGATGTGCAGGACAACCAGCACGGGGGCGGGCAGGTCGTCCGGCAGCCCTGTGACGAAGACCTGGAGCGCCTCAACCCCGCCGGCGGAGGCGCCGACCACAACGACCCGGTCGCTCACCACGTCCTCCCTCCTGAAGCGTCCGTGCGCTCCGGCCTGACCCTACCCCCAACGGGGGTGCGGCAGGCGAGCCGTTGCGGCGGACGTCTCGGTTGGGCTACCTCTGGCGTTCGCTGCTACAGGACGGCACCCATTTGCCGCCTTGTGTCACGGAGGCCAAGCCATCGCCTTTCGAATGACCAGCACAAACGCGAGTCGACCCTACCGGAATCGAACCGGTGACCTCCGCCTTGCAAAGGCGGCTCGGCCGCTGCGGCTGATTGGCTTGTTTGCGCATTGTCGCAGGTCAGACGGCAAATGCGAGTGGCAATGGGTGACGCCGGAAAGCAGCCGATGCCAGTGGGTTTTACCCCGGTCTTACCCCGGTCGAGGCGCCGGCCGGTAGCCGAGGTCGGCACGCCACTCGCGCGCCCGAGCGCGCAGCTCTATCTGCCGAGTCGTCTGCATTCCCCGGCAGCGGATATCGGCACATCTCCGCCGTCGGCGTCATTGCGGGCGCTGCTGCTATCCTGCGATATCAGGAGGCTGCCATGACTGATCTACTGATCCGCGACGTGCCCGAGGACGTCCTCGTCGCCATCGACGCCAACGCCAAGCGTCTCGGGCTATCCCGCAGCGAATACCTACGACGTCAGCTGGCCGCGGCCGCGACCTCAGGCAAGCAGGTAAGTGCTGACGACCTCGCCGAGTTCGCCCAGACGTTCTCCGACCTCGGTGATGCGGACGTTATGCGTGAGGCGTGGGAGTGACCACCTGGCTGGTGGACAAGTCGGCGCTTGCACGACTGGCCGACAGTCCACACAGCAAGGATTGGGCTGAACGCATCGAACGTGGTCTGGTCCGCATCACAACCGTGACCCGACTTGAAGTCGGTTTCTCGGCGCGGTCTGGAGATGAACTGCGGGCGGCGAGTCGGCGACCACCCTTGTCGGCCATGCCAGTCGAGTACCTGACCCCTGCCATCGAGGATCGAGCCGTGGAGGTTCAGCAACTGCTCGCGGACCGAGCACAACACCGCGCGCCGTCGGTTCCTGATCTCGTCATTGCCGCGACGGCAGAACTTGCCGGCTACACCGTGTTGCACCTGGACAAGGACTTCGAATTGATCGCCAGGGTTACAGGACAGCCAGTCGAGCGTCTGACGGCCTCATGAGCCCCGCAGGAGCGCATCACTCCACCTGGCGGGGCTCTGTCGTCGCGCTAATTCCGAGAAACCGGTAGCCAGTAGGGCTCGGTGGTTCCGCGCGGGCCACGTCAGCCAGCGGAGAGCCGCACGTCTGTGGCACCTCGGGGGCCGAGGCGGTTGAAATCACGGGCTGGAGCCGCCCCAAATTTCAACCGGCTCGACCTGCGGACGGCATGGAGTGCCGGATATCTCTCCCTTGTGGGAGGCGTTTCCGCGGAAACGTTTCTTGACGATCCGTCCGTCAGCGTCTGATCACCGAGCGCTGCCTGGTGCCGGATGTCACGACGTTGTGTGGCACACGCTGCCGAACGAGTTCGACCAGTCCCTGTTGTCCCGAAGCCTCTGCTACCCCCGAAGCCCGTCCCCCCGGACGCACCGAAGTTCGACCCATTGCCTCTCTCCACCGCAGCAGAGGCATGCAGCCTACGCGCCTCCATGCACCGTCCCAGGTCCTGTTCTCGCAACCGCGATTCGAGGGCTACGAGAGCTACACAGACTTGCACTTTTGGTGCCGGGCGTCACTGGGCCCGCATTGTCGGCAGTCCTCGGCGAGTCCCGCCAGCAACATGTTGCCAGTCTGTGTAGGCAAGTAGCCCTTGAGTCGAGCTCACGTGGAGGGGGCAGCAGGGGAGGCTGCGCGAGGATTCGTCAGCCTGTCAGCTCGAGTCGGTCAAGAGCTTCCGCGGGTGTCAGGACTGGGGGGTTTGGTTTCGCAATGCCGGTCAGGTCGCTGTCGCCTGAGACGAGGGCATCGGTGTTCTCGCGTTGCGCGAGGGCGACGAGGTAGTCGTCGTCGGGATCGGCGGTCACGGGCTCGATTACTTCAGGGTCGGCGACCGCGGTGGCGTCTGAGCGCAGCAGCGCCATGAGCGCTTCGCGCTCATCGGGTGTGATGAAGCGATGGAAGCGGTCGCGGCTCAGGACATCGTCCAGCTCGTCGAGCAGCAGCGGGCAGACGATGAGCTCGTAGCGCCGCTCCACCCGCCAGGCGTCGAGGAGCCGGCGCGATACGCCGTCCGCCACCACGGCGGAGACGAGGACGTTCGGGTCGAGGACGAGCCGCACTCAGGATGCGGTGCGCGGTCGGCGCTGGCGTCGCACGGCGGCGAGCTCTTCTTGCGCGATCCGCATCGCCTCGTCCTCGCTCAGGCCTGACCGATCTGAGATGCGGTCGAGCATGGCGGTGATGTCGTCGTTGAAGAGCTGCCACGCCGCTTGCTTGCTCACGCCAAGCGCTGCACCGATCTCGCTCCATGAGCGGCCCTGCATGCGCGCGCGGGCGATGCAAAGTCGTCGCGCATCTTCCAGTTCGCGCTCGCGCTCCTGGAGCGCGCGAAGCGCCTCCAGCGGGTCGGCGGTGTCGTGTGTGGTCACAGCAACCATGATCCGGGCCTTCCTCGCTTCCGTCAAGAATTCTTGACGATCGGTAGAACGTCTCCGACGGTGGCTCGACTCGTCCCCCACTGGTCCGGCGACCGGCGGAGATCCGAGAGGCTGGCGGCCAGGTCCTCGAGCTCGTGTGGGAACAGGTGGCCGTAGCGATCGAACGTCACCTTGATCGTTGAGTGACCCATCCAGGCCATCACAGCCTTGGCGGTGCCGCCCCGGGCGATCAGCCATGACGCACAGGTGTGTCTGAGATGGTGATACCTCAGCGCGGGATCCAGGCCCGACGCGACGACCGCCGGCCGCCAGACGCGCCGGCGGAAGTTCGTGTAGCTCAGGGGTCCGCCCTCGGGCGCACTCCACAGCAGGTCGTCCCTCCCCAGCCCATGCGACTGCAGGTGTCCCGCGACGTCATCGGCCAGTTCCGGCTCGAGGTGGACCACACGACGGCTGTGCGTCTTCGTGTCCTTGACCGTGCCGCCGCGCTCAAGCGATCTGGCCACGGTGGCGCGCCGGCGCAGCAGATCCACGTCGCCGGCGCGCAACGCAGCGACCTCGCCCCAGCGCAGACCGGTGTAGGCCGTGAAGCGCACCAGCAAGTCGTAGGGCGGCCGGACGCACGCGGCGAGCACCTCGACCTCGGCCGGCGTGAGGAACCGCGGCTCGTGCCGGCTCGCGGCTCGTGGCGGGCGCACTCCGCGGCACGGGTTGTCACGGATCAGACGCGCATCGACGGCCGCTGCCAGCACCGCGCTCATCGTCCGCAGCGCTTTCTCCGCTGTGGCGGGCGAGCGGCCGGCGGCGACGATCTCGTTGACCATCCGCTCCACGTCGAAGCGGGTGATCGCGCTCAGATGGCGATCGGCGAAGCGCGGGAGGATGTGCGCCCGGAGCGCCGACCGCGCCCTGGCCTGCGTCGACGAGGCGCGGCCCACGTACGCGGCCAGCCACTCGCCGGCCCATTGACCGAGCGGCACGCGGCCGGCGTCTGGCGAGATCCACTCGCCAGCGGCCTGGTCGGTGCGCAGCTGCGCGGCGAACAGCTGCGCGTCAGCCTTTGTGCGGAACGACGAGCTGCGATGCGACGGGCCGTCGGCGTAGCGCACAACCCACGGCTTGGACTTGCGGTCACGACGGAACTGGATGCTGATGGCGGGCAAGACCGGCTCCCTGCTCGGGCAGCGACTTACCCCGTTCTTACTCCGGTCGGCTCAGCACCCGACGAAGTTTCTGGTCAAACGTGTGGATGACCAGCACAAACGCGAGTGGACCCTACCGGAATCGAACCGGTGACCTCCGCCTTGCAAAGGCGGCGCTCTGCCAATTGAGCTAAGGGCCCGACGGGGCCGCCGGCCTTACAGGTCGCGCGGCTCTTCCCAGATGGCTTCGTCCAGCTCTCGATCACGCTGGCGCTTGAGGATGGCCGAGACGATCCCCGCGACTGCGGCGAGCAAGGCGAACTTGCGCATCGGGTCTCCTTTGCGGTGGGAACGTGGGCCATCGAGGACTTGAACCTCGGACCTCACCCTTATCAGGGGTGCGCTCTAACCGCCTGAGCTAATGGCCCTCGAAGGGGCGAGTCTAGCGAGGCGTCGCCGCCGCTGCGACCCGGTGCTAGCGGACCTCGTCTTCGGCCAGGGTCACACGGAACCCGCCGACGAGATCGGCGATGAGGTTGTACAGAAACGCCATGAAGACGTTGATCGCGCTCCACAGCACCACGTTGACCAGTCCGACCAGGAACACGATGCGCGCCAGGTTGCCACCGTTGATCCGGACCGAGGCGCCGAAGCGGCCGGCCTCCTCCTGCAGCGCGTCGATCACGCCGATGTTGATCACGACCGACCAGAACAGCGCCAGCGCCACCATCATCACCAGCAGCAGGCAGAAGTAGAAGATGAGGCTGAGCTTGAGCACCGACCACGGGCTCACGCGCTGGATCGTGACCCGGCGGCGGATCTGCCGCGCAGGCGCCGGCGAGGGCTTGCGCTTGCGCGCCGGCGAGGGCTTCGCGCGCTTCGCCCCCACCGGCTGACTGGTGCTCATCGCCGGGGAGTGTATGCGGTGGTCCGGCTCGTCCCCCGGTGGCCGCCCGGCCGAGGCGCTCATGGTCGCAGCTTCAGGCGGCCGTCGACGACCTCTCGCGCGACCTGGTGCAAGTTGCGACCGTTGTTACGGGCGTAGCGGCGCAGCACGTCGAACGCCTCCCCCACATCGACCCCGAGCTGCTCGGAGAGCTTGCCCTTGGCCTGCTCGATGACCACGCGACTGTCCAATGCCTGTTGCAGCTGGCCGGCACGCGACGACGTCTCCGCGAGCGTCCGTGCGTTGAGCAGATAGGTGGTGCAGACGTCAGCGAGCAGCAGGCCGGCGTCGATCTCGTCCTGCGCCACCGGCCTGGCCTCGGCAAGGTACAGGTTCAGCGCGCCGATGCAGTCGTGGGGCCCCTTGAGGGGATAGCTGTGCACCGCGCCCATGCCGGCGTCCATGGCCCTGGGCGAGAACTTCGGGAACGTCGCATCCCGCGCGAGGTCTTCGATGACGGTTACCTCGCCGGTCTTGTACGACCGCAAGCATGGGCCCTCACCGAGTTCGATCTGCAGCACCTCGATCGTGCGAACCGTCTCGTCAGACGCCGCGACGAACCGCAGCACCCCACGATCGTCCTCCAGCATGACCCCCGCACCGGTGACGTCCAGCGCCCCCGCGATGTCCACCGACAGGGTGTCGAGGACCTCGGTGATGGAGTACTCCCTGGTCAACGTGCGGGCGAACGCCCGAAGGATCTGCGCCAGTCGCTCCGCCTCGACCACGCGTCCCGCCTTCCTTTTCCGTCGGTGCCTATTCCTCCAGCAGCTCGGTGCCCTCCATCACAGGAGCGATGGATGCGACCTTGGCCCCTTGCGAGGGCTTCATCACCCGTACGCCCTGCGTCGCGCGCCCGGTGGGCCGGATCTCGAGCAGGTCAGTCCGGATGATCGTCCCGGTGTCCGTGACGATGAAGATCTCCTGCTCGTAGGGCACCACGAGCGCCCCGACGAGGCCGCCGCGGGACTCCACGAGCTGTGCCGTCTTGACCCCCTTGCCGCCGCGCTGCTGCAGCGGGTACCGCACAAGCGGGGTCCGCTTGCCGTATCCCTCCTCGGTGACGACCAGCAGCTGGCCGTCCTCGATCGCCAGCGTCATGGCCAGCAGCTCGTCGTCGTCGTCCAGCCGCATGCCCCGCACACCGGACGTGTCGCGGCCCATTGGCCGTGCGTCGCCTTCGCTGAACCTGATCGCCATGGCCTTGCGCGACACCAGGACGACCTCGTCGTCCCCGGAGGTGACCTGCGCCCCGATGAGCTCGTCTCCCTCGCGCAGGTTGATGGCGATCAACACGCTGCGCGGACTGTCGTACTCGGTCAGCGCCGTGCGCTTCACCATGCCCTGGCGGGTGCCGAACATCAGGTAGCGGTCGCCGCCGAAGTCCTTCAGGTCGACGACCGCGGCGATGCTCTCGCCCTCCTGCAGCGCCAGACCCTCGACGTTGGCGACGTACGTGCCCCTCGCGGTGCGCGACTTCTCGGGGATCTGCCATGCCTTGATCCGGTAGACGCGCCCCTGGTTGGTGAAGAACAGCAGGTAGTGGTGCGTCGTCGTGACGAACAGGTCACGGACGATGTCGTCTTCCTTCAGCGCGGTCCCGGAGATGCCGCGGCCGCCGCGCTTCTGGGTCCGGTACTCGCTGGCGCGGATGCGCTTGACGTAGCCCGCGCGCGTCAGCGTGATGACGACCTCCTCCTCGGCGATGAGGTCTTCCATGTCGAAGTCACCGCCGGCCGGCACGATGCGCGTCCGCCGTGCGTCTCCGAACTTGTCGCGCAGCTCGGTCAGCTCCTCGACGATGATCCGGTGGACTCGCTCGGGGCTGGCGAGGATGTCGCGGAGGTCGGCGATGATCGTCTGCAGCTCGGCGTACTCGTCGAGGATCTTCTGGCGTTCCAGCGCCGCCAGCCGGCGCAGCTGCATGTCGAGGATGGCGCGGGCCTGCACCTCTGACAGGTCGAACCGCTGCCGGAGCTCGGTGAGCGCCGCGTCCGCCGAGGCGGCGTTGCGGATCAGCGCGATCACCTCGTCGAGGTGGTCGAGCGCGACGATGAGGCCCTCGAGGACGTGCGCGCGCTCCTCGGCTTTGCGCAGCCGGTATCGGGTGCGCCGCGTGATGATCTCGACCTGGTGGGCGATGTAGGCCTGGATCGAGTCCTTCAGCGACAGCGTCCGCGGCACGCCGGTCTCGCCGGCGCCGTGGTCGGCCAGCGACAGGTTGATCACACCGAAGGTGTCCTGCAGCTGCGTCATCTTGTACAGCTGGTTGAGGACCACCTGAGCGTTCGCGTCGCGCTTGAGCTCGATGACCAGCCGGATGCCCTGGCGGTTGGACTCGTCGCGCAGGTCACGGATGCCGGTGATCTTCTTGTCGCGCACGAGGTCGGCGATCTTGATCGCGAGGTTGGCCTTGTTGACCTGGTACGGCAGCTCCGTGACGACGATGCGCTCGCCGCCCCGGTCGTCCTCCTCGATCTCGGTGACCGCGCGCATGCGGATCGAGCCGCGGCCGGTCTCGTAGGCCTCGCGAATGCCGGTGGTCCCCATGATCAGCGCCCCGGTGGGGAAGTCGGGACCCGGCACGATGCGCAACAGCTCTTCGAAGGAGATGTCGGGCCGCTCGATGGTCGCGATGACAGCGTTGACCATCTCCACGAGGTTGTGCGGCGGGATGTTCGTGGCCATCCCGACCGCGATGCCGGAGCTGCCGTTGACCAGCAGGTTGGGGAACCGTGCGGGGAGGACGAGCGGCTCTTCCTCCTGGCCGTCGTAGTTGTCGACGAAGTCGACGGTGTCCTCGTCGATGTCGCGCAGCAGCTCCATCGCCAGCGGCGACAGGCGCGCCTCGGTGTACCGCATGGCCGCTGCGGGATCGCCGTCGATGGACCCGAAGTTGCCGTGACCGTCGATCAGCGGGTAGCGGATCGCCCACGGCTGGCCCATCCGCACCAGCGCGTCGTAGATCGCCGAGTCCCCGTGCGGGTGGTACTTCTTCATCACGTCACCGACGGCCGCCGCCGACTTGCGGTGCTGGGTGCCCGCGCGCATCCCGCCCTCGAACATCGAGAACAGGATCCGCCGGTGCACCGGCTTGAGGCCGTCGCGGACGTCAGGCAGCGCCCGTCCGACGATGACCGACATCGCGTAGTCCAGGTACGACCGCTGCAGCTCGTCTTCGATCTCGACGGGCTCGATGCGCCCGCCGGGGTGCCCCGACTCGCCGGGGCCCGGCGGGGTTGCGGGCGGCGGCGGAGGAAGGATGTCGTCACTCACTGCGGATTCCTTGCACCAGTCATCGGCGGATGTCGAGCACCACGCGCGAGGGGTCGGTCAGGGTGTGGAGCTTGAACGGCCGTGGCTTGTCGGGAGTGACGGTCACGACGATGGACCGCCGGCGGACGCGCACGTCGACCGCGGAAACCGCGGGGTCGTCGAACGTCGTGCCGAGATCGCCGTTGGCGAGACCCTGCGGCGCGCCGCTGAGCGTGAACACGATGTCGTCACCCACCTGTCGCGCCGTCGCCGGCGGCGCCGGGCCGCGGAGGTTGCCGCCGTCGGGCGATGCCAGCTCCAGGGTGATACGCGTGAACGTGGCCGACGGCCGCGCACGAACCGCGGTGACCGTCGGCAGCGGCCGCTGTGGTTGTCCGAGCTTCTGGGCGTCGCGCGAGAAGCCGGCGGGTTGGGGTGCGAGGTAGCCCCGCGCCTGCGGTTCGATCACACGGTCGTCGCGCACCAGCACCTCGGGCAGGGGCCACGAACCCCAGAACTTGCCGCCCTCCTGGCCGTCGACGGTCAGACGAACCCGGCTGATCTCGGGAAACTCGGTCAACGTGTTGACCACTGCGGACAAGGCGAGGGCTTCGTGCTCGGCGCGCCGTCCGAGAGACTTCGCGTCGGTGACGACCTCCCGTGACAGGTCCACGTGCGCGGTGCCACCCTCGACGTCGAAGCGCTGGATCCGCGTGGTCGCGGGAAGCACGGGCCGCACCGTCTCCTCGGGGCTCGGGCCGTCGATGAGCAGCTGGAGCGCCGTCCGTGCCAGGTCTTCGGAGATCGCGACCTGGCGGGTCAGCGGCATGAGGTACGCATCGACACCGTTGCCGTGGCGGAGGTACACGGTCAGGTCGACCGTGTCCGCCGGCGGCGGCGTTGATTCCGCGGCGACCATGGCCTCGGTGGTCTGCGCCGGCGCCCCGTCGCAGCCGACGAGACCAGCGATCAGGGCCAGGGCGCACGCAGGGGCGAACAGCAGAGCACGCCAGCGGACAGGGCGGAACACACCCATCAGACGTCGAGGAACCTCACGTCGCGGGCGTTGCGCACGATGAAGTCGCGCCGCGCCTCGACGTCGTCGCCCATCAGCGTCGTGAACATCAGGTCAGCCGCCGCGGCGTCTTCCATCGTCACCTGCAGCAGCGTGCGGCCCGCGGGCTCCATGGTGGTGACGGCGAGCTGCTCGGCGTCCATCTCGCCCAGCCCCTTGAAGCGGCTGATGCGCGGTCGCTTCCCGCCTCCGTCGCCGTTGAGCTCGGACAGGATGTCGTCGCGCTCCCGGTCGGAGAACGCGTAGCGGATCTTGTCCTTGCCCCGCGCTCCCACCGGCTCGATCTGGTACAGCGGCGGCTGCGCGATGTACACGTAGCCCGCCTCGATCAGCTCGCGCATGTGGCGGAACAGGAAGGTCAGCACCAGCGTGCGGATGTGGGCACCGTCGACGTCGGCGTCCATCAGCATCACGATCTTGTGGTACCGCGCCTTGGCGATGTCGAAGTCCTCGCCGATCCCCGTGCCGATGGCGGTGATCAGCGCCTGGATCTCCTTGTTCTCCAGGATCTTGCCCAGGCGCGCCTTCTCGACGTTGAGGATCTTGCCGCGGATCGGCAGCACCGCCTGCGTCGCGCGCTGGCGCGCCATCTTCGACGAGCCGCCGGCCGAGTCGCCCTCGACGATGAAGATCTCGCACTCGGTCGGGTCGTTGGACTGGCAGTCCGCCAGCTTGCCGGGCAAGGCGGTGGACTCCAGCAGACCCTTGCGTCGGGTGAGGTCACGTGCAGCCCGGGCGGCCAGCCGCGCCCGCGCCCCCTGGATCGCCTTGTGGACGATCACCCGGATCTCGTTGGGGTGCTCGCCGAACCACTCCCGCAGCTTCTCGTTGCAGGTGCGCTCCACGAAGCTGCGCACGGGCGTGTTGCCCAGCTTGGTCTTGGTCTGCCCCTCGAACTGCGGGTCGGCGATCTTGACCGAGATGATCGCGGTGAGGCCCTCGCGGATGTCCTCACCGGTCAGGGTCAGCTCCTTGTCCTTGCCGGTGCCCTTGAGCATCCCGAGGTCTCGGGCGTAGCGGTTGACCACGTTGGTCAGCGCCTTTTTGAACCCCTCCTCGTGGGTGCCGCCTTCATGGGTGTTGATGGTGTTGGCGAACGTGTGCAGCGACTCGTGGAACGAGCTGTTCCACTGCAGGGCGATCTCGACTTCCTGCGGACCGTCGTCGGTGTCCATCCGCGCGTCGAAGTGCACGATCTGCTCGTGCAGCGGCTCCTTCGAGCTGTTGAGGTGGCGCACGAAGTCGCGCAGCCCGCCCTCGTAGTGGAACTCGATGGTGCGCGGGCGGCCGTCTTCTTCCAAGTGGCGCTCGTCGGTCACGGTGATGCGCAGCCCCGCGGTGAGAAACGCCGTCTCACGGAACCGGGTGGTGAGGATCTCCCAGCTGTAGTCGATCGTCTCGAAGACCGTCTCGTCGGCCCAGAAGGTGATGGTCGTGCCGGTGTCCTGGGCCTCGCCGATGACCTCCACGGGCCCGTCGGGCACACCTCGGCGGTAGGTCTGGCGGTGGATGTGCCCGTCGCGGCGGACCTCGGCGACCAGCCGGGACGACAGCGCGTTGACCACGCTGACGCCGACGCCGTGCAGCCCGCCGGAGACGGCGTAGGACTTGTTGTCGAACTTGCCGCCGGCGTGCAGGACCGTCAGCACGACCTCCAGCGCCGACTTGTGCAGCGTGGGGTGGTCGTCGACCGGGATGCCGCGACCGTCGTCGGCGACGCGCACCCCTCCGTCGGCGAGCAGCTGGATGTCGATGTGGGAGCACCGGCCCGCCATCGCCTCGTCGACGCTGTTGTCCACGACCTCGTAGACCAGGTGGTGCAGCCCTCGCGGGCCGGTCGAGCCGATGTACATCCCAGGCCGCTTGCGGACCGCCTCCAAGCCCTCAAGGACGGTGATGTCGGCAGCGCCGTACTCGCTGTGCGGTTGTTCCACGTGCCTCTTTCGTGTCGTTCTGCCGCGCGCCGGCAGGCGTGCCGACGGGGCCGGGAATCGCGCGGTCCAAATGGGGAAGGACGCGCCATCGCCCGCCTACGGGGACGGGCTGGGTTCCGACGCTCCAGACTACCACAGCAGGGCGCGGAACCCCTCATCGTCCCCAGGCGTGTTTCCGCTGGTCAGATGCGGTTTTCCGGCGGCTCAGCGACCCGTTCCCGCCTGCACCTTGACCGTTTGCACCTCACCGTCGCCGAGCACCTCGTTGGCACGGGTCTGCAGCTGCGCCGACAGGTACCGGACCTGGGTCGCCCACGCGGGGGATTCAGCCTGCACGACCAGCACCCCGCCGGCCAGGCGGACCGGCCTGACGTGCGCCGCCAGCTGGGCGCCGGCGATCTCCTCCCAGCACTGGTGGATGCGCGCCCCGCGCAGCCGTTCGGACCACCGGCGGCTGCTGGTCAGCCGGGCGACGAGGTCGCCGAGCACGGGTGGCGCGGGGCGCTCGGGCCCCCCGTCGGGTGACTCCCACGAGTCCGGCCAGGTCATGCCGCCATCCGTCCGACGGTCTCCACGCGTCCCGCTCGGATGCGGTGACGTGAACCCGGCAACGGGACGTCATCATCGACGGCCGCGGTGACGACCACCTGCTCGAAGCCGGCGCACCGTGCGGCCAGGCGTTGCCGGCGGGTCTCGTCGAGCTCGGCGAACACGTCGTCGAGCAACACCACCGGCTCCTCACCGACGTCGTGGAGCACGTCGCGGCTCGCAAGCCGCAGCGCCAGCGCGAACGACCAGATCTCCCCGTGACTGGCATAGCCCTTGGCGGGCAGGCCGTTGAGCCGGAGGTGCAGCTCGTCGCGGTGCGGTCCGCGCAGGGTCATGCCGCGATCACGCTCCTCGGCGGCGACCGCGGCAAACCCCTCGCGCAGCTCGTCGGCCAGCGGCGCCGGGTCCGGGATCCCATGACCGGCGTCGGCCTCGACCACACGTCCCGTGGACAGCTCGTAGGCCAGCTCCAGCCGCCCTGCGGCCTCCCGCTGTGGGGAGTCGGCGACGAGGTCGGCGTACGCGGCGTGCGTCGGCGCAGACAGCGCGTTGACCACGGCGATCCGTGCCGCCAGCAGCGCGGCGCCGGTGGCGATCAGCGACTCGGTCCACGTGTGGAACGTCGCGTCGACGTGCCCCGTGGCGCGCGCAGCGCGCAGCAGCGCATTGCGCTGACGCAGGATCCGGTCGTACTCCTGGCGCATCGCGAAGTACGCGGGCCGGCGCTGACCGAGCAGATCGTCCAGGAACCGCCGCCGGTCGCCCGGATCGCCGCGGACCAGCTGCAGGTCCTCGGGAGCGAACAGCACGCTGCGGATGTGACCGATGGCGTCGCGAAACCGCGGCTGCGGCTGCCCGTTGAGCCGGGCGCGGTTGCGCCCGCCCGCCCGGAGCTCGACCTCCACGCCCAGCGCCCGTCCGGGGTTGCCGCCCGCCGTGTCGACACGCGCTGTGGCCCGGATGATCGCCGCCTCGGCGCCGTGGCGCACCAGCGGCGTGTCGCTGGCCACCCGGTGGCTGGCACCCACCGCCAGGTAGTGGACCGCCTCGAGCATGTTCGTCTTGCCCTGGGCGTTGGGACCGACCAGCACGTGCACGCCGGGGCCCAGCGTCAGCTCGGCGCCCGCATACGAGCGGAAGTCGTGCAGCGCTAGCTGTTCCAAGTACACGCAGGCAGACCCTGATCGACACCGACCGGCGTCGGCCAGCGTAACCGGTACGGCTCGGGGCACCCCGGTGCGGTGACGCTAGATGCGCACCGGCATCAGCAGGTACAGGTAGTCCGCCTGGGGCTGCTGTCCCGCGGCATCGCTGCCGGCGGGGCGCAGCACGGCGGGCTTGAGCTCGTCGCGGAACTCGAGCACCACGCGTTCGGTGCCGGCGGCATCGAGCCCGTCGGACAGATAGCGCGGGTTGAACGCGATCTGCAACGGCTCGCCTTCCAGCTCGCCAGGAAGCGATTCCTCGGCCTGGCCGACCTCGCCGCTGCCCGCGGTGACGCGGACGGTGTCGGCCGTGAGGTGCAGTGTGACCGGCGTACTGGTGGTGTTCGCCTCACCGACAACAGCGACGCGGCGCACCACCTCCATCAGCTCGGCGCGGTCGACGGTCAGACGTCGCTCGAAGCCCCCGGGGATCAGCTGTCGGAAGTCCGGGAACTTGCCCTCGATCAACCGGGTCGTCAGCCGGCGATCACCGAAGTCGAACGTCACCTGGCCCGACTCCAGGACCAACCGGACTTCGCTGCCGAGCAGCTCTGCCGAGCGCCGTGCCTCCTCCAGCGCTCGCCGCGGCACCAGCGCGGTGTGCTCGGTGCCCTGGTCCCACGGCACGGTTCGCACCGCCAGCCGGTAGGAGTCCGTGGCGGCGGCCGTCAGACCGGTGCCGGTGGCCTCCAGGCTCACGCCGGTCAGGACGGGGCGGGCGTCGTCGGCGCTGGCGGCCCGGGCAACCTGCGCGACGGTCTTGGCGAACTCCTCGGCCTTCATCACCGCCACGGCGGCGTCGGTCGCCGGCTGCGGCAGGGCGGGGAAGTCCTCGGCGGGCATCAGCCGAAGGTCGAACGTGGCGCGACCGCAGGTCAGCTGCAACCGGTCAGACGACGCCTCCGCCGCGACCGCCGCCTGCGGCAGGCTGCGCACCACGTCACCCAGCAGCCGCCCCGGGATCAACGCGATGCCGTCCTGTTCGGCTTGAACCGGGATCGTGAGCTGGCTGGAGATCTCCAGGTCGGTCGAGGACAGCCGCAGCCGATCCCCTTCCACCTGCAGATGCACCCCGGACAGCGCCGGCAACGTTGCTCGCGCACCCACCGTTCGCAACGCCCAGGCTGCGGCATCCGCGAACTCACTGCGCTCTGCCCGGAACTTCATGACGTACTCCTGTGGGTTGTCCACGGCCCAGGGTGCCACCGGGTTCTCAAGGCCGTTGCTTGAAACAAAAAGCCACCGTAGTAGAGGCCGGCGTTGCGTGTGGACGAGCGGTGTTTGCGCTGGTCACAGCGGGTTTCTGCTTGTGTCGAACCTGTGCGCAACGCGGTGGGGACGGTGTGGGCAACCTGTGGTGTGTCCACCTCGACGCGAATGCCATCGGCGTGATTGGGGACGTGGCGGGGGGTGGTCACCGCTTGTGCACGGGGTTGTCCCCCGGCCTTCCACAGGACGCAGCGGCTCACGGCGCCTGCCGTGCGCTGGTCTTGATCCGGCTGGTCAGCTCCTGGACCTGCTCGTAGATCGCGTGCCGCTCCTTCATCAGCGCACCGATCTTGGTGTTGGCGTGCATCACCGTGGTGTGGTCGCGGCCGCCGAAGGCCTGGCCGATCTTGGGAAGGCTGAGGTCAGTCAGCTCGCGGGTGAGGTACATCGCGATCTGCCGCGCAGTCACCAGCTGGCGGGTGCGGTTCGGCGAGCACAGGTCGTCCAGCGTCAAACCGAAGTAGCCGGCGGTCTCGCCCATGATCAGCGACACCGAGATGTCGGAGTTCCCGCCGTCGGGGAACAGGTCCTTGAGCACGACCTGCGCCATGTTCATGGTGATCTCGGTCTGCTGCAGGCTGCCGGCGGCCGCGACGCGGATCAGCGCGCCTTCCAGCTCGCGGATGTTCGACTGGATGCGCGAGGCGATCAGCTCGAGCACGTCATCGGGAATCGGCAGGCGCTCCTGCACGGACTTCTTGCGGAGGATGGCGAGCCGGGTCTCGAGGTCGGGCGGCTGGATGTCGGTGATCAGGCCCCACTCGAACCGCGTGCGCAGCCGGTCCTCCAGCTGGCCGATCTGCTTCGGTGGCCGGTCCGAAGAGATCACGATCTGCTTCTGCGCGGTGTGCAGCGCGTTGAAGGTGTGGAAGAACTCCTCCTGCGTGCGCTCACGGGTCGCGAGGAACTGGATGTCGTCGATCAGCAGGATGTCGACGTCGCGGTAGCGACGCTGGAACGACCCCTGGCGCTTGTTCGAGATCCCGTCGATGAACTCGTTGGTGAACTGCTCCGACGTGACGTAGCGCACCTTGAGGTTGGGAAACAGGTTGGTGGCGTAGTGGCCGACCGCCTGGAGCAGGTGCGTCTTGCCCAGTCCCGCCGAGCCGTAGATGAACAGCGGGTTGTAGGCCTTGGCCGGCGCCTCGGCGACCGCGAACGCGGCAGCATGCGCGAAGCGGTTGCTCGCACCGATCACGAAGCGGTCGAAGGTGTACTTGGTGTTCAGCGCCGTGTCGGCACCGGCGGCCGCCCGGCTGAACTCTTCGGGGGTCCACGTCTCGCGCTCGGTCGAGGTCGCCGGGGACGTCACCGCTTGCGTGGGCTCGGGCTGGGGGTCAGGGCGCACGGTCACGACCACGTTCAGCGCGCGGCCGGCCGCCTCGGTCAGCGCCGATCGCAGGGCGCCGCCGTACCGGGTGTCCAGCTGCTCGCGGGCGAAGCTGTGCGGTGCGGCCAGCACGACGGTGTCCTGGCTGAACCCGACGGGGCGGGTCTCGTCGAGCCAGGCGCGCTGGGCCGGTCCGGTCAGGTTCTGCTGCAGCGTCCCGAGGGAGCGATTCCAAAGATCATCGAGATCGACAACGGCAGAATCTGGCACCGGTGGTCCTCCTCCATCCCGGATTGCGACCGGGTTCGCGCTGCGAGGGTCAGTCTCCAAGGTTTTCCACATGACCCTCCACAGGTGTGGACAGCCGCGAGGGGCCTTGAAACGACACCGGCATGCGCTAAGGAGTGACGACGACTCCTCGGCGGCACCAGGGAAGCGGTGCACAAGTGATCGACGCCACACCGAGGGTGCGGCGGGCGCCCGGAACCCCGTGGTTCGGCCCGCGTGTGCGGCCCGGCCCGGCGGGGCGTTGGCGAGTATACGGGTGGCTTCGGCGACCGATCAAGGGGCCATCCACAACCACAAGCGGACATTTCTGCCGACGTGTCCTGCCGACCATCGTCCGGACTGGCACGATGGGGAGGCAGGACTTTGACACCGTCGGCAGCGGCTCTTTACACTCGCCGACCGGGCCGTTGCCCGTGTTCGTCGTGCCCCTGAACACCCAGCGTGGGGCCGGCCGGGACGGCGTCGAGGCCATCGGGACGCCACCGGCGAACGAGACTGGACTGACCCCATGAAGCGCACCTTTCAACCCAACAACCGCCGCCGCAAGCGCAAGCACGGGTTCACCCACCGCATGCGCACGCGCGCGGGCAAGGCGATCATCAAGCGGCGGCGCGCCAAGGGTCGCAAGCGTCTGTCCGCGTAGTCGCGGTGTCGCGGTGACACCCGAACGGCTGCGGTCGTCCCAGGCGGTGCGCGCGGTGTTCGCGACGCGTCGGGCGTCGGCGTCCGCCGTGGCCGTGGTGCACGCCCGTCGTCGCAGCGACGCCCGCCCGTCACGGGTGACCGTTGTCGCCGGCAAGGCCTTGGGGGCGGCGGTCACCCGCAACCGCGCAAAGCGGCGGCTGCGGGCGGCATTGCGCGCGGTTTCGGTCCCCCCGGGGATGGATTTGGTCGTGGTCGCCCGCGACGGCGCGCTGACTGCGGACTTCTCTGTGCTTTGCGAGCGCCTGGCCGCCCAGCTCGAGCGCCTCGAGGCGGGGCGATGAGGTGGCTGCTGATGCTGTTGGTCCGGGCCTACCGGGCCATCCCCAAGCGTGGTGTGACCTGCCGCTTCGCGCCGTCGTGTTCGGCATACGCACTCGAAGCGCTCCAGGTGCACGGCGCGGCCAGAGGCACCTGGCTGACGGTCCGACGGCTGTTGCGCTGCCATCCGTTCCATCCCGGGGGCATCGACCCGGTTCCGGCTCTACCCCATGACCCGTAGGAGATAGACGCGTGGCGCTCTGGCAAGGACTCCTCGACGCGCTCGAGAGCGTGCTCACCCTCTTTCACGACGCGCTTGCGCCGATGTTCGGGCTCCATTCGTGGGGGTGGGCCATCATCCTGCTGACCCTGGCCGTGCGTGTCCTGCTGCTGCCGCTGGCGGTCAAGCAGATCCGGTCGCAGCGGGCGATGCAGACCCTGCAGCCGGAGATGAAGAAGATCCAGGCGAAGTACAAAGCCGACAAAGGCCTGATGAAGACGAACCCGGAGAAGTACCGGGATCTTCGCCAGAAGCAGCAGGAAGCGATGATGGCGCTGTACAAGGAGCACGGTGTGAACCCCGCGGCCGGCTGCCTGCCACTCATCGCGCAGATGCCGATCTTCATTGCCCTGTTCCAGGTGCTGCGTAGTGCGCCGGGGCTCGCCGAGGGGACGTTCTACCTGCTCCCGAGCTTGACGGACCTGGTCAGCCAGGCCGGCGTTTCCGCCTGGTTCCTGGTGTTCTTGATGGGTTTGACCACGTACTACTCGTCGCGGCAGATGATGGCGTCCACCGCCGCCTCGGGTCAGCAGCTGCAGCAGCAGAAGATCATGATGTACGCCATGCCGTTGATCCTGGTCTTCTTCTCGTTCAACCTCCCCATCGGGGTGCTGCTGTACTGGGTCACAACCAACGTGTGGACGATCGGACAGCAGTTCGTGATGTTCCGGACCGCTGCGCCGGCCATGGCCGCCAAGTAGGGAGAACCGCGTGACACGGCAGGTGGAGACAACCGGACCGACCGTCAAAGAGGCGGTCGGTAGGGCCTTGCTGCAACTGGGTCTGGAGGCCGACGCGGCCGAGGTCGAGGTCGTCGCAGAGCCACGCAAAGGGCTGTTCGGGACCAAGCCGGCGGTCGTCCGGGTGCGGGCGAAGGCCACGGCGGTGACCGGTGATGCGCCTGCAACAGCCC
>DATLGM010000068.1:0-5880 GCA_035540515.1 Egibacteraceae bacterium | reverse complement strand
CAGCAGCGCCATGCCGAGGCCGCCGCCCGCGCCGACCTCGCCGAGCAGGAGCTTATCGACCTGCAGCAGCAGCTGCTCGACGACGTCGCAGCGATTCACGACAAGTGGGCAGCGGTTGCCGACGAGATCGACTCCGTGACGATCAGTCCCAGCGCCGCGAACCTCCGGGTCGTCGACCGCGCGGTGGTCTGGGTTCCGACCAGCTGACGGCCCGCCGGGCACACCAGCCGTGGGGCGGTAGGTGGTGTGTCAGCTCTCCGGGTCGGTGATGTCCCGGTTCCGGTCGACGCCGACCCCTTCCGGCGGTGCCTGGGCAGAACGGAAGGCGGCGAACAGCTCCTCGGCCGGTTTCGGGTCCGGCACCAGGTAGGCAACGCCGTCGATCGTCTCGTCCACGGCGGGCACGGTGCGCATGTCGATCGTGTCAGCGGTGGCGCCGCTGAAGGTGGCGGCGATGCGTCGCATGAACCCGATGGACAGGCCGTGATCCGCCTCGACGGCCTGCGCGCCAGTCTCGATCAGCCGCAGCAGCCGTCCCGGCTGGACTGCCATCCTTGGGCTGGTCACCTGGTCGGCCACGGCGGCCAGGAAGCGCTGCTGACGCGAGATGCGGCCCAGATCGCTGTCGATGTTGCGCACCCGGACGAAGCCGAGCGCCTCTGGGCCGTTCAGCGTCTGGCAGCCCGCGGGCAGGTCGATGTTGGCGTCCTCGTCGCTGATCGGCCGGCCCAGGCACAGGTCGACGCCGCCCATCGCGTCGACCACGTCGACGAATCCCTGGAAGTCCAGCTCCACGTAATGGTGGATCGGGATGCCAGTCAACGTCTGGACTGTCCGCACCAAGCAGGTCGGGCCCCCTACGTCCGTGGCGGCGCCGATCTCATAGGCACCGTTGATCCGCCCCTGTGAGCCGTCGCAGCGCTCGACCAGCAGATCGCGGGGAAGCGACAGCACGGCGGGTCCTTCCCGGCGCGGGTCCATCTGGACGACCATCACGGTGTCCGTACGGACGCCTTCGAAGTCTCCGGTCCCAAGCTCCTGGCGCTGGTCGGCGGTGAGGTCGTCTCGGCTGTCGGAACCGGCGACCAGAATGTTGACGACGTCGCGCAGCTCGGGGGCGTCCACGACCCCGTCGCCGTCGGTGTCTCCGGGGATCTGCGTCTCGACGTCGAGCGTCCCGATCTGGCGGTCGCCGTACCACAGCAGCGTCGCCACGGCGGCCGCAGCGACCAGCAGCAGGACAACCACGATCGCAACCGCCCCCTTGACGCGGCGCCGGCGTCGCCGGTTTGGCGACGCTGGGTCGGTGGGCATGGCGGTGGGACCGGCCAGGTCAGGGGTCGGCGCCTCGGACGGCACGGAGCGACGGCCTTTCAGCTGGGACGGATGGGCGGCAACGGTACTTCGTCGCTCGGGTCTACGATTCGGCAGCCTCGGCAACATCAATCACGACAAGGAGTCGCGCGTGGCACGGGTGATGGCGGTCGACGACGACCACGTGATCCGCGGCCTGCTCGAGGTCAACCTCGAGATGGAAGGTCACGACGTGATCACCGCCGTCGACGGCCAGGACGCGCTGAACAAGGTTCGCGAGACCAGGCCCGATCTGATCCTGCTCGACGTGATGATGCCCAACGTCAACGGGTGGCAGGTGGCAGAGCAGCTCAAGGGCGATCCCGAGACCAAGGACATCCCCATCGTGTTCCTGTCCGCTCGGGCGATGGAGGCCGACGTCCGCAAGGGTACGGATATCGGCGTGGAGTCCTACGTCACCAAGCCCTTTGATCCCATCGACCTCATGGACCTCGTCGGCCGGCTGCTCGCCGAACGGGGGGCGTGATGCCGCCCGCCGCCCCCACGGGGCCGGCGGAGCTCGCCGGTGTGGTCCGACAGGCGCTGGCCGACGCAGGCCTGCCCGACCGGGAGCCGCAGTTCGAACGGCCGCGTCAACGAGAGCACGGGGACTGGGCCACCAACGTCGCGCTGACCCTGGCCAAGCCCGTCGGTCGGCCGCCCCGCGAGATCGCACAGGACATCGCCGACCGGCTGGTGCTGCCTGATGACGTCGACCGCGTCGTGATCGCCGGACCGGGGTTCATCAACATCCACCTGTCGCACGCCGCTTTGGAGCAGGTGGTCGCGGCCGTGGTGCACCAGGGCAGCGCGTGGGGGCGCGCGACCCACGACGAGGTCCGTCGCGCGAACGTCGAGTTCGTGTCGGCCAATCCCACCGGCCCGCTGCACGTCGGCGCGGGCCGCTGGGCTGCTGCCGGCGACGCGATCGCCAATCTGCTGGAGGCCACCGGCTGGGAGGTGCACCGCGAGTACTACCTGAACGACGCCGGCAACCAGCTCGAGCTGTTCGGACGGAGCGTCGCGGCGGTGGCCGCCGGCGACGAGCCGCCGGAGAACGGCTACCGCGGCGCCTACATCACCGAGCTGGCGCAGAGCCTGCCCCCCGGTGAAGCGCAGCAGGACCCCTCCCACGTGACGGAGGCCGCCTACCGCCACATGCTCGAGCGGATCCAGGCGACCATGACGGCGTTCGGCGTGGACTTCGACGAGTGGTTCAGCGAGCGGACCCTGCACGAGTCGGGCGCAGTCGAGCAGGTGGTGCACCGCCTGGAGAACGGCGGCCACGCCTATCGCCAGGACGGGGCGCTGTTCCTGCGGACCACCGACTTCGGTGACGACAAGGACCGGGTGCTGATCCGCGCGGACGGACGCCCCACGTACTTCGCCGCCGACTGCGCCTATATGGCGTCGAAGGTCAGCCGCGGTTTTGATCTTGCGATCTACCTGCTCGGCGCTGACCACCACGGCTATGTGCACCGTCTGCTCGCCATCGCCCAAGCGATGGACCTCAAGCCGGGAACGGTCGAGGTCATCATCGGCCAGCTGGTCAACCTGTACCGGGGCGGCGAGGCGGTGCGGATGAGCAAGCGCACCGGCGAGATGGTCACCTTCGACGAGCTCATCGACGAGGTCGGTCCCGACGCCGCCCGGTACACGTTCCTGCGCACGTCGCTGGACGTCACGCTGAACTTCGACATCGCCGAGGTCGTCCGCCAGGACCGCGAGAACCCCGTGTACTACGTGCAGTACAGCCACGCCCGCATCGCCGGGATCATGCGCACGGCCACCGAGCGCGGCGTCACGCCGGGTGTTGTCGACGAGGCACGGCTGGATCTGCTCACCCACGAGACCGAAGAAGAGCTGATCCGGCGGATCGCGACGTTCCCAGAGGTCGTCGCCTACGCCGCCGAGGAACGCGCACCCCACCGGATGGCCCGCTTCGCCGAGGAGCTCGCCGAGGCCTTTCACCGCTTCTACACCGAGTGCCAGGTGGTGGGCGACGACGAGGAGCTGACCCGCGCCCGCTACTGGCTGTGCGTCGCGACCCGCCAGACGCTGGTCAACGCGCTCGGCCTGCTCGGCGTCAGCGCCCCCGATCGGATGTGACCGGTTGAGCGCGGAGCTGACGCAGCGCTACCGGCGGGCTCTGGAAGGACTGCTCGGTGTGCCCGCGACGGAGGGCAACGTCGTCGAGGTGCTGCGCAACGGCGACCAGATCTTCCCGGCCATGCTCACGGCGATCCGGGAAGCCGAGTCGACCGTGGACTTCGCGACCTACGTGTACTGGACCGGCGATATCGCGGTGGAGTTCGCCCAGGCGCTGTGCGAGCGCGCCGGAGCCGGCGTGCGGGTGCGAGTTCTGCTCGACGCCGTCGGAGCGCAGAGCATGAACCGCGACCTGGTCGCCCAGATGGAGCAGTCCGGGGTGCAGTTCGAGTTCTTCCGCCCGCCCACCACCTGGAAGGTCTGGGAGACCAACCACCGCACGCACCGCAAGGTGCTCATCTGCGACGAGGAGGTGGCGTTCACCGGCGGCGTCGGGATCGCCGAGGAGTGGACCGGCGACGCGCAGGACCCCGAGCACTGGCGTGAGACCCATGTGCGGTTGCGCGGTCCCGCTGTCGACGGGCTCCGGTCGGCGTTCGTGTCGAACTGGGCCGAGACCGGCCGCGAGCTGTTCGACGAGTACGACCGCTTCCCCGAACAGCCTCAGCCCGGAGGGTGCACGGTGCAGGTCGTGCAGAGCGCCGCCCAGTTCGGGTGGAGCGACCTGGCCACCGTGATGGCCGCCATGATCGGTCTGGCCAAGGACACCCTGAGGATCACCAGCGCCTACTTCGTGCCCGACGAGCGGTTCGTCGCCTACCTCACACACGCGGCTGCCCGCGGCGTCGACGTCCAGGTCCTGATGCCCGGCGAGCATGCCGACAAGCGGGTCGTCCAGGTCGCCGGCGAGGCGAACTACGACGAGCTGCTCGAGGCGGGCGTGCGGATCTTCCGTTACGACCGCACCATGTTGCACGCCAAGATCGTGACCGCGGACGGGGTCGTCGCCACCGTCGGCTCGGGGAACTTCGACCAGCGCTCGCTGGGGATCAACGAGGAGGCCAACATCGTCGTGTTCGACCGGGGAACGACCGAGATCCTCGACCAGCAGTTCGCCGACGACCTGCAGCACGCGACAGAGGTCCACCCCGGCGACTGGAAGAACCGGGGTCCGGTGCAGCGCGTGGCAGAGGCCGTGACGAACCCCATCAGCCCCCAGCTGTGAGCACACCATTTCCGCGCACCGCCGTCATCGACGACGGCCGGTTGATCCAGATCGGCGGCGTCGCCGTGGCCGAGCTCGGCCACCAGCACGGCACGCCCCTGTACGTCGTGGACGAGGCGGAGCTGGTCGGGCGGATGCGCGAGTACCGGGAGGCGTTCGGCGCCGCCGCCGACGTCGCGTACGCCTCCAAGGCGCTGTGCGTCACCGGGGTCCTGCAGTTGGCAGCCCGCGAGGGCCTGCACGTCGATGTCGCGAGCCGCGGCGAGCTGCACACCGCGGTGCGCGCCGGCTTTCCCATGGAGCGGGTCATCCACCACGGCAACAACAAGGAGCTCGACGAGCTTCGCGACGCCGTCGAGCTCGGCGTTGGCCGGATCGTCGTCGACAGCCTCAGTGAGCTTCGCCGCGTGGCCGACCTGGCCCGCAACGCCGGCCGCACCGTCGACATCCTGATCCGCATCACACCCGGAGTCGACGCGGACACCCACACCCACATCGCCACGGGTCACGACGAGGCCAAGTTCGGCTTGAGCCTGGCGGCGGGGTTGGCGCACACCGCCATCGAGGAGGCGCTGGGTACGGACGGTCTGCGCCTGCGGGGGTTGCACTCGCACGTCGGCAGCCAGCTGCTGACCAGCGCCGCGTTCGAGGCCGCCACCCGCACGTTGATCGGGCTGCTCGCAGACGTGCACCAGCGCCACGGGGTGT
The DNA here is from genome assembly GCA_035540515.1 of Egibacteraceae bacterium. Lineage (GTDB taxonomy): Bacteria > Actinomycetota > Nitriliruptoria > Euzebyales > Egibacteraceae > WHTG01. The sequence continues at coordinate 545 of DATLGM010000068.1, read as the reverse complement.
GGCTGGACGAGCTGAACGTCGGCGGCGGGCTGGCGATCGCCTACACCCGCTACGACCCCGAGCTGCCCATCGCGCAATACGCCGAAGAGCTGCTGGCGGCGGTGCGGCGGGAGGCGGACGAGCGCGGCGTCCCGACGCCCCGGATCACGGTGGAACCGGGGCGGTCGATCGCGGGACCGGCGGGGATCACGCTGTACACCGTCGGCACGGTCAAAGACGTCCCCGGTGTCTGCACGTTCGCCGCTGTCGACGGAGGGATGAGCGACAACCTGCGGCCGTCGCTGTACGGCGCGCGCTACGAAGTCGTGCCGGCAGGCCCGCCGCGCCCCGTCGGGGACCGCCACCCGTTCAACGTCGTCGGCAAGCACTGCGAAACGGGCGACGTGCTCGCTGCCGGCGTGTGGCTGCCGGCCGACCTGGGCGAGGGCGACCTGCTCGCCGTGGCCGCGACCGGCGCGTACGGCCACGCGATGGCGTCGAACTACAACCGCCTCACCCGCCCCGCGATGGTGCTGGTCGGCGAGGGGCGAACCCGCGTGCTCGTC
>DATLGM010000067.1:0-33524 GCA_035540515.1 Egibacteraceae bacterium | reverse complement strand
GTCCTGCGGCGCGGCTGCTGCCGTCGCGCTGATCGGCGGGGGAACCGCGCTGGTGCGCGCCGCAGGACGCCGCTCGCCTAAGGACTGACCAGCGGCCACGGGCGGCTGCATTGCCGCTCGGGTGGCACGCCAGTACCGTGTGCCGACGAGCATCGTTGACACGTTAGGGAGCTGTGCTGGCGCTCAAGACACGGCCCTCGGCATCCGACTCCGGACGGTATGCGACCACCCGCTGACCCGGACTGGGACGAGGGACCCAGCTTTGCCGAGGTCATTCGCCGCTACCGCGTATGGATCGTGGTGGTCGGTTTGGTGTGCGCGGCCGCAGCCGGGCTGTACACCAACCAGCAGCCGCTGCGCTACCAGGCGACTGCGACGTTGCTGCTGTCCGCCCCTGACCCCATGGGCACGTTCGGCCGCAACGACCCGTCTCGCCGCGTTCGCAACCAGGTCGAGCGCCTGACGTCACGCGACGTCGCGTCACGCGCCGCCGACCGGCTGGGAGAGGGGTGGACCGCCGGCCGCGTGCTCGGAGCGATCAGCGTCGACGCCGAGTTCGAAAACGACGTGATCACGGTGTCCGCCGTCAGCATGTCCCCGGAGATCGCCCCACAGATCGCCAACGCGGTCGCGGAGGGCTACCAGGAGGCCGTGCAGGAACAGGTCCAGGACAACGCCGAAGAAGCGTTGGCGGAGATCGACGAGAGCAGCCGCCGGCTGCGGGTGCGCATCGCCAACCTCGACGAGCAGCTCGTCGAGGATCCCGAGGACGCCGGCGTGCGCGCGCAGCGTGACGCACTGGTCGCGCAGCTGGCCACCCTGACCGGGCGGGCGGACCAGATCGCGGTCGACGCCAGCCTGTACGGCTCCGGCGTCGAGCTGTTCGAGCGCGCCGAGGCCCCCGGCGCCCCCATGGGTCGCGGGATGCGTCGCAACGCCGCCGGCGGCTTCCTGGCCGGTGCGGCGCTGGCGACCGGCGTCGCCTGGGTGCTCACGGGGCGCCGGACGAAGGCAGACGACCGCCACGACCCGGCGGAGGTGCTGGGTGTCGGGCTGCTCGGCCCCGTCCCGCGCTTCGAGTCGGTCGGCGTCGATGGGGTGGTGCCGACGCTCAGCGATCCGCGGTCACCTGCCGCTGAGGCCTACCAGTTCCTCGTCACCTCCCTGACCAGCCAGCTGCGTCGCAGCAAGGGCAACACCGTCATCGTCACCAGCCCGCAGCCCGGGGACGGCAAGACCGTGACGGCGCTGAACCTGGCCGTCGCCGCCAGCCGTGACGACCGGGACATCCTGTTGGTCGACGCCGACGCCCGGGTTCGGGGGCTGTCCCGCCTGACCGGCATGACCGAGGGCGCCGGCCTGCACGAGCTGCAGGAGGACCCCGACAACCTGGTGTGGTCCGACAGCCGGCGGGACTACGAGGGGGCGCCAGGTCTTGAGATCGTCCCGCTCGGGCGCGCGATCAAGGACCCGGCAGGCTTCTTTCGCACCACGGCGTTCGGCGACGCCATGCGCCGGATCCGCGACCACGCCGACATGGTGTTCATCGACACGCCGCCGCTGCTGCCGGTGTCGGACACGTGGGCGATCGCCGACCACGTCGACGCCATCGTGCTGGTCATCACCCAGGGGACGCCCCTGCCGGTCCTCGAGGAGGTCCGTGAGCGCCTGGCGCTGCTGCAAGCGCCTGTGCTGGGCTACGTGTTCAACGGCGCCGACGAGCACGCCGCCCCGTACGCCTACCAGTACGGGCCATACCATGGGGCTGCCGAGGTAGAGCAAGCGCCCCCGGCGAAGCAACCGCCGCCCACCGAACCGCCGCCCTCCAGCTCAAGGATCGACGACGACCCGTCGATGAACGGGGCGTGGACGACGCGTCCGGAGGATCGGCGCGGCGCCGAAGCCGCCACCAGGCAAAAGGAGATGCGTCCATGACCGCCACAGCGCACGCTGCAACCGGCACCAAGGTGCTGGTGACCGGCGCCGGCGGGTTCATCGGCCATCACCTGGTGACGTTTCTGAAAGAGCGCGGCTACTGGGTCCGAGGCGTGGACCTGAAGTACCCCGAGTACACTGACGTCGACGCCGACGAGTTCGAGCTGCGCGACCTGCGACGTTGGGACGAGTGCCTTGCGGCGATGCGGGGCGTGGACGAGGTGTACGCCCTGGCGGCCGACATGGGCGGCATGGGGTTCATCTCCAGCCACCACGCGGAGATCCTGCACAACAACGCGCTGATCAACCTCCACACGATGGAGGCCGCGCGCGTCCACGGCGTCGGGCGCTACCTGTACAGCTCCTCGGCGTGCATCTACCCCGAGCACCTGCAGACCGACGCCGCCGTGGTGCCCCTGAAGGAGGCCGACGCGTACCCGGCGGACCCGCAGGACGCGTACGGGTGGGAGAAGCTGATCAGCGAGAAGCTCGCCGAGTACTACGCCTCGGACTACGGGATGCAGACGCGCATCGTCCGGTTCCACAACATCTACGGGCCGTACGGCACGTACGACGGGGGCCGCGAGAAGGCGCCGGCCGCGCTGTGCCGCAAGGTCGCCGCTGCAGAGGACGGCGGCGAGGTCGAGATCTGGGGCGACGGTGAGCAGACCCGCTCGTTCTGCTACGTCGACGACTGCGTCGAGGGCATCTACCGCCTGATGCGCTCGGACTTCGGTGAGCCGCTGAACCTGGGTACCGACCGGATGGTCACGATCAACGAGCTGGCGCAGATCATCATCGAGCTGTCCGGCAAGCGGGACATCACCCTGCGGCACATCGAGGGCCCGCAGGGCGTCCGTGGCCGCAACTCGGACAACAGCCTGCTGCGCGAGGTGCTCGACTGGGAGCCGCGCGTGGACCTCGAAGAGGGGCTGGTGCCGACCTACCGCTGGATCGACAAGCAGCTGCGTGGCTGATCGGTCCGCCGTCGCCCGGGTCGACGTCCTGGGGGTCGGCGTCAGCGCCATCGACATGCCGCAGGCGCTGGAGACCATCTGCGGTTGGATCCAGCGGCGCGAGCAGCACTACGTGTGCATCACCGGCGTCCACGGGGTCATGGAGAGCCAGGACGACCCGAAGCTGCTGGAGATCCACAACGCTTCGGGCCTGACCACCCCCGACGGGATGCCGATGGTGTGGGCGGGCCGCTGGGCCGGCGTGGGCCACATGCGGCGCGTGTACGGCCCGGACCTCATGCTCGAGCTGCTGGAGATCTGCGCGCGGCAGGGCTGGTCGTCGTACTTCTACGGGGGCGGCGGAGGGGTGGCCGACACGTTGGCCAAGCGCATGCGCGAGCGGTTCCCCGGGTTGGCCGTCGCCGGCACACACTGCCCGCCGTTCCGGCCGCTCACGCCCGCCGAAGACCAGGCGGTGATCGACGCGATCAACGCCGCCGACCCGGACGTGGTCTGGGTGGGACTGAGCACCCCGAAGCAGGAGCGGTGGATGGCCGCACACCTCGGCCGGATCAACGCGCCGGTCATGGTCGGTGTTGGCGCCGCGTTCGACATGAACGCGGGGCTGTTGCCGCAGGCGCCGGCGTGGATGCAGCGCGCTGGCCTGGAGTGGCTGTTCCGTCTGCTGAAGGAGCCGCGGCGGCTGTGGCGGCGGTACCTGCGCAACAACCCCCGGTTCGTGCTCGCGGTGCTCCGCCGCCCGCCGGCCCTGCGACCCTAGCCGGCAGAGCCCACGCGCACGTCGTAGACCAGTCCCTCGCCGAGGTTGGGCGAGATCGCGGTGGCCACCCGCTCGACGAGGTACGCCGTTCGGTGTCGCGGGTCGTCCATGCGGTGGGAACCTGCGAAGACCACCTCGTAGCCGAAGCGCTCGAATAGCACCCGTAGGGTTGCGTGGCTGTAGTACGCCACGTGGTCGGGGTGGACGCTTTCGATGCCGAGGGGGATGCGCAGCAGACGCCGCAGGCAGAACGCGTTGACGGTGGTCAGCAGGAGCAATCCGCCGGGGTTGAGCACGGACCGCACCCCCGCGAGGAACAGCCCTGGGTTGTTCAGGTGCTCGATGATCTCGCCGGCGACCACGACGTCGAACGACCCCAGCTCCGCCGCCTGGTCGGGCAGCTGCTCCGCGTCACCCACACGCATGTTGTCCAGGCCGGACAGCTCGCGTGCTGCCGCGACGGACTCCTCGGCGATGTCGAGGCCGACGACCTCCGACGCCACCTCCGTCAGGCGCCCGTGCAGCCACGTCCCCGTCTGCAGGCGCTCGACGTGCATGGGGTGGTCCACGCACCCCAGGTGCAGCACCCGTTTTCCCACGCAGCGGGCAACCAAGTGCTCCTCGCGACGGACGAGCGCGCGGGGAATCCGGGCGTGATGCTGTACTTCCATGCAGTCGAGCCTTGTGATGGTCGGCGGCGGTCAGCCGGCGGCGAGCGCCCAACGATACGCGGCTTCCAGCCCGGCAAGCCCTTGCTCCGGGGAGAATCCGGCCTCGTAGCGGCGCCGGGCCTTCGCGCCGGTCGCGTCGACGGTGTCGTCGTTGGCCAGGGCGGACAGGTTGCGAACCCACGAGGAGACGTCTCCGGGTGTGGCGGTCCAGCCGCCCCCGCCGCGGAGCAGGTCCGCCGAGCCGCCCAGCTTCGACACCACCGCTGGCAGCCCCGCCGCGAAGGACTCCAGCAGGGTCATGCCCTGGCCTTCGTACCACAGCGACGGGAACACCAACGCGCGGGCTTCGCGCATGGCCTGCTGCACCTCGTCGTGGCTCAATCGGCCGAGAAACTCCACACCGTCCGGGGCGCGGCGCAGGAGGTCACGGCGCGCCGGCCCGTCACCGATCACCTGCAGCCGCAGCGGCAGGTCAAGCTGTCGCCACGCGTCCAGGACCACGTGCAGGCCCTTCTCCGGCGACAGGCGGCCGACGAAGAGGACACGGTCGGACCGTGACGGCGGCGTCAGCCTCGGCCCCACATCGGGCACGAAGTTGCTCTTCACCTGGACCTTGGCCGGTGGCAGCCCGCCCTCGATGAAGCGCTGGCGCCCGAACTCGGTGAGTGCGAGGAACAAGGTGGCATCGTCGCGCCACGTCCGGCGGTTGGCGGCGACCGTCAGGGCGCTGACCGTCGAGGCGGAGACGGAGCCCCGGTAGCAGCGGTGCACGACACCGTGCCACGGGTGGGAGCCCACACAGTCCTGACATGGGCGGCCGTCACGGAACAGCATCGAGTTCGCGCACAGCAGGCGGTAGTTGTGCAGCGTGATGACGACCGGCAAGCCTGCCCGCCGCAGGGCCGGCACGATCGCCGGCGACAGCGCGAACCAGGTGTTGTGCACGTGCGCGATCTCGGCGCCCGCGGCGGTGGCTGCGGCTGCCACCCGGCGGGCCGCCGCCGGGTTCCACGGCGCCGCTGCCAGTGCCGCGGCGGTGGCGCCCGCGCTTTCCGGGTTGGCGACCTGGTACTGGGTGACGTCGTGGCCGGCGGCTCGCAGCACCGCCGCCTCGGCCTCGACGACCGAGTCCTCTCCGCCGGGCTGGCGGTACCGCGTGTGGACCTGGAAGACCTTCATCGGGGCGGCCACTGCCGCCCCTGCCAAGGGATCAGAAGCGCACCAGCGTGCCCGTCGTGTCGTTGCCGTAGGACTGCCATTCCTTCCACGAACGGTAGCCGTTGTGGGACTGGAACGCCTGCTCGATGACACCGAGGGTGGGCAGCCGGTAGTGGTTGTTGACCCAGCGGTTGTTCTTCGCCGTGAAGTACGTCAGGTCACCGATGGCGAGGTCCTGGAACATGCCGGCGGGGAAGAGCCCGCCGGCGCTCATCGTCACCGTGTTGTCGTGCACGTGCAGGTTCCGCACCTCGTACAGGCCGAAGGCACCGCTGCCTCGTGACTGCATGATCCCGGTGATGCCGCGGGCGTTGCCCTCCAGGACGTTGCCGTAGACCTCGACGTTCGACGACGCGGAGATCTGGATGCCGGCGCCGTAACCCCAGGCGAAGTCGCGCAGCCCGTTGCGGCGCACCGTGTTGCGACGGATGACCGCGTCGTAGCTGATCTCGTGGAAGATGCCGGCCGACTCGTTGTCCTCGACCAGGTTGTCCTCGTACAGCGTGTTGATGTTGTCGATGTCGGTCCACAGACCGGGGCCGTCGTTGTGGTGCACCCAGTTGCGGCGGGCGACAAGGCCGTCGGTGAGGGCGAACTTCGTGCCGCCGCCCTCCCACCCGTGCGAGAACCCGGCGGTCAGGTTGTGGGCGATCTCGTTGCCGTCGACCAGCAGGTTCCGGCCGGTGCCCCCCATCCCCATCTGGCCGTTGGCCGTCACCCGGTTGCCGACGGCCGCGCCGTCGGTGTGGACGTTGACTCCCCGTCCGTGGTTCAGACGCACGTCGTTGTTCACGATCTGCCACCCGGGGGACATCCGCGGGTCGACGGCCGCGTGCTGGGCGGGACTGCCGAACTTCTCGACGACCAGGTTGCGCACGACCACGTTCTCGGCCCGGACACTGCCGCCGGGGCCCACCACGGCGGCCTCGGCGACCGTCGTCTCGACCAGGCGACCGGTCGGGTCATCGGCCAGGTAGATCCGGCTGTTGGTGTAGTCGAACCAGAAGGTGCCGGGGCGCAGCTCGGCGCGGCTCATGACCTGCCACAGCGGCGCGGAGTCGACGAACACGTCCTCGGCGTGCCGGCAGCCGGTGTACCCGCTGACGCAGACGCCGTGCACCATGAAGCGCTGCGTCTGCCCGTCGACGTACCAGTGGGTACCGTCGCGCAGCCAGCCGGTCAGGACCTTCGAGCCGTTGAGGACGGCGCCGGGATGTCCGAGCAGCTGCTGACCCGCCCGGGGGACCAGCGGCCGTGACAACCGGTGCACGCCGGGACCGACGGCGATGCGCGCGCCGGCGCCTGCCGTGTCCAGCGCGGCCTGCGTCAGCTGGCCGACTCCGAGGGTGAGCGTGGCGTCCGGGACGTACGTGGGATCCACACCGAACCGGGCGGCCACGGCGGGGTCGGTGGTCACGACGGGATCGGTTGCCGTCGTCGGTGTGGTGGTCTGCGTCGGCTCGGTGGTGGTCGGGGTGGTGGTCTGCGTCGGCTCGGTCGTCGTCGGCTCGGTGGTGGTGGGCTGCTGCTTGGTCGGCTTGGTCGGCTTGGTCGGCTGGGTGCCGAGCTTCTTGGCACTGAGCCGCAGCACGGTGCTCCGCTTCGCCACCGCGGCGCGGATGCGCGGCGGTGCCTTGCGGTGTGCCTTGCGGACGCGGAAGGTGGTCTTGAACGTGCCGCGGCGGTTCGTCGCGACCTTCTTGATCTTCGTCCCGGCCTCACGGTGGCGGACAGCGATGCGCCCCACCCGTCGGGGATGGAAACCGCGTCCCACGACGGTGACCACCCGCTTGTCCGGTGAGACGCGGGCCCGCAGCGTGGGTCCCGATGCCGCGGACGCGACCGCCGGCGCCGCGATCGACAGCAGTGACAGCGCGAGGGCAGCGGTGACGACGACCGCGAAACGGCGGAATGTGCGACGGATGAAGGCGGAACGAAGCGGCACGAAAAGTCCTCCCGATGCCGACGAGGAGGACAGGGCGCATGCCGAGGCACACTGTTCGGCGGTTCGGCCACCCGGTCTGGGTCCGGAACTTTGCGTCCCCGCCTTCCGGCGGGTTTGCCCGTTCGTCAGCTGTGGTGTCTTGTCCTGCTTTGGGTCGGCTACCTCCGACCGGAACTTGAGCAGTGAGTAAGACGCCACTACTGTGCGTGCCGACAGAGGAGTGCCGTGAGACTGACCCGGGCGGTTCCCGCCGGGCTGGTGGACGCCGCCTGCGCGTCACTGGCGACGTTCGTGGTGGGGCTGTACGCCACGCTTGCGCTCAGCCCCGCCGGGCTGGGCGTGTACGCGCTGTTCTTCACCGCGTTCCTCAGCGCCGCCGTGGTGCCGGCGCATCTGCTGTTCACGCCGGCGGAGATCGCGGCGCTGCAGTCCCCGCCGGGCAGGCGCCTGCGTCTGGCCGAGGAGACGCTGCTCCGCGGGCTGGCGTGCGCGCTGCTGGCGGGCGCCGTCGCCGCCGCCTTCGCGACCGTGGCGGCGCCGCCGGCGGCGGATGCACCGATCGTGCCCCTGGTGCTGGCCAGCATCGCCACGTCGGTGATCTCACCGTTGCAGGACCACGTTCGCCGCACGGCGCACCTGGGTCACCGCTCGTGGACCGCCGCCGGCATCTCGCTGGTCCAGCTCGTGGCCGTGTCCGCGGCACTGGCGGTGCTGTCACGGCTGGCGACCTCCGCGTGGGTGCCGTTCGCCGCGCTCGCCACCGCCAATGTCTTCTCGGTGACGGTCGGCGTGGTGTGGACCCGGATGCAGAGCACCGGTCGGGCCGATCGCCTGGGCACGCGCCAGCTGCTATCGGCGGGCCGGTGGCTGCTGCCGCTGGCGTTGTTCCCCGCCGTCGCGCTGTTCGTCTCCGGAGTCCTGGTGACGCACTTCGCCGGCGCCGAGGCGTTCGGCTATGTGGAGGCCGCGCGCGTGCTCGCCCAACCCATCGTGGTCTTCGGCCTGGGGATGATGGCGGTGCTCAGCCCGCGGTTGATGGAGGCCGGCCGGGCAGGAGCGGCGGGCCGGGGCGCCGTGCTGGCCCGCGGATACGAGGTCGCGGTCGCTGCCGCCGTGGTCGCCTACCTGCTCGTCGCGGGCGTCGACTGGGCCGGCAGCCCGTTGCCCGAGCTGGTGCCTCCCGCTTACGTCGTCCCGGGTCTGCTGGCGCTGACGATCGTCGGCCACGGGGCGTCGATGCTGATGCAGCCGTACCACGCCGAGCTGCTCGGCGCGGGGCGCGAGCGCGACCTCCTGCTGCCCGAGGGCGCCGGCAGCGCGCTGCTGTGCCTCGTCGCCGTCGCTGCGATCGCCGTGGGCGGCTACGCCAGGCCTGCCGGCGTCATCGTGCAGGGCCTGGTCACGTGGTGGTGGCTGCGGCGTCTGCGCCGTCGTGCGGTCGACCGAGGTGGGGACGTCAGGTCGCGGCCGCCGTCGGTTGCGCAGCCGCCCGGAAGCGACGGCCCCCCGGGACCCGCCGGGCGCTGATCCCCAAGCCCAGGCCGGTGAAGGTCCACAACCAGATCCCGGCTTGGGGGCCTTCGAGGGATGGGTCAAAGGCCGCGTTGATCAGCAACCCCGTGATCGCGATGACGCACCAGGCCGCGAGCAGCGACAGGTCTCGGGGGCCGTGGTAGCGGCGACGCCACACCATGCGCAGCAGCCGGTGGTACCAGACCGACCACAGCAGCACCCACAGCAGCGCCCCGAGCATCCCCATGCGCGCCAGGACCGTGAGGTGCGAGTTGTGGGGGTTGCGCAGGCCCTCCCAGATTCCGAAGCCGTACCGCGCCGCGAGGTTGGGCCCGAATCCGAAGCCGAACTCGGCGGGTCCCTCGAGAACATCGGTCGCCGTGCGGGTCCACAGCTCCTGTCGCCAGGCCACGGTGCCCACCAGCTGCTGCTCGTCGGTCCGTTCCGGAGCCACGACACTGGCGAGGTTGTCCCCGAGCTGCTCCAGCGACAGCTCGCGGCCCTGTAGCGGGATGCGGACGTCGAAGGCCGCGACCAGCGCGAGCAAGGCCAGCATGGCGGCGCCCCCGGTCACGACCAGCCGGGAGCGCGCCGGCGTGAAGACGAGCAGGCACAGCATCATGACTGCGGCGGCAAGCAGGCCCGCGCGGTTCTGCGTGCCCGCGACCAGCAGCCCGACGGCGCCCAGCACCGTCAGCGCCAGCCGGCGAAGGCGCCCTTGGTCGTCGGCGGGCCGGTCGACCAGCCACAGGAATGCAACGGCGGCGCCGGCGGCGACGGCGTAGTCGCCGGGCTTGTATTCGAACAGGTGGACCGGGGCGTCCGGGATGCGGATGTAGACCGGCACCGACCGGGCGAGCACCACCGCGATCGGGAACCACAGCAGGTACAGGGGGATGACGCGCCGGTACAGACCCAGCCAGAACGGCAGCAGGTCGTCGCGGACCCGGATGGCGACCGCCACCAGCACCGCGAACGTCGCGTAGTACCACATCGCCGAGTCGCGGACCGCCATGAGGCCGTGATCCGGGAGGTCCGCAGCCAGCCGCAGCGCGCCGTACCCACAGAACAAGGCGATGGGGACTGCCGGCGCCGAGCGGCGGAACAGGCCCGTGACAGCGGGGGAGCACCGCAGGGCCTCGATGACGCCGATGAGCAGCACGACCTCGCCGGGGTAGACCGGGATCCCCGGGACGTGCAGGTACGCGAAGGGTCGGCCGAAGAACAGGTAGCCGCAGAGCAGGACCGGCAGCGCGATGCGGAACCACCGGAAGTGGGCACGGTTCGCCGGTGGCCGCGCCGGCGCCGTGCGCGTCTGGTGGGCGACCGCGGTCATGGTGACAGCGTAGTCCCGGCGGGGGAGCGTGGCCGGGCGCGCCGGCTCAGAAGCCCTTCTTCAACCCGAGGGCCGCAGGAAGGGTCAGCAGGAGGATCTTGATGTCGCCGAGCAGTGTGATGCGCTGCAGGTAGCGCAGGTCGGTCACGGTGTTCTTGTACATCTCCTCGCCGGTGCCCCGGTCGGTCACCTGCCACAGACCGGTGACTCCCGGCTTGACCTGGTGCCGGGCGTGCTGCCAGGGCGCGTAGTGCCGGTTGACGACGGAGACCAGCTCCGGCCGAGGGCCGACCAGGCTCATCTCACCGCGCAGCACGTTGAGCAGCTGCGGCAGCTCGTCCAGGCTCCACTTGCGCATGAACCGACCGAGGGGGACCAGCCGCGGGTCCTCGGGGTGCTTGTGCGTCAGCCGTCGGTCGACGGGCACCGGACGGTCCTGGCGGCGGCGGTCGGGGTGCATCGTGCGGAACTTGTACACGTCGAACACGTGCCCGCCACGGCCGACCCGCGCCTGGCGCAGCACCACCGGCCGGCCCAGGACCACGAGCACGGCCACCCACACCACAGCCAGCACCGGCAGCGCGAGCACGAGCAGCACCGACGCCCCGACGCGGTCCATCACCGGCTTGACCAGCCGTTCGTAGCGGCCCGCTCGGTGCACGTACATCCCGCCGGTGGGCCACGCCCCCGCGCCGTCACGGATCTCGACGGCCGTGCCGTCGTGCACACTGCTGGACTTCACGTGGCGGCTCTGGCTCCTTCGGCGGGCGCAGGACACTGCGATGGTGCCTCGTCACGCTGAGTGACGCAACCCCGCGAAGCGAAACGTCAGAGAATGCGAGGCTATGGGCGTCCAGCCCCTGAATGCGGCGGTTCGCGGTGATCTTATGTCCGCGGCCCAACGGCGTGCCACCCACTCCGCCATGGCGTTGTGGCAGCGGGCCTGGGCCCTGACGGCACTGGGGCGCTTCGGTGAGGCGCTGACGATGCTGGACAGATGCGCCGACCTGCCGGAAGCATGGGTCACCCGTGGCGCCCTGCTGCGCCAGATCGGTCTGCACCAGCGCGCCGAGCCCGCCGACCGCCGGGCGCTCGCCGCGGCCGGGGACGGGCCGGCTGCCGCTGCCGCCCGCATCAGCCTGGTCGCCGACGAGGTAGGGCAGGGCGCCGACCACGACGAGCTGCACCGCCGCCTGGACGCCGCGGCGAGCGCGCTGGAGCGCCACCCCGACTGGCGCCAGTCCGTGCGGTTGGGATGGGTCACCGGAGAGGTCGACGTGGTCACCGGGCGCATGGCCGCGGCGGAGGCGGCGTTCAGCGCCGCGGCGGCCGAGGCGGCCCGGCACGGTGCCCGCCGCCACGAGGCGAAATCGCATGGGTTCCTTGCCGCTGTGCTCGGGCTGACGGGCCGGCGTTCGGCGGCGGTGGAGACGGCCGCCGGCGCGCTGGTCGCGGCGCAGCAGATGGGCGCCCGTCCGCTGCAGTGGGCCCTGCACCTCGTCCTGGCCGACCACACGGACGCTGCCCATCACCGCGCCCGCGCCCGGGAGCTGATCGCGGCGGCGCTCGAGGGCCTGCCCGCTGCGTTGGCCGCCGAGGCGCGGACGCGTCCGCCGGCCGCCGCGGTGCTCAGCGAGTGAGCAGCGACCGGGCACGCTCCGACGTCATCGCGCCGCCGGCGATCCGCACGAGACTGTCCACTGCCTCGTCAAGCGGCAGGTCGCCCCGGTCGAGCCTCGCGCAGGACGCCGACGCGCTGCTGCAACGTCGTGTCGTCGACGCGCTGGTAAGGCGGGGGGTCGGGTCGGGCAGGACGGGCAGGTGTGGTGATGCGCTCGGCGCGGGCGTTCGCGGTCGTGATCTCGCGGTACAGCCACAGGCCGATCAACAGCAGCACCACGAACACGATGAGCGGCATCATCGCGACGCTCCTTCACGGACTCGGGCGGCGGTTTCCATGCTCGTCATACTCGTATACCCCCCGGCCGACCTTGCGTCCCAACCGGCCGGCGCGGACGTAGGTCTCCATCAGCGGCGCGGGCCGATACTTGTCACCCAGGCTGCGGCGCAGCTCGTTGAGCACCGCCAGCCGGACATCGAGGCCCACCATGTCGGCCATCTCCAGCGGTCCCATCGGATGGTTCAGCCCCAGCTTCACCGCGGTGTCGATGTCCTGTGCGGACGCCACGCCCTCGGCGAGCATGAAGAACGCCTCGTTGCCGATGACCGCGTTGATCCGGCTGGTGGCGAACCCCGCCACATCGGCAACGCGAACGGTCTGCTTGCCCATGGCGTGCGCCGCCGCCTCGGCGCGCGCGGTCGTGTCGTCACTCGTCTCCAGCCCCAAGACGAGCTCGCACAGCCGCATCGCCCGGACGGGGTTGAAGAAGTGCATGCCGATCCCGCGGCCGGGGTCGGACAGCGCCGACATGATCTCCGTCACCGACAGCGCCGAGGTGTTGGTGGCGAACACCGTGTCCGGGCCGGCGGCGGCCTCGGCCTCGGCGAACAGCCGGCGCTTGACCGCCATGTCCTCCACGACGGCCTCGACCACCAGGTCGCTGCCCTCGACCGCCCCCGCGACGTCGGTGGCGGTGGTGATGCGCTCGCGTGCCGCCTGGGCGTCCTCGGCGGTCATGCGCCCGCGACCAACCGCGCCGTCGAGGTCGTTGCCGATCCTGTCGAGGCCCGCCGACACCGCTGCGTCGTCGATGTCGTACAGCCTCACGGCCATCCCGCCGGCCGCCGCCACGTAGGCGATGCCGGCGCCCATCGTCCCTGCTCCAAGCACGCTGATCCGCATCGGTGCAGCGTAGATACCATGGTCCGCCTGTGCCCAACGCCCCGGTGCTGCCGATGACGGCATGGCGAGTGGCCGTCGCCGGCGTCGCGGTGATGGCGACTGCGTGCACGTCCGGACCGGCCCCGCCGGCGGCCGACGCCCCGCAGGCCGAGGTGGTCCTGGAGGCCCGCGAGGCGCTCGGCGAGCCGATGCTGGATCTGGCCGAAGCGGTCGTCGAGCTCTCCGAGGGCCTCGACGCCGCCCGCCACCGCGCCCGCCGAGGCGAGGAGATGGCCGGCGCGCTCGACGACGTGGAGCAGCAGATCACAACCGTGCGGGACGCGGCTGCCGGCGGTCGTGCGGCGGCGGACGAGGCGCCCGTCGACGCCGCCGCCCAGATCGTCCGGGAAGCGGCGGACCGAGCCGACGCGGCGGCCGACGCTGCCGCGGCCGAGCTGTCGTACCTCCGCGACCTCAACCGGGTCGACCTGGCACTGATCGGCGCGGCAGCGACGTGGGACGCGCCGGGCAGCCAGAGCGAGATCCGAGCGCGCCTTGACGGCCTCGACGGTCAGGTGGCCGCGCAACGCCGGCGGGTCCGCCGGCTGCGCCCCGTACCGCGGCGGTGCTCGGCGATGGTCGACAACCGCCGTGAGTGGATCGGCGTGGTGCGCCGGCGTACCGCGAACCTGCGGGCCAACGCGCACAGCGGTGCCGGTGAGACGTTCGACCGGCTCCGCGCGGCGTATCGGCCGCTGCCGTTCGGCGTGGAGCCCAGAATCGCTGACCGCGCCGACCTGCAGTGCTGGGAGCGACGGTCCGGTGTGCCGCGCGCTGCGGATGACCTGCGCGGGGCCGTCGACGAGCTGCGCCGCTCGCTCAGCGGCTGACCCCCGTCAGGGGCGCACGTGCTCGGCGAACCACCCGGCGGTGCGCCGCAGCCCGTCGTCCAAGGAGATCTCGGCCTTCCAGCCCAGCAGCTGTGACGCCAGCGTCGTGTCGGGTCGCCGGACGGTTGGGTCGTCCTGCGGTCGGGGGTGGAACACGACGCCGGGGTGGTTGCCAACGGCGTCTTGCACGCGCTGGGCGAGCTCGAGCATGGTGACCTCGTCGGGGTTGCCGATGTTCACCGGTCCGGTGTGCTCGCTGACCAGCAACCGCAGCAGCCCCTCGACCTCGTCGTCGACGTAGCACAGCGACCGGGTCTGCGAGCCGTCGCCGTGCACCGGCAGCGGCTGGTTGCGCAGCGCGGCCGCGAAGAACGCGGGGATCGCCCGGCCGTCGTCCACGCGCATCCTCGGCCCGTACGTGTTGAAGATGCGTGCGATGCGGACCTCGACACCGTGCTGGCGGTGGTACGCCAGCGTCATCGCCTCGGAGAAGCGCTTGGCCTCGTCGTACACGCCCCGCGGACCCACCGGGTTGACGTGGCCCCAGTACGTCTCGGGCTGCGGGCTGACCTGCGGATCGCCGTAGACCTCCGACGTGGACGCGAGCAGCAGGCGCGCCCCCTTGGCCCGCGCCAGGCCAAGCGCCTTGTGCGTGCCCAGCGATCCCACCTTCAGGGTCTGGATCGGCCAGCGCAGGTAATCCGCCGGTGACGCCGGCGACGCGAAGTGCAGGACGAAGTCGACATCGCCGGCGACGTGCAGGTAGTTGGTGACGTCGTAGTCGACCAGCGTGAACCCGTCGGTGCCCAGCAGGTGTTCGACGTTGCGGGACGTGCCGGTGATGAAGTTGTCGATCACCGTCACCTGCGCGCCGGCGGCGGCCAGGCGGTCGCACAGGTGCGAGGCCAGGAAGCCGGCGCCCCCCAGGACGACGGCGTGACGGCCGGACACGGCCTCCGTGACAGCGCTCATGCGCGGTAGCCTCGCACGCCTGTCCGCCCGCCAACGAGCAGGATGCGCCCGATGCCCGTGTTCCCCAGCGCCGAGTGGATGACCGACTTCTGCGATCGTCTGAGCGGTCACCCCGAGGCGGCCGAGGTCGCTCACGCGCTCGACGGCGTCTACCGGTTCGTCATCGAGCCGGCCGGCCCACTGGACGAGCGCCACGTCTACGACGTGGCCATCACCCCCGACGGTGACGGGGCGCAGGTGGCGCTGGTCGAAGACGCGGGGGAGCGGCGACTGACGATGACGGCGGACTACCACCGCTGGCAGCAGCTGGTCCGGGGGGAGCTCGACGTGGGCATGGCCGTCATGCTGCGCCGTCTCAAGGTGTCCGGCGACCTGTCGAGGCTGATCGGGAACGTGTCGAGCGCGCGACCGCTGGTCGACGCCTTGAGCGGGGTGGAGACGACCTGGTTGGAGGAGGCATGAAGGTCGGGGTCGTGGGGGTCGGCCACGTCGGCCTGGTCACGGCGGGCTGCATGGCCGAGCTCGGTCACGAGGTCGTGGGCATGGACGACGACGCGGCGAAGGTCGAGACGCTGCGCAACGGCCGGGTGCCGTTCTACGAGCCAGGGCTGCAGGACCTGATCGACCGCGGCCGCAGCAGTGGGCGTCTGGAGTTCACCGGCGAGGCCGGTGAGGCGATCGCCGGGTCCGACGTAGTGTTCATCTGCGTCGGCACTCCCCGCCGTCACGACGGTTCTCCCAACCTGTCGTACGTGCAGGCCGCCGCTGCCTCGGTCGCCCGGCACGCGACGGGTCCTGTTGTCGTGGCCGAGAAGTCCACGGTGCCGGTGCAGACCGGCGAGCGGATCGCGCAGGCTCTGCGGCTGGAGACGCAGTCACGCGGTGGCGGAGCCGGATTCGACGTCGTGTCCAATCCCGAGTTCCTGCGCGAGGGCACCGCCGTCGAGGACACCCTGCGCCCCGACCGCGTGGTGGTCGGCGCCGACAGCGAGCGCGCGCACGAGGTGATGCGCCGGCTGTACGCGCCGCTGCTGGAGGCCCACCCCTGCCCGTACGTCGCCACCGACGTGCGGACCGCGGAGCTGATCAAGCACGCATCCAACGCCTTCCTGGCGACCAAGATCAGCTTCATCAACGCCGTGGCCCGGATCTGCGAGCTCGCCGGCGCCGACGTCCACGTCGTCGCCGACGCCATGGGGCACGACGCGCGTATCGGACGTGCGTTCCTCAACGCGGGACTGGGTTACGGGGGATCGTGCTTTCCCAAGGACGTCGAGGCGTTCGTCCACATCGCCGGGGAGCTCGGCTACGACTTCGGGCTGCTGCGCGAGACCGACCGCATCAACGCCGAGGCCAAGGGTTGGCCGCTGCGCCAGCTGCGCCGGCTGCTGTGGAACGTGGCGGACAAGGAGATCGCGGTCCTCGGGGTCGCGTTCAAGCCGGGGACCGACGACATCCGCGAGGCACCCGCGCTCGACGTCATCGACACGCTGGTCGACGAGGGCGCGAAGGTCCGGCTGCACGACCCGGTGGCGCTGCCGCACGTCAAGGACCGCTACCCGGACGCGGTGTTCTGCGACACCGCCGAGGAGGCGCTGCGGGGCGCGCACGCCGTGGTGGTGTGCACCGAGTGGGACGAGTACCGGGCGATCACCCCGCAGCAGCTGGCCGAGCTGCTGCAGTACCGAGTGGTCGTCGACGCCCGGGCCATCTGGGATCCCGACGCCCTGACCGCCGCCGGACTGACGGTCGCCTCGGTCGGCCGGCCGGCGCCCGCGGCGAACTAGACAAAACGGACAGACCGAAACCATCCCAGATGGTCATGTGGCCGGCGGCGGTGGCGGCGACCCTACGGTCATGTCCCCGGCCCTGTCTCGCCCCCGGCGTACGCATCTCGCGCGCGCCGTGGCGCTGTGGCTGTCTGCCGCGCTGATCGCCGCGCTCCTGCCGGTGATCGTCCCGACGCCAGCCTCGGCCAGGACCTGTTCCCCGAAGCTCGAGGAGCGCGATCTGCCCCGGGTGTCCGGCATGCGCCAGGCACGCCCTCGGCTGCTGGCACGCGGCGCCGACCTGGATCGGGTGGCCGCGCTGTCGACCACCGATGCATGGGCCTCGGAGGCTCGCCGGCGCGTCCGCAGGGCGGCAGACCGGTACGCGGCCGCGCCGGTCGACCCGTACGCCGTGCTCGCCGGCCGGCTGCAGTTCCACGGCTTCAAGAACCGCATCGTCACGCTGGCGCTGGCGTACCGGCTCGAACCGGATGAGCGGTACGCACAGCAAGCCGAGCGCGAGCTGCTGGCGGCGGCCCGCCTGCGCAGCTGGAACCCCGGGCACTACCTCGACACCGCCGAGATGACGGCCGCGACGGCGCTCGGCTATGACTGGTTCCACGACGTCCTCCCGCCCGCGTCCCGGGTGACCATCGCCCAGGCGATCGTGGACAAGGGACTGCGCACGTCGCTGTGCATGTACCGGCGGGGCGAAGGGTTCGTCGTGCGCACGGACAACTGGGGCGTCGTGGTCAACAGCGGGATGGCGATGGGGGCCGTGGCCGTCGCCGACACACATCCGCGCATCGCCGCGGCGGTGCTCGGCGGCGCGCTCCGCAACGTCCGGCCGGCGCTGGGCAAGTTCCGCGGCGACGGCTCGTACGACGAGGGCACGTGGTACTGGCGCTACGCCACCGAGCACGCCGTGAAGCTGCTCGCGACCCTCGACGCGGCGTTCGGGCGCGACTTCGGGCTGGGCGACATCGGTGGCCTGCGCCGCACCGGCAACTTCCTGCTGCGGTCGACTGGGCCGACAGGCCGTCTGGCGAACTTCTCCAACGCCCAGGAGCGCATCCCCGCCGCCCCGCAGCTGTACTGGTTGGCGCGGCGCTACGGGCGCCCGATCGACGCGTGGCAGGCCCGCCGCCTGAGCGAGTCGACGAACTCGCCGCTGTACCTGCTGTGGTACTCGACGAGGACGCGTGACCCGGCCACCGCCGACAGCCCCCTGCTGCACGTGTCGAACTCCATCGCGACGGCGCACTTCCGGGGCGGGTGGGGTCCCGGCGCCGCCTACGTCGCCGTCAAGGGCGGCCGCAACGACGCATCGCACGCGCATCGCGAGCTCGGCGCGTTCATCTTCGACGTGGACGGGCAGCGGTGGGCCACCGATCTCGGCGCCGACGACTACGCCCTGCCCGGCTACTTCGACCGGACCCGCAACAGCGAGTTCTACCGGCTGGCGGCCCGTGGGCAGAACACGCTGCGGGTCGGCGGGCGCAACCAGCCCCACGCGGCCCGGGCCCACCCCGTGCATCGCCGTCTGCGGGCACGGCGGGCCGAGGTGGTCTACGACCTGTCTCCGGCCTATCCCGCGGCGGCGTCGGTGCGCCGCGGCGTGGCCCTGCTCGGACGCCGCACGCTACTGGTGCAGGACGAGGTCGCGGCCCAGCGCCGGCAGGACGTAGTGTGGACCATGCACACCACCGCCGACGTCACCCTCGCCGCCGGCGGTAGGACGGCCGTGCTCACCCAGGACGGCCGCAGGGTCCGCGCGCGGATCATGCGTCCGACCAACGGGACCGCCACCTTCCGGGTGGAAAGCGCGTACCAGGCGCCGCCGCAAGCGCCCAACACCGGCGTCAGCCGGCTGGTCATCCGCACCCGGACCGGCCCCAAGGCGACGCCCGAGAGCCGGTCGCGGCTGCGCTTGGCCGTCTCGCTGACGCCGGAGGGACCGTCGACCCCGCCGGCGATCCGCCCCCTGCGCGACTGGTGAGGGCCTAGCCCTCCTCGGCGCCGACCGCGATGGTCTCCGCGACCTGCTCGGCGTCGCTGGCGAACGTGCCAGTGGACTGCAGGTGCCGGCCCTGCGCGACCAGCCGATCGAACTCCTCGGCGATCTGCTCGTCACGCTGGAACGACTCGTCGGGATCGAGGTCCTCGAACTGCATCACGCCCATGTCGACGAAGGCGTTGCGGACCTTCGGTCCCCACAGGCCGATCTTCTTGACATTGGGAACCACCCGGCTGAACAGCGCTTTGCGGAACTCGCTCATCATCTGGTGGCGGTCGACGTACGACACGCACTGCTCGACGTCCATGCCGAAGTGCTCCCACAGCTCCTCGGCCAGGAACCGGTCGCGCAGCAGGTACGACGCCTCGACCACGAACTCCTCGCGTTCCTCCAGCTCCGCGCTGTCCATGTCCGCGTAAGCGTCCTTCAGGGCCAGCAGGCCAAAGGCGACGTGGCGCGCCTCGTCCTGCATGACGTAGGCGTTGATCGCCTTGGCCAGCGGCTCCTCGGTGAAGTCGCGGATCATCGAGAACGCCGCGAGCGCCACCCCCTCGATCATGATCTGCATGCCGAGGTAGGTCATGTCCCAGCGGCTGTCGGTCAGCGTCTGGTTCAACAGCTCCTTCAGGTGCGGGTTGATGGGGTAGGCCAGCTCCAGCTTGTCCTGCAGGTACCGGCTGTAGGTCTCGACGTGGCGCGCCTCGTCCATGACCTGCGTGGCGCCGTAGAACTTGGCGTCGATGTCCGGCACCGTCTCCACGGTACGGGCGGCGCAGATCAGCGCGCCCTGCTCACCGTGCAGGAACTGGCTGGTCAGCCATGAGGCGTAGTGGTGGCGGACCTTGTCCTTGCCGGCGCGGTCCAGCGCCTCCCACATCGGCGAGCCGAAGATCGGCACGTAGTAGTCGGGCATGAACGCCTGCGACTCGATGTCGATGTCCATCGACCAGTCGATGCGCTCGTTGGTGTTCCACTGCTTGGTCTTGCCCTTCTCGTACAGCGCGAGCATCCGGTCCCGCGCCTCGTCGTACTCCCAGTTGAAGCTGGCGTTGGCCATGCCGGGCACGACCCATTGCGTCGACTCGACGGGCAGCGCGTAGTGGCGAGTGCTCATGGACCCCTCCAGGGCATCGGTGGTCAGTCGGCTTTCAGGCCGTGCAGGATCAGGTCGACGAGGTCGGCGGCGACCTCCTCGACGTCGTCGTCGGGCGGGTTGATCGCGTAGGAGATGAACAGCCGGGTGGCGGTGTCGGCGACGCGCCGCACGACCGTCTCTGCTAGGTGCGGCAGGCGGGCGGTGATCAGCGCCTCGATCGCCGGCCTGGCGGCGGACAGCACGGGCCCGCCGCCGGTGGTCAAGAAGGGCAGTAGCGCCTCGGGCTCGGTGGCCAGCAGCCGGTCGAGCAGTGGGTGCTCACGGGCCGCCCGCAACCCCGCCACGATGGCCGCCTCCATCGCGGGGCGCACGTCGGCGTGCGCCTCGACCGCCGCGGCCATCTGCGCCAGCAGGTCGTGCTCCTCGCGGAGGATGGCAGCGGTGACCAGCGCCTCCTTGCTGCCGAAGTACCGGTAGACGGTCTGCCGTGACATCCCCGCCTCGCGGGCGACGTCCTCCAACGACAGCTTCGCCAGCCCGTGCGCCGCCATCGCCCGCAGGGCGGCGTCCAGGATGCGATCACGAGTGGTGCTCGACGGCATGTGACACTTTTACAGCATTCGTAACACCGTCACAAGGGGGCGGGGCGCCGGGCCGGCCGCCCGCGGCCGGCGCGTGCTTTCGGCGTCAGGGCGCCGGTGGCAGGCCCCGCAACGGGGGCACGCGTGCGCCCCGCAGCAGATCGGACACCGACTCGGGCGTCCAACCGCGGTCGAGCAGTGCGCGGGCCAGGCGGGCGGCACCCAGATGCATGCCGCAGTTGCCGCAGAACACGGCCTCGGCGGGGTTGGTCAGCCCGCTGCCGCAGTGCGGGCAGCCACCGGTCTCGTCCAGGTGCGGCGGCAGCACCGGGGCGCCGGCGTCGGCGAGGCCGTCGAGGTAGCCCTGGGCGTACTCCCAGTCCACGTACTCGTCGGGCTTGGGGTCGTACGCCGGCTCGTGGACCGGCACCTCCCCGGACTCAAGCAGCGCGTTGAGGTTCGACTCGAGGATCGCCCAGTCGTAGTAGTGGTCCTCGACGCAGTCGGCGCAGAACATCGAGACGCCCCGAAACCCTTCGCCCTCGAAGGTCTGGCGGAACGACGCCAGGTCCTCCAGGTCACGACGCACCTTTGCGGCTTCCGCCCGGTCCAGTGGGATGGGCTCGTCGTGGTCTTCGTCGTCGAACTCGTCGTTCATCGCCCGAAGCGTATCGGCTGGCACGGCCGGACCGTGGGGCCACGGCCCGGCGGCGCGGCTGCGCTACGGTCGTCGCGGTCGGGACAGGAGGTGTGCGTGGCGCGGGCGGTCGCGTGGCTGGTGCAACAGCAGAAGACGGTGACCTGGCTGGTCCTCGTCGTCATCGTGGTCGCCGGCGCCGCGTATGCGGCGTGGCTGGGCTCCGGTCTGGTGTACCCCGACGAGCGCGAGCACGTCGCCCTCGCCAGGTCGCTGGCTCAGACCGGCACGTTCAGCTACGACGGCGCGACCCCGACGGCGTACCGCCCGCCCGCCTACCCCGCCTTCCTGGCGTTGCTCGTGGCCGCCGGCGCTCCGATCGTCGCGCTGCGGATGGCGAACGTCGTGCTGCTGGCGGTCGCCGCGGGGCTCATGGCCACCGTGGTGCGGCGGTACGCGCCGGCGCCGGCCGCGCCCCTGGCGGCCGCGGCGGTCGGTCTGTACCCGCTGGCCTTCTACACCGCCGGCACGCTGTACGCGCAGACGTTCGCGACGGCGCTGGCTGCCGGCTGCATCGCGCTGGTCGCCGCCGCGGTGGACGCGGCTAACGGCCGGCGGACGTGGGCACTGCTCGCCGGCGCCGGCGTCGTCGGCGGTGTGCTTGTGCTGGCGGTGTCGGTGCTCGTCGTCGTGCCCGCGGTGCTCGCGCTGACGCTGCTGTTCGTGCTGCCGCGTTCACGGCGGGCGGCCGTGGTCGCCCTGATCGCCCTCACCGCGCTGGTGCCCGCCGGTTGGGTCGTGCGCAACGCCGTGGTGATGGACGCCCCGACGCTGGCGACGAACTCGGGCATCAACCTGCTGCTGGGCAACTCGGCCAACACCGGGCCCAACACCGGTGTCAACGTCGACATCCGCGAGCACCTGCAGGCCACCGGCTGGTTCGACCCGACCGCCCCCCCGGCGCCCGGGCGCATGAGCGAGGTCCAGGCTGACGCCTACTACCGCGACGCAGCGCTCGCGTGGGTCACGGCCAACCCCGCCGAGGCCGCCGCTTTGTACGCAGCGAAGGTCGTCAACTACTTCAACTTCCGCAACGAGCTGTACGTCGAGCAGGAGGCCTCGGCCGCTCGCGACGCCATCGCCGCGGTCAGCTACTACCCGCTGCTGCTGGTCGTGGGCGTGCGCCTGCTGCTCGCGCGCCGGCGGCCACTGCGCTGGCCCGAGGTCAGCGCTATCGGGCTGTATCTGGGCGCGGCGCTGGTGATGGCGGTGTTCTTCACGCGGCTGCGGTTCCGGGTCCCGATGGACATGGTCCTGTGCGCCCTGGCCGCCTCGTACGTCGGGGCCGCCGTGCACCGGGCAGCCGCGGGGGGTCGCGGTACAGTGAGGCCAGGCGCGCCGGGGCCGTGAGAGACGCCCCAGCCGGGCGATGGTGACGATGGAGGGCCCTGTGGCGGAAGTCGAGATCGGTATCGGCAAGAGCGGCCGGCGAGCCTATGGATTCGACGACATCGCCATCGTGCCGTCGCGGCGCACCCGCGATCCCGAGGACGTCGACATCGCCTGGCAGATCGACGCCTACGAGTTCACCCTGCCGCTGCTCGGGTCGGCCATGGACGGGGTGATCTCTCCACACACGGCGATCGAGATCGGTCGTCTGGGTGGGCTCGGCGTGCTCAACCTCGAAGGGCTGTGGACCAAGTACGACGACCCCCAGCCCGTGCTGGACGAGATCGCCGAGCTCGACCCCACGGTCGCCACCGCTCGGATGCAGGAGCTGTACAAGGAGCCGGTCAAGGAAGAGCTGATCGGCCGGCGCATCGAGCAGATGAAGGCGGCCGGCATCACCGTGGCCGCCAGCCTGACGCCGCAGAAGGTCAACGCGTGGCACAAGCTGGCGCTCGACGCCGGCCTGGACATCCTGGTGATCCAGGGGACGGTGGTCTCTGCCGAGCACGTCTCCAGCCGCGCGGAGCCGCTGAACCTCAAGGAGTTCATCGCCCGCTACGACATCCCCGTCATCGTCGGCGGTTGCGCCTCGTACTCCAGCGCCCTGCACCTGATGCGCACCGGCGCCGCCGGCATCCTCGTGGGCGTCGGGCCAGGCAACGCCTGCACCTCCCGGGGTGTGCTGGGGATCGGCGTGCCGCAAGCCACCGCCATCGCCGACGCCGCCGGCGCGCGCAGCCGCCACCTGGAGGAGACCGGCCGCTACGTCCACATCATCGCCGACGGCGGGATGCGCACCGGCGGGGACGTCGCCAAGGCCATCGCCTGCGGCGCCGACGCCGTCATGCTCGGCAGCCCTCTGGCCCGCGCCTCCGAGGCGCCCGGCCGGGGCTACCACTGGGGCATGGCGACGTTCCACCCGGACCTCCCCCGGGGGGCGCGGGTGCAGGTCAACCAGATCGGCTCGCTGCGTGAGATCCTGCTCGGCCCCGCCGCCGAGAACGACGGGACGCTGAACCTGTTCGGGGCGCTGCGCACCTCCATGGCGACGTGTGGCTACGCCACCATCAAGGAGTTCCAGCGCGCCGAGGTGATGGTGGCACCGTCGCTGCAGACCGAGGGTAAGCACTACCAGCGCACGCAGGGCATCGGCATGGGGCGGCGGTAACCGCCCGGGGGGCTGCGCTCGCAGTCCACTGGGGGGTATTGGTCTGTTCCCAACGAACCCGCCCCCGCGCATTTAAGAACGGCCCCGAACGGCCGACTATCTAGGGGACACTGCGGGTCACACCCGCGATTCCGCTTGGTGGTGGAGGGGTCGTTCGTCCATGTCGTTCGCGTCGATCGAGGAGGCGCTCAAGGGCGCATCTGCGCGCGCGCAGGCACCTGATGCTGCGCCTGAGCCCAAGGGCTTCTCGCGCGCGAAGCACCTTGACCGGATCCTGAGCAAGCGGGCGATCACGCCGGTCTTCCAGCCTCTGGTTGACCTCCGCACCCACCAGGTCATCGCGTACGAGGCGTTGTCGCGTGGTCCCGCCGGCTCGCCGTTGCAGCGGCCCGACCTGCTGTTCCAAGCGGCTCGCGAGCTGGGTCGCGTCAACGAGCTGGACTGGGCGTGCCGGGCCGCCGCCCTCGAGGCAGCCTTGGAGGGCAAGCTCGGCCAGGGCGTGACGCTGTTCATGAACGTCGAACCCGACGTCCTCGGCAGCCCCGTCCCCGACGAGCTGCAGTTCGTGCAGCGCATGGCCGAGCGCAGCCTCCGCGTCATCCTCGAGGTCACCGAACGCGCGCTGACCGTCCGCCCCGCAGAGCTGCTGCGCGCCCTGGAATGGGCCCGCGAGCGCTGGTGGGGCGTGGCGCTCGACGACGTCGGTGCGAACCCCGATTCCCTGGCGCTGATGCCGTTCGTCAAGCCCGACGTCATCAAGCTGGACTTCCGCTTCCTGCACGAGCAGCCCAACGACGAGATGCGCCGGATCATGGACGTCGTGCACGCCGAGTCGGCACGCACCGGTGCGGTGATCCTGGCGGAGGGGATCGAAACCGAAGAGAACCTGCAGCAGGCGATCAGCCTGGGCGCCACGATGGGTCAGGGGTGGTACTTCGGTCGTCCCGAGGCGCTGCCCGAGCGCATCGAGCGCCCGCTGCACGCGGTGCCGATGCGCAAGGTGCCGCCCGCATCCGCGCTGCCAACGCCGTTCGAGATGCTCGGTCTGGACGTGGCGCTGCAGCGCGGCACCCGCGCCGAGGTCGAGCAACACTCGGCCGCTCTGAAGCTGCAGGCGGCTGAGCTCATCGACCCCCCGCCGGTGGTGCTGGGCGCGATCCAGTCGGGAAGCCGCTTCGCAGGCCCGCTGGCCGAGCGCTACGAGAACCTCGGTCGGACCGCGGCCTTCGTGGGCGTGGCCGGCACCGACATGCCGCGCAGCCCGGCGCCCGGTGTCCGCGGCGTGGCGCTGCGCCCCAACGACCCGCTGTCGCAGCAGTGGGTGATGGTGGTCATCAGCCCGACCTTCCACGGCGCCGTCGTTGCTCGCGGCGCCGGCGAGCGATCAGCCGACGGGCACGACATGTTCGACTACGTGGTCACCCACGAACGCGACGTGGTCGTGTCGCTGGCCGACACGCTGATGCGCCGCATGGGGATGGTCCCGGACTAGCTAGCCCGAAAGCGGCAGCAGCATCCCACCGGCGACCGTGCTGTTCGTCGTCTCGTCGATCAGGATGAAGCTGCCCGTCTGGCGGCTGCGCCCGTACGCGTCGTAGAACAGCGGCGCGGTCGACCGCAGGGTCACCCGGCCGATGTCGTTCAGCCCGAGCTGGTTGACCGACTCGTCGCGGTGCAGGGTGTTGATGTCCAACCGGTACTGCAGGTCGGTCACCATCGCGCGCACGGTCTTGGTGGTGTGCTTCAGTGCGTACATGCCCCGCGGTGCCAGGGGCCGGTCAGTCATCCAGCAGACCATCGCCTCGAGGTCCTGGCCGACGGTCGGCTGGTTGTTGACGCGGCAGATCATGTCGCCGCGTGAGATGTCGAGGTCGTCTGCGAGCCGAAGGGTGACCGACATCGGGGGGAAGGCCTCCTCCACCGGGCCGTCGAGCGTGTCGATCGACGCGATGGTCGAGGTGAGGCCGGAGGGGAGCACGATGATCTCGTCGCCGGGCTTGAGGACGCCGCCGGCCACCTGTCCCGCGTACCCGCGGTAGTCGTGGTACTCGTCGTTGTGCGGGCGGATCACCCACTGCACCGGGAACCGGACGTCGATCAGGTTGCGGTCGCTGGCGATGTGGACGTTCTCGAGGTGATACAGCAGCGGCACCCCGCGGTACCACGGCATGTTCTCGGACTTCTCGACGACGTTGTCCCCGAGCAGCGCCGAGACCGGGATGAACGTGATGTCCGGGATCTCCAGCTTCATCGCGAACGCGGCGAACTCCGCGCGCAGCTCGTCGAAGCGCTCCTCGGAGAAGTCGACCAGGTCCATCTTGTTGATGCAGACCACCAGGTGAGGGATCCGCAACAGCGACGCGATGAACGCGTGGCGGCGCGACTGCTCGAGCAGGCCCTTGCGGGCGTCGACGAGCACGATCGCCAGGTTCGCCGTGGACGCTCCGGTGACCATGTTGCGCGTGTACTGAATGTGGCCGGGGGTGTCGGCGATGATGAACTTGCGCCGGGGGGTCGCGAAGTAGCGGTAGGCGACATCGATGGTGATGCCCTGCTCGCGCTCGGCGCGCAGCCCGTCGGTCAGCAGCGCCAGGTCGGTGCGGGCGTCGCCGCGCCGGCGGGATGTCTCCTCGACGTGCTCGAGCTGGTCTTCGAAGATCGTCTTCGTGTCGTACAGCAGCCGCCCGATGAGCGTGCTCTTGCCGTCGTCGACGGAGCCGGCGGTGGAGAATCTCAACAGGTCCACAAGAAGCCTCTCAAGCAGACGAAGTCGGTAGAGGCCCTCACTAGAAATACCCTTCCTTCTTGCGGTCTTCCATCGCCGCGTCGCTGAAGCGGTCGTCGGCGCGGGTGGCGCCCCGCTCGGTCACGCGCGCGGCGGCGACCTCGGCGATGATGTCTTCGATCGTGGCGGCGCTGGACTCCACTGCCCCCGTGACGACCATGTCGCCGATGGTGCGGAAGCGCACCTTGGCCATGAACGGCTCCTCGCCCTCCTGCAGCGGCTTGTACTCGCTGACGGCGTAGAGCATCCCGTCGCGGCGGAACACCTCCCGCTCGTGGGCGAAGTACAGCGAGGGGAGGTCGATCTCCTCGGCGGCGATGTACTGCCAGACGTCGAGCTCGGTCCAGTTGCTCAGCGGAAAGATCCGCAGGTGCTCACCGGGCTTGATGCGGCCGTTGTACAGGCTCCACAGCTCGGGGCGCTGGTTCTTGGGATCCCACTGGCCGAACTCGTCACGGTGGGAGAACACCCGCTCCTTGGCGCGGGCGCGCTCCTCGTCGCGGCGGGCCCCGCCGAACGCCGCGTCGAACTGGTGCTCGGCGATCGCGTCGAGCAGCGTCGTCGTCTGCAACCGGTTGCGGTTCGCCCGCGGCCCGGTGTCCTCGACCACGCGACCCTGCGCGATGGAGTCCTCGACGCTGGCGACGATCAGCCGCTCACCGAGCCGTTCGACAGTGCGGTCGCGGTACTCCAGCGTCTCCGGGAAGTCGTGACCGGTCGTGATGTGCATGATCGGGAACGGGAACCGCGCGGGGCGGAACGCCTTCTCGGCCAAGCGCAGCATGACGATGGAGTCCTTGCCGCCGGAGAACAGCAGCACCGGCCGCTCCCGCTCGGCGGCCACCTCGCGCATGATGTGGATGGCCTCGGCCTCCAGCGCGCGCAGATGCGACAGCTCATAGGTAGACATGCCCCTGAGTGTCGCGCAGTGGCCGGGCATCCGCCAAAGTTGCGCGGTGCCCGAACGGACGGCGGACGACCGCCTGCGGCCCGGGCGGCAGGCGGGTGAGGCGTACAGTGACGGGCACATCCGGCGTCGATGCAGGAGCAGTGCCCGTGCCCGTCACCAACGCCCACGAGGACTTCGACACCGTCCTCGTCGTCGACTTCGGCGCGCAGTACGCGCAGGTCATCGCCCGCCGGGTCCGCGAGTGCCACGTGTACTCCGAGATCGTGTCGTGCGACACGCCATTGGAAGAGCTGCTGGCCCGCCGGCCGGTCGGGATCATCCTGTCCGGGGGGCCGAAGTCGGTGTACGCCGACTACGCGCCCCGCGTCGACTCGCGGGTGTTCACCGCGGGGGTGCCGCTGCTCGGCATCTGCTACGGCCAGCAGCTCATGGCGCAGGAGCTGGGTGGCGAGGTGGGCCGGACCGGCGCGGCGGAGTTCGGCAAGACCACGTTCACGGGCGCGGTCGACAGCGTCCTGCTGTCGGGGCAGCCCGAGTCACAGACGGTCTGGATGAGCCACAACGACGCGGTGGTACGGGCGCCCGAGGGGTTCCGGGTCATCGGGTCGACCGAGTCCACGCCCGTCGCCGCGTTTGAGGACCCCCAACGGGGTCTGTTCGGTGTCCAGTACCACCCCGAGGTGACCCACACCCCCCGCGGGATGGAGGTCATCAAGGCCTTCCTGGCCGCCACCGGGGCACGGCCGACGTGGACCTCACACTCGGTCATCGAGGCGTCGGTCGAGGCGATCCGCGCGCAGGTCGGCGACGCCAAGGTCTTGTGCGGACTGTCGGGCGGGGTGGACTCCGCGGTCGCCGCCGCCTTGGTGCACGAGGCCATCGGCGAGCAGCTGACCTGCGTGTTCGTCGACCACGGGCTGCTGCGCGCCGGCGAGGCCGAGCAGGTCGAGGAGACGTTCGGCGCCCACTCGAAGGCGAAGCTCGTCACCGTCAAGGCCGCCGACCGCTTCCTGGAGAAGCTCGCGGGGGTGACCGACCCCGAGGCTAAGCGCAAGGCGATCGGCAACGAGTTCATCCGCACCTTCGAGGACGCGGCGCGGGAGCACGCCGGCGACGCGAAGTTCCTGGTGCAGGGGACCCTGTACCCGGACGTGATCGAGTCCGGTCACGGCACTGCGGCGACGATCAAGAGCCACCACAACGTCGGCGGCCTGCCCGAGGACATGGAGTTCGAGCTGGTCGAGCCGCTGCGGTGGCTGTTCAAAGACGAGGTTCGGCGGGTCGGGGAGGAGCTCGGGCTGCCGGAGGACATCGTCCACCGCCAGCCGTTCCCCGGCCCCGGGCTGGCCGTTCGGATCATCGGCGAGGTCACCCGCGAGCGCCTCGACCTGCTCCGGGCAGCCGACACGATCGTGCTCGACGAGCTGCGCCGCGCCGGCCTCGAGCGCGAGATCTGGCAGTCGTTCGCGGTGCTGCCGGCGATCCGCTCCGTCGGTGTCCAGGGCGACGAGCGGACCTACGGCCACCCCATCGTCGTGCGGGCGGTCACGTCCGAAGACGCGATGACCGCGGACTTCGCGCGCATCCCGTATGACGTGCTCGAGCGCATCGCCGTGCGCGTCATCAATGAGGTGCCCGGCATCAACCGGGTGGCCTACGACGTCACGTCGAAGCCGCCCGGCACCATCGAGTGGGAGTAAGCGGCCACACTTTTCGGCGCAGCCGCCCCCGCCGGCGCCCGGAACTGCGCTGTGTGGGTCTGAGTGCAGGAGGCGCTGGGCGTGTGGGTCTGAGTGCACGCTCGTGCACTCAGACCCACACGGTCGCGGAAATTCCACTCGGACCCACACACCTCAGTAGGGACTGGGGCCGGGGCGAGACCGGGGCAACTAGGCAATACGAGTCATTTCGCGTTCAGTAGCGCCTCGTTACAGTGGGTGTGCTTCGGCCGGAAGGGGGCTGAGGTGCACAGCGCCCGGGCGGACGGGCGAACGGGAGTGAGCAATGCACCGCCGGCGGCTTTTGGCCATCGCCTACACGTGCAGCCCCTCGCGCGGGTCCGAGGCCGGGGCGGCGTGGGGGACGTTGCTCACCCTTGCGGAACACGCCGACGTCACGGTCGTCACCAGCCCGTACTTCTCCGAGGAGCTGCGTGCCTGGTACAAGGCGCATCCCGACGAGGGCCTGCACTTCGTGGAGGTGCCTCAGCCCGGGTACGGACGGCTGGTTGACCACGTGACCCGCTGGCACCGTCAAGCGGACTTCGCCAAGTACCTGGGCTGGCTCAACGCCGCCGGCGAACGCTCCCGCGCGCTGGTCGCCGACGGCTCGTTCGACGCGGCCGTGCACGTCGCCTTCGGCTCCTACTGGACTCCCAGCCCGGTGACCGACCTCGGCATTCCCAGCATCTGGGGGCCGGTGGGTGGCGCGACGAAGACGCCGCTGCGGCTGTGGCCGGCGCTGGGCTGGCGCGGCGTGCTGGGTGAGGTGGAGAAGCGCGTCGCCATCGCCGCTGCCGCGCGCACGCCCTCGACCCGCGCGACGTGGCGCCAGGCCACCGTCCGGGTCGCGGAGGCGCCCGCGACGCAGCGGGTGCTGTCGCGTGACGGCTCGTCAGTCCCCAAGCTGCAGCGCGCCATCCTCAGCCGGGTGCCCGAGGTGGCACACCCCGAGCAGCGCGAGCCCTTCGTGGTCTTCCCCTCCTCACTGCAGGGTCGCAAGGGCCCCCGCCTGGCGCTGCGGGCACTCGCCGCCGGCCCGGCGCACCTGCGGCTGGTCTTTGCGGCGGACGGCTACGAGCGCCGGCCGCTGGAACGCCTGGCCCGGCGGCTCGGCGTGGCCGACCGCGTGGAGTTCCGAGGGTGGGTGTCGCGCGAGGAGATGTTCTCGCTGTTCGTGCGATCCACCGCGGTGATGTTCACCGGGGTCCGCGAGGAGGGTGGGTGTGCACTGGCCGAGGCGATGCTGCTCGGTGCGCCCGTGGTGGTCCTGGGCGTCGGCGGGGCGCGGATGATCGCCGAGTCCAGCACCGACCCGGACCGGGTCGCCGTCGTCGAGCCGCGCTCGGTCACCCGCGTCGTCGACGACCTTGGCGCTGCGCTCGCACGGTTCGCCGCCGACCCCTCGCCGCGCACCGACGGCCACCTCGACCAGCAGACGACCGCCGAGGCCCTTCGCCAGGTCGTCGAGGACGCGATCGCGCGAGGCTCGCGATGAAGGTCGTGATCCTCGCCGGCGGTCGCGGCACGCGGATCGCCGAGGAGACCGTGATCCGGCCCAAGCCGATGGTCGAGATCGGCGGCAAACCGATCTTGTGGCACCTGCTGAAGTACTACGGCGCCTGGGGGCACCGCGAGTTCGTGATCGCGCTGGGCTACAAGGGCGAAGAGATCAAGCGGTACATGGTCGACTACGTCCCTCTCGGCGCGGATCTGACGGTCCGTCTGCGCACCGGCGAGGTGGCGATCCACGACGGGCTGCGCGACGACTGGGTCGTGGAACTGGTGGACACCGGTCAAAGCGCCCAGACCGGGGCGCGCATCAAGCGGCTGGCGGACCGCCTCGGCGGGCAGCGGTTCATGATGACCTGGGGCGACGGGCTGGCCAACGTCGACCTCGACGCCCTGCTCGCATTCCACCAGGCGCACGGCCGGTTGTGCACGCTGACGGCGGTGCGCCCGCCGGCGCGGTTCGGACACGTCGAGCTCGACGGTGACCGCGTCACGGTGTTCGACGAGAAGCCGCAGGCGTCCGAGGGCTGGATCAACGGTGCGTTCTTCGTGTGCGAGCCCGGCGTGCTGGACTACATCGACGACGAGGACGACACCGCGTTCGAGCGCGGACCGCTGGACAACCTCGCCAAGGACGGCGAGCTGATGGCGTTCCGCCACGACGACTTCTGGCAGTGCATGGACACCGTGCGCGACCGCGACCTGCTCAACGACCTGTGGGAGAGCGGCCAGGCACCGTGGCGGATATGGGAGTGACGTCCCAGCGCGTCCTGGTCACGGGACACCGGGGGTACATCGGCACCCGCCTGGTGCCGTTGCTGACGGCCGCGGGCCATCAGGTCGTGGGCATGGACACCGACCTGTTCGCGGGCTGCGACCTGGGCGAGCCGGCCCCGTCACCGCCGTCGATGTCCGTCGACGTCCGTGACGCGACGCCCGCGCACCTGGAGGGCTTCGACGCGGTCGTGCACCTCGCGGGGATCTCCAACGACCCGCTGGGCGATCTGAATCCGGACTGCACCGTGGACGTCAACCACCGCGGGACCGTCGCCGTGGCGAGGGCCGCCAAGGCCGCCGGCGTCCGGCGGTTCGTCCAGGCGTCGACCTGCAGCCTGTACGGCGCGCAAGGCGACGACGTGCTCGACGAGTCCGCCGCCTTCGCGCCGGTCACCGTCTACGGCGAGTCCAAGATCGCCGCCGAACAGGCGCTGCGGGAGCTGGCCGACGACGATTTCAGCCCGATCCTGCTGCGCAACGCAACCGTGTACGGCGTCTCCCCCCGACTGCGCGGCGACCTGGTCGTCAACAACCTCGTCGGCCACGCCGTGACGACGGGGCGGGTGTACCTGAAAAGCGACGGCTCCCCGTGGCGACCGCTGCTGCACGTCGAGGACGCCGCCCGCGCCGTGCTCGCTGTGCTCCACGCCCCGCTGGACGACGTGCACGACCGCGCGTTCAACGTGGGCCGGACGCAGGAGAACTACCGCATCCGAGAGGTCGCCGAGATCGT
Source organism: Egibacteraceae bacterium (assembly GCA_035540515.1). Classification (GTDB taxonomy): domain Bacteria; phylum Actinomycetota; class Nitriliruptoria; order Euzebyales; family Egibacteraceae; genus WHTG01. Next base: position 1,374 of record DATLGM010000067.1, on the reverse strand, counting down.
GGAAGCCGCCGTGCCCGGCAGCACCATCACCTTCGCCGACGGCGCCGGCCCGGACCTGCGCAACTACCGCGTGTCCTGCGAACGGCTCGAAGCGCTCGACGGCTACGACCCGCAGTGGACCGTCGCTCGCGGCGTCACAGAGCTCGTCGAGGCGTACCGGCGGTGGCACCTGACCCGCGACGACCTCGAGGGCACCCGGTACCTGCGGGTGCGACGGGTCCAGCAGCTGCTCGAGGCCGGGTGCGTGCAGCCCGACCTCCGCCCCGCGACCGGCCGATGAAGAGACCGATCGGCGAGGTGCAGGACGGCCGGCGCACCACCTGCCGCTCATGCGGCGGGACGCGGCTGCACCGCTTCCTGGACCTGGGGGACATGCCCCGGTCCGACGCGCTGCTGGCCCCCGAAGCGGTCGACTCCGAGCGGCGCTTCCCCCTGCAGGTCGCCTTCTGCACCGACTGCACGCTGGTGCAGATCCTGTACGACGTGCCGCCGCCGGAGCTGTTCGGCGCCGAGTACCGCTACTTCTCCTCGTACGCCGACGCCCTGCTCGCGCACGCCAAGGAGCACGCCGAGCAACTGGTCGCGGAACGCCGGCTGGGAGCGGACCACCTGGTCGTCGAGATCGCCAGCAACGACGGGTACCTGCTGCAGCACGTCTCGGCGGCCGGGGTCCGCGTCCTGGGCGTCGACCCGGCGCCGGCGCAGGCTGACGCCGCCGAGGCCCGCGGGATTCCCACCGTGCGCGAGTTCTTCGACGACGAACTCGCCGCCCGGATCGTGGACGAGCACGGACGGGCGGATGTGGTGATCGCCAACAACGTCATGGCGCACGTCCCGGATCCGAATCGGTTCGTCGCCGGCATGCGGACCCTCCTGCAGCCGGACGGGATCGTCACCGTGGAGAACCCCTCGGTGGTCGAGCTGGTCGACCGATGTGCGTTCGACACGATCTACCACGAGCACCAGTCGTACTACTCGTGCACCTCGGTCGACCGGCTGTTCACCCGCAACGGCCTGCGCCTGGTCGACGTCGAGGAGTTCCCCCAGCTGCACGGCGGCACGCTGCGCTGGACCGGTGCCCTGGGCGGCACGCCGAGCGACGCCGTGACCCGCCACCTCGACGCCGAGCACGACGCCGGCGTCGACACGGCCGGCTACTACGACGGGTTCGCGCGGGCGGTGGCCTCGGTGTGTGAGGACCTGCGGGCGCTGCTTCGCGACCTGCGCGCCCAGGGCCGCTCCGTCGCCGCGTACGGCGCGGCCGCCAAGGGCACGATCCTGCTCAACGCTGCGGGGCTCGGCACCGACGTGCTCGACTTCGTCGTGGACCGCAACCCGCACAAGCACGGGTTGGTGATGCCGGGGGTGCACCTT
>DATLGM010000066.1:0-5972 GCA_035540515.1 Egibacteraceae bacterium | reverse complement strand
GCCAAAGCGCGCGGCCGCCGCCGGCAACGGTGCGCAGGGCTCCGCCCTGCCGGTCCTGCCCCCGGACCAGGTGCCGCGCGGCCGCTATCACCGCGTCGAAGAAGGCGAGACCGCCGGCTCGATCGCGGCCGACTACGGGGTCCGGGACCAGTGGGTCGTCTACGACGCCAACCCCATCATCGTGCACCCCGAGCGCATGCCCGTCGGGGCGTGGCTGTACATCCCGCACCCCTCGATGTCAGCGCCGCCAAGGCCCCGTCCGGGCCAGGCGGGCTACACCGGCGAACCGTCGAACAACGTCATGGTCGACGGGATCTGGTTGCAGCTGGCGCAGTGCGAGTCCAGCGGGAACTGGGGCATCGACACCGGCAACGGCTACTACGGCGGTCTGCAGTTCACGCTGTCGTCATGGCGGGCGGTCGGCGGGGCGGGCTACCCCAACGAGGCACACCCGATGGAGCAGATCGCCCGTGCCGACTACCTGCAGCGCATCCAGGGGTGGAAGGCCTGGCCCATGTGCGCCGAGAAGCTCGGCCTGCTCGCCCCGGGCGAGGGCATGGCGGTGGTGAACAAGGCTCGGGCGCGCCAGCGCGTGCACGGCGGGCCGACGGTCGAGCCCGGTCAGAAGGCCACCCCCGAACGGCGACCCGGCGGCGCCTCGGACTGACCGCGCGTACCTTTCGTGCCGCAGCGCCGGCCGGCGCGGCGCGTGGCGTGATGGGGGCAGGCAGTGCGACAGCTGGTGGGAATCGGGATCGCCCTCGTGGTGCTCGCGTCCGGGATGGGGGCGCCGGCGCGAGCGACGGGCACCGAGGACGCGACCGCCGAAACGACGGTGACGTGCAGGCGGCTGACGCTGCGGGAGACGGCGGCGCAGACGGTCATGACCGGCATCCCCGGCACGCGGGCGGACGACACGACCGTGCGGCTGGTCGAGCGTCATGCCGGATCCGTGCTGCTGCTGGGACGCAACGTCGACAACGCCGAGCAGCTGCGCCGGCTGACCCGCACGCTGCGGCGCAACGCCCGCGCGGGGATGCTCGTCGCGGTCGACGAGGAAGGCGGTCGGGTGAGCCGCCTGGGCGAGAAGGGCATCGTCACGCGCTTGCCGTCGGCGCGCACCATGGCCCGCACCCGCACGCCTCGGCAGATCCGCCGCGCGGGCGTGCGCCTGGGCCGGCAGATGTCCGAGGTGGGCATCGACTGGAACTTCGCCCCGGTGCTCGACGTCGCCTCGGCCCACCGCAACACCGTCATCGGTGACCGCTCCTACAGCGGCGACCCCGCCGAGGCGGCGGCGGCCGGTGCGGCGTTCGCCGCGGGCCTGCAGGCGGGCGGCGTCATGACGACCGGCAAGCACTTCCCGGGCCACGGCAGGACGACGGTGGACTCACACGAGTCCCTGCCGACCGTCGACGCGTCGCTGCGCCAGCTGCGCCGGCGCGACCTCAAACCGTTCGTAAGGGCGCTGCCCTCGCTGGACGCGGTGATGAGCGCCCACGTGCGCTACACGGCGCTGGACCGCAAGCGCCCCGCGAGCCTGTCGAAGGCGGCGACGCGGCTGCTGCGACGCGACCTCGGCTACGACGGCCTGCTGGTCACCGACGCGCTGGAGATGGGCGCGATCACCAGCCGCTGGACGGTCCCGCAGGCCGGCGAGCAGGCGCTGCGCGCCGGCGCCGACGTGCTGCTCGTCGGCGACTGGTGGCGCACCCCCAAGGTGACCGACCGGTTGGTGCGCGCGGTCCGCGCCGAGCGGGTGTCCCGCGCCCGCCTCGACCAGGCCGCCGGACGGGTGCTGACGGCCAAGGGCTACCGCCCCGCGATGGTCGACTGCCTCCTCGGCCGCCGCTGAGCCCGCTCAGTAGGCCTTGGCGATGTAGGCGACCAGGCCGGTGTCGTCGGGGGCGGGGATGCCGTCATCGGCGGTCAGCAGGCAGCGGACGGTGTAGCCGCGCTCAGCCAGGCGCTGCTCGCCGGCGACGCCGAGGTCATCCCACGGCATCCGGAAGAACCCGGGACCGTCGATCTCGTCGGGTGACGACACGTCGGTGGTCTCGTCGTCGCGCCGGCGGCGGGCGTCGGTGAGCATGTCGGTCTGGATCTGCTCGAGCAGTCCGGCGACGTGCCCGGCGAGACCGTCCAGCGCCACCGCCTGCTTGCCGTCGCGGTCCCGGCGCACCAACGTCGCGTTCCCCGCCTCGAGGTCGCGCGGCCCGACCTCCAAGCGGACCGGGACGCCCTTGAGCTCCCAGTCGACCGCGCGCCGACCGAAGCCCAGGTTGGTGCGGTCGTCGACGCGGGCGCGGACGCCGGCGGCGGACAGCTCACCGACCAGCCGGCGCGCGACGTCGATCGTCTCGTCCTTGACCGCCAGCACCACCGCCTGGACCGGCGCCACGCGGGGCGGCAGCCGCAGGCCGCGGTCGTCGCCGTGGGCCATGACCAGGCCACCCACCACGCGGGTCGACACGCCCCACGACGTGGTCCACGCGTGCTGGGTCTCGCCGTTGGGGTCGGAGTACGTGATGTCGAAGGCTCGGGCGAAGTTCTGGCCGAGGTGGTGGCTGGTGCCCATCTGCAGCGCCTTGCCGTCGCGCATCAGGCCTTCGAGGGTGTAGGTCGCCTCGGCGCCCGGGAACTTCTCGGCCTCGGTCTTGCGGCCGAGCAGGACCGGGATCGCCAGCACGTCGCGGATGACCTCGTTGTAGACGTCCACGAGGATCTTCAGCGTCTCGGTCTGGGCCTCGTCCCACGTGGCGTGGGCGGTGTGACCCTCCTGCCACAGGAACTCGGTGGTGCGCAGGAACAGCCGCGGGCGCAGCTCCCACCGCACGACGTTGGCCCATTGGTTGAGCATCAACGGCAGGTCGCGGTATCCCTGGATCCACCGCGACATCGCGTCACCGATGACGGTCTCCGACGTCGGGCGGATGGCCAGCGGCTCGGCGAGCTCCTTGCCGCCGCCGTGCGTGACGACGGCCAGCTCGGGGCTGAACCCTTCGACGTGCTCGGCCTCCCGCTGGAAGAACTCCATCGGGATGAACATCGGGAAGTACACGTTGTCGTGGCCGGTCGCCTTGATGCGCTGGTCCAGCTCGGACTGCACGCGCTCCCACAGGGCGAACCCCCACGGTCGGATGATCATCGTCCCCCGGGCCGCCCCGTTCTCGGCGAGCTCGGCCTTGGCGACGACGTCCTGGTACCAGCGTGGGAAGTCCTGGGACTGCGGTGTCAGCACGGGGGGAGCCATGGGCGGGAGTCTGGCATACCTGCGTGTGGCGGCAGGACTGCGGCCCGTCGACGGCGAAGTGCACCGCGTCGATCTTCAAGGAGCTGTCGTGCGTAGGTTGCTCACCGCCGTGGTCGCCCTCGTTCTGGCGACCGGTGCCGTCCCCGCCACCGCCTCGGACTCGCTGGTGTCCACCATCGGTCCCGGCTACATCGCCACGGACAACGTCGAGTGGCTGGGCAACATCCCGGTCAACACCGACAGCGCCGGCGGGCGCCTGCTCGACGGGTACTTCTACGTGTCCGACGACCGCGGGTTGACCATCTACGACGTGTCGACTCCCGAGAACCCGCAGCGCGTGGGCTTCGCGGTGGTTCCTCAGGGTCCGTACTACGTCGAGGAGGACCTGGACACCAACGGGCGCATCGCGCTGATCGGCTCGTACGGCGACCTCGCACCCAACCTCGGCCCGCTCAACCGCCTGCTGGTCGTGGACGTGCAGGACAAGACCGCACCGAAGGTCATCGGCGAGCTGCAGGGCGCCGACAGCCACACGGTCTCCTGCGTGCTCGACTGCACGTACGCGTACAACTCCAATGGCCAGATCATCGACCTGACCGACCCGGCCAACCCCAAGTTCACCGGCACTCGCTGGACGACGGGCACCCCGGTGACCGGGTCCCACGACGTCACCGAGGTGGCGCCCGGCATCGTGCTGACCTCGTCGAACCCGATGGTCCTGCTCGACGCCAACGAGGATCCGGCCAACCCGAAGGTCATCGGCACGGGCAAGCCCCGCGACAACCGGTTCATGCACGGCAACCTGTGGCCGCACGAGGCGTCGGACGCCTTCGTCCTGGCCGGCGGCGAGACGTCGCTGAACTGCAACAGCACCACCTCGGGCGCGTTCATGACCTGGCGTCCGGAGACCAACCCGGACACGGGGGTCACGACCATGACGATGATCGACGAGTACCGGGTCGCGACCGGTCTGCCGATCGACAGCAGCGGGAACGGGACCGGCAACTCTCCGTACAACCAGTTCTGCGCGCACTGGTTCGACACGCATCCCACCTACGCGGACGGCGGCCTGGTCGCCATGGGCTGGTACGAACACGGGACCCGGTTCCTGAGCGTGTCCGACGAGGGGAAGATCGCCGAGAAGGGTTGGTTCTACCCTCTGGGCGGTTCCACCTCGGCGGCGTACTGGATCACCGACGAGATCGTCTACGCCGTGGACTACCAGCGCGGTATCGACATCCTGCGGTTCACCGATGCCGAGGCCGAGGGCACCGTCGAGGCGTCCCCGTCGCGCGGGTACGTCGCGCCGCCGGCGCGGGTGAAGCTGCCGCGCGGAGCGTTGCAGGCCGACCCGTTCGCGTGTCCGCTGCCGGGCGTCTGACCCACGCCTGACCGGCTGGTCCGGTTTTTCCGTTGCGCACCGAAATCGGTGTGTGACTGTCGGTGATCCTGGGTATACGAACGGCATGTCCGTGTCCTCCGCCGCGACGGGCCCGATCCACCTGCTGCTCGTCGACGACACCCCTGGCGCCGCCGAAGCGGTGCGTTCGGCGGTGGGCGGACGGCACATCACGGTGACCCACGCGCGCGACCTCGATGCCGCCGCCGGTCCCCTGCGCACCGACCAGGTGGACCTGGTGGTGCTCGCCGTTCCGCCGGCGTCACCGGCCGGCGACCGGCAGATCTGGCTGGACGTGCCCGTGCTCGCCGTCATCGACGAGTCCACGCAGGACGCCGAGCTGCGTGCCATGGAGGAGGGGGCGCTGGACTGGGTCGCCCGCGACGAGCTGCGTCCCGACTGCCTCCCGCGAGCCATCCGCTACGTGTTGGACCGCCACCGCCTCGAGCGCGAGCTGCAGCGGATGGCGCATGTGGACCCGCTGACGGGCCTGCACAACCGCCGGTATCTGATGAAGCAGCTGGACGCCGCTGTGGGCGCCGCCCGCCGGCACGGGCACCCGCTCACCGTGTGCGTGTGCGACATCGACCGCTTCAAGCAGGTCAACGACGAGCACGGTCATCTGGCCGGCGACGACGTGCTGCGCGCCTTTGCCGGCATCGTCTCCCAGCAGCTGCGCCGCGAGGACGCGGTCGCGCGCTTCGGCGGTGATGAGTTCTGCCTGATGTTCCCCCACGTGACCGCCGAGGAGGCGGCGCAGGCCGTGGAGCGGATCCGCCAGGCGCTGGAGGAGCGGACGCTGCTGCTGCCCGACGGGCGGGAGCTGTCGGTGACGGCCACCTTCGGCGTCGCCGAGTTCGACCCTGCCGAGCACCGCAGCGGCCAGGCCCTGTTCGACGCCGCCGACCAGGCGCTGTACGAGGGCAAGCAGCGCGGCCGCAACCGGCTGTCGGGCGTCCGCGACTGATCCACTGGTCTGCCGCCGGCCCCGCCGGGCGGCGTCCTGGCGGCGCGCCCTACGATGAGGCCATGGACAAGCCGCGCCCCAAGGCCCTTCAGCGACTGTCGCAGCTGCGCATGGCGTTCGTGCAGACCAAGGCAGTCGATCCCAAGCTCGTGCCGCTGCTGCTCGGGGTCTGCCTGACGTTGCTGGTCATCGGCATCGTGGTGGGCCTGCTGCTGGGCCGCCCCGTGCTGGGTGCCGTGACCGGCGTGCTGCTGGCGCTGCTCGGTGGGCTGGTGATCTTCGGGCGCCGGACGACGACTGCTGCGATGGCGTCGATCGAGGGCAAGCCGGGGGCGGCCGCCGCGGTGCTGCAG
>DATLGM010000065.1:0-4940 GCA_035540515.1 Egibacteraceae bacterium | reverse complement strand
GTCGAACATGGCCTGGACCAGCGCGGCGTCCTTGTCGTGCGTCGGCCGGGGGTCCGGGGTGCGGGGCAGGTCGGGAGTGGTGTTCATGATCGCCAGCTGTCGTCGTCCACATCGGGCCAGGCAACGTCGGCGCTGTCGCGCCGGGCCTTGCGCACCCCGGCCAGCACCGTGAGGACCTGCCGGCCGGCGCCGCCCTCGATGAGGTCGCGGTAGACCGTGTCCGCGCTGGTCGGGATCTCTACCCCCACCAGATCCGCTCGGCGCCCGACCTCCAGGACGCCACAACGGTCGCCCCAGCCGAGCGCGTGGGCGCCGTCGATGGTGGCAAGGCGCACGGCCGCCTCGGCCAGCGCCATCGGTCCGGCCCGGCCGGGCCACAGGTGCAGGCCCCGCCGCTGGGCCAGCGCCACCCACGCGCCGGCTTCGGCGAGGATGTCGAGATCGGTCGCCGCGGCCAGGCTCTCGGTTCCCAGGGCCAGCGCCACCCCGTGGTCGGCGAACAGCTCCAGCGGCGCGTCGCCCATGGTCAGCCGCTCGTTGGCGCGCGGAACGCACACGACCGCCACACCCAGACGGCCGAGCAGCCGCGCCTCCCCGGCGTCCAAGCGCACCGCATGGACCAGCGCGGTGGCCTCCGACAGCGCGCCGAGCGCCTCGAGGTAGCGCACCGGCGTGGGCGCCGGCGTATCGAGCCACTCGTAGGCGAACCCACCGGCGCGCGCCCGGTCGGCCATCGGCCCGGCACCCGACCGCAGGGCCGCCACCTCGACCTCGGACTCACCCGCGTGGATCTGCACGGGCGCCGACCGGCGTTTGGCCAGCGACGTCAGCGACTGCAGGACGCCGGTCCCCAGCCGCGCCGGCGAGGCAGGCGCGACGCCGACGCGCCGGCCCTCCGCCGGCAGTCCGAGCGCGTGCTCGACCTGTGCGACCACGCTGTCGGCGTGCTCGACGTCGACGTCGGCGACCTCCACGTACGAGTCCCCGGCCAGACCGGCACGCGAGGCGGCGGGAACGGCGGGGCCGCGGGTGACCGTGTCGAAGACCGCGGTGCTGCCCGAGCGCAGCGCCTGCAGCACCCCGCGGTGCGCAGACCGCCCCCAGCGCTCCTCCGGCCAGCCCGCCGTGGTTCCCGCGACCGCCGGCAGCCAGGCGGCGTAGGGCCCCGGCACCGCCAGCGCCGCCGCGTCGGCGAGCTCAAGGTGGGTGTGACCGTTGACCAGGCCGGGCAGCAACGCGCCCTCGATGTGATGGTGCCGCTGCGCATCCTCGTGCAGGGCGGTCCGGTCACCGACCGCGACGACCGTCGCCCCGTCCACCAGCACCCCCCCGTCGGGCAGGGGCGGGCCGGACATCGGGCAGACCACGGTGGCGCTGTACAGCGTTCTCGGCACGGGGCGAGTCTAAGAGGGCTCAAGGCGACCTCCTGACGTGCCGATCCGGACAGTGATCAGCAATCACAAGGGGTAGTGACACCATGTTCAAGCTGCGTCGCCGCGCCACGACCGACCATGCGCCGTCGGGCATGCCGTTCTGCGGCATGTGCGGTCAGCCGATGCGCATCGATGCGTCCGCGGGCCGCTGCGCGCTGGGTCACCGGGTGACCGTTCCGCAGGGCCTTGCATTGCCTGCCGAGGAAGCAGAGCCGGCGTACTCGCCGGCCGAGACCGTCTACACCCCGTCGGACACCGCGGAGCTGTACGCGCCCATCGACGCCGAGGTCTACGACCGCTACAGCTCGGAGGAGACGATCGTCTGGGAGCCGTCCCCCGAACCCACGAACCTGGTGTGGGACGAGCCCGAGTCCACCGAGGAGCTGTCGCCGATGGGTGACTTCCTGTCCTGGGATGAGCCCAGCGGTGAGCCGTCCGCGTTGGACGTCGCCGCTGAGCTGCCCGCACCCGACGCTTCCGCTGCGTCGGCACCGTCCGCGGCGCCCACCCCGACCCCCCTGGCCGCCGACCTGCTGGACGAGCTCGAGGACGTCGCCCACGCCCGCCGCCAGGCAGCCGGCACCATCGGCGCCACGATCGCCGTCACCGTCGTGGTCTTCGGGTCGGTCGCGATCCTCCCCTTCTGACAGCCTCCCCGCCCGCAGCCTTCCCCCGCTGACGTCCGGACCAGGGACCGGACGGCAGCGGGGGAACGGCGCGGGGCGGTCCCTGTCATGCCGCAAGTCCGCGGCTCGTAGAGTGGTGGGTCGTGCGACCCTGCCTTCTCCAGCTGGCCCGCAGCGCCGGCGTGACCACCATTGCCGGCTGACGTCGACCGCTCCGAGCAGGAGCTGGCCGCGGCACTGGCACGCCCGCTTCCCGGCGAGGGGGCGGAGCGGCTGACGCGCGAGCAGCTGGCCGAGCGCACCGGGCTTTCGCCGACGTTGCTCGACGTCGCCGAACGCGAGGGGCTGCTGGTCCCCCGCGACGATGCGCTGCCCTACACCTCCGACGACGTCGATGCCGTGCGCGCCGCCATGGCCCTGCTGGAGGCCGGCGTCCCCCTGTCGGAGCTGCTGGCGCTGGCGCGCGACCACGACGAGGCGATGCGGGCACTGGCCGACCGCGCCGTGGACCTGTTCGCCCGCTACGTGGTCGACCCGATCCGCGGTACCGCCGAGTCCGACGACGACGCTGCCCAGCGCATGGTCGATGCGCTCCAGGCGATGCTGCCCGCCGCCAGCGCCGTGGTCGCTCACCACATCGGTCGTCGGCTGGTGGCCGCCGCCCGCGCGCGGATCGAGCAGCAGTGACCGCCACCGACACCACCACCGTGCGCGTGCGGACCGCCGCCGCGCAGGATCCCGGCGACCTGCTCGCCCGGCTGCCCGAGGGGGTCGTGTTCGCGTGGGTGCGCCACGGCGACGGGCTGGTCGGCTGGGGCGAGGCGCACCGCGTCCCGGTCGGCACGGGCGCCGGCAGGTTCCCGGCGGCGGTCGCCGCACTCGAGGGGTGGTTCGCGGCGGCCGACGTGGATCGCGAGATCGACGGCGCCGGCACCGGACCGGTGGCGTTCGCCAGCATGACGTTCGATCCGCGCACGCAAGGGTCGCAGCTGGTGATCCCCCGCGTCGTCGTCGGGCGGTCAGGCGGTCGGTGCTGGATCACCACGGTCGGTGGTGCCGCCGCCACTCTGCCCGACCCGACGCCGTTGCCCGAACCGACGCGGATCCGCTACGCCGGCGCTTCGGCACCTGAGGTCCGCTGGTTGGAGGCCGTGGACGCCGTCGCCGGCGAGATCCGCACCGAGGGGCCTTTGCAAAAGGTCGTGCTGGCCCGTGACCTGCAGGTGTGGTCCGCCGAACCGCTGGACGTCCGCCCGATCCTGCGCCGGCTGTCCGCGCGGTTCTCGGGCTGCTGGACGTTCGCCGCCGGCGGCCTGGTCGGCGCGACACCGGAGCTGCTTGTCCGGCGCAGGGGCACCGCGGTCGAGTCGCTGGTGCTCGCGGGATCGGCGCCCAGAGGGCGCGACCGTGCTCAAGACGACGAAGCCGCCGCGGCCCTGGCCCGCTCGCACAAGGACCGTGTCGAGCACGACCTCGCTGTGGGGTCCGTGGTGGAGGTCCTCACCGGCCTGTGCAGCGCCGTCGAGGCCGAGGACGAACCACACCTGCTGCGGCTGCCCAACGTGCAGCACCTGGCCACGCGGGTCACCGGGACGTTGCTGCAGCCGCTGTCCGCGCTCGCGGTCGCCGGCGCGCTGCATCCCACGGCGGCGGTGTGCGGCACACCGGTCGAGGACGCGATGGGGCGCATCCGCGAGCTTGAGCGGATGGATCGGGGCCGCTACAGCGGCCCGGTGGGATGGGTGGACGCGGCCGGCGACGGCGAGTTCGGTATCGCGCTGCGGTGCGCGGAGATCAGCGGCACGCGCGGGCGGCTGTTCGCGGGCGCCGGCATCGTCGGCGAGTCGCTGCCCGAGCTGGAGCTGGAGGAGACCCGCCTGAAGCTGCGGGCCATGCAGTCGGCGCTCGAGGCCACCCCGGCCGCGCCCTATTCGTCAGGCGGGCGCAAGCCGCCGTCGAGCGTCTGAAGGACGGCCTGCTCGACGCGCCGGTGCACAGCGACGTTCTCCGCACGGTCGGTCCGCACCTCGACGAGCTGCACTCCCCCGTCGGCCCAGGCCCGACGAACGTCGTCGGCCAGCATGGCCGCCGACGCTACCCGGCGGTAGCCGCAGTCGTGGGCGGCGGCGAACGCGGCGAAGTCGACCCCGTGCGGTGTGCCATACAGGGTCTCGAAGCCGTCCGGTGACGCGGCCTGCGGCAGGAAGGAGAAGATGCCGCCCCCGTCGTTGTTGAGCAGGACGAGGACCAGGTCCGGCCTGCCGGTCGGGCCAGGCAGCAGTCCGTTGCTGTCATGCAGGACGCTCAGGTCCCCGGCCAGGGCGAACGCCGGACCGTCGTGTGCGGCCGCCACGCCCAGCGCGGTCGACACGAACCCGTCGATACCGCTGGCGCCGCGGTTGGCGACCAGGCGCAGGCCTGCGCGCGGGCGCATGAACATCGTCAGGTCGCGCACCGGCATGCTGGATGCCACGGTCAGCGCCGAACCGTCGGGCAGAGCGGCGGCGAGGTCGCGGGCGGTGCGGGGCTCGCTGGGCTCGTCGCTGCGGTCCAACGCGGCGTCGATCACCTCCCGCACCTGCCGCTCGGCACTGCGCCAGGCCCGCAGCCACGCCGAGTCGGGACGGTCGAGCAGGTCATCGACCAACGCGTTGGCCGTCAACGCGGGGTCGGCGGTGATCACCCGGCGCAGCGTCCTGGCGGGGTCGTGCCAGCCGCCGAACCCGTCCACGAGCACCTGGGGGACGTCGGCGGACAGCCGCCCGAGCAGCGTCTTCGACACGCCGATTCGGCCCACGACGACGACGAGATCTGGATCGTGCGCGCCGGCGAAGACGGGATGCCGCAGCAGGTGGTCGTAGACCGAGACGGCGTTGGGTCC
>DATLGM010000064.1:0-10537 GCA_035540515.1 Egibacteraceae bacterium | reverse complement strand
GCTCGCGGCGGTCGTCGCCGGGTCGGCGTTGACCGTCGCCTACAGCGCCCGGTTCGTGTGGGGCGCCTTCGCCGACAAGCAGCCCGCCGACCTAGCGGGTGACACCATGGGTGGCCGCGCGACGCGCCCGTCGGCCGAGTTCGTGGCGCCGGCGGCGGCGCTCGCCGTCGTCACCGTCGCGCTCGGCCTCGCACCCGCGATCCACAGCGGTCTGGTGGTGGGGGCAGCCCAGTCCCTGGATGCGCTGGTCCCCGAGACCCGGTTGACGCTGTGGCATGGGCTCAACGCCGCGCTCGGGTTGTCGGTGGTCGCGGTCGCGGGGGGCGGCGCCATGTGGGTCGCCAGGCGCCGCATCGACCGGCTGCAGGCGCGCGTGCCGGGGATACCTGACTCGGGCAACGCCTACAAGGCGGTGGTGGCCGCGACGCTGCGGGTAGCCGACCGGGTGACCGGCACGGTGCAGCACGGATCGCTGCCCATCTACCTCGGCGTCATTCTCCTGACCGTCGTGGCCGTGCCCGCCGCAGCGGTCGCGATGGGGGAAGTCCCGGTCGTGCAGTTCCTGCCGGTGGACCGGGCGGCGCAGCTCGGCATCGGGGCGGTCATCATCCTCGGCGCGGCCGCCGCGACCGTTTCGCACCGGCGGTTCGCAGCGGTGCTCTCCCTCGGTGCGGTTGGCTACGGCGTCGCGGCGCTGTTTGTGATCCAGGGCGCCCCCGACCTCGCCTTGACCCAGCTGCTGATCGAGACGCTGGTATTGGTGCTGTTCGTGCTGGTGCTGCGCCATCTGCCCGAGCAGTTCCGCTCCCGCCGCTGGGCGCTCGGGCAGGCGCCCCGTGTTGTGATCGCCACAAGTGTCGGGCTGTTCGTCGCGGCGTTCACGATCGTCGCGGCGTCGACACGGACGGCCACGCCGGTGTCGGTGGCGCACCTCAAGCAGGCGCTGCCCGATGCGGACGGTCGCAACGTGGTCAACGTCATCCTGGTCGACTTCCGCGGATTCGACACGCTCGGTGAGATCGTCGTGCTGACGGTCGCCGCCTTGGGGGTCATCGGTCTGGTGCGAGCCGCCCGTCGGGAGCGGCGCCTGGGCCTGGGCCTCCCCGACGGGCACTCGGTCCCCTTCCGCCGGTCGCTGATTCTGGACACCGGCGTCCGGGCGGTGTTCCGGATCATCCTGACCTTCTCGCTGTATCTGCTGCTGGCCGGGCACAACGCGCCCGGCGGCGGGTTCGTCGGGGGGCTGGTGGCCGGTGCGGCCCTGGTGTTGGTGTACGTCAGCCACGGGCCCGACCGGCTGCGTCGGCTGGCGCCGCTGACCCCTGAGCTGCTGCTGGGGTCGGGTGTTGCCGTGGCCGGGCTCACCGGCGCGGCGGCGTGGCTGACTGGCGGGCAGTTCCTGCAGCACGTCGTGGCATCCATCGACCTGCCGGTGCTCGGCACGCTCAAGGTGAGTACGACGCTTGCGTTCGACGTCGGCGTTTACCTCGTGGTGGTCGGCCTGGTGCTGGCCCTGCTGCGGTCATTGGGCGGCGAGGAGGTGCAGGCCACGTGATCTTGGTGCTCGCGGTGATCATCGGGGTGCTGTACGCCGCTGGCACCTACCTGCTGTTGCAACGCACCCTGACCCGCATCGTGATGGGCTTGGCCCTCATGGGCCACGGCGTCAACGTGCTCCTGTTGGCCGCGGGCGGGCGCGCGGGCGCGGCGCCGCTGATCGAGGAAAGTCGGGCAGTCGGCAGCTACGCCGACCCGCTGCCCCAGGCGATGGCGTTGACCGCGATCGTGATCACCTTCGGGATCATGGCATTCCTCCTGGCACTGGCCTACCGCAGCTGGACGCTGACCCACGACGACGAGGTGGAGGACGACGTCGAGGACCGGCGCATCGCCCAACTGCAAGCCCGCTACGAGGCGGAGCGTGCCGAGTACGACACCACGGAGCAGCGGTGAGGGTCATACTCCCGCTGCTGGTCGTGCTGCCCGTCATGGCCGCCGCCGCATCGCTGCTGCTGTGGCGCTCGGTGCGCCTGCAGCAGGCCCTCGCCGTGGCGGCCGTCGCGACGTGCGTACTGCTCTCAGCGCTCGTCGTCACTGAGGTCGCCCACGGCGGTGTCGTCGCCATCCACCTGGGCGGCTGGGAAGCTCCCGTGGGTATCACCCTGGTCGCCGACCTGCTGTCCGCGCTGCTGCTGTGCGTTTCGCTGGTCACCGTCCTCGCAGTGCTGGCCTACGCCATCGGCCAGCCACGTGCCAACAAGCGCGCCTTCTACTTCCACCCCCTCTACCTGGTCCTCACCGCCGGGGTGTCAGCGTCCTTCTTGACCGGGGACCTGTTCAACCTGTTCGTCGCTTTCGAGGTCATGCTGAGCGCCAGCTACGTGCTGCTGACCCTCGGCGGCGGCAAGGAGCAGGTGCGCTCCGGCATGACCTACGTGGTGATCAACCTGCTCGCCTCCACGCTGCTGGTCACCGCCGTCGGCCTGATCTACGCCGCAACCGGGTCGGTCAACATGGCCGACGTCGCCCAGCGGCTCGCCGACGTCCCGGCAGGGGTGCGCAGCGGCCTCGGTCTGCTGCTGCTGCTGACCTTGGGCATCAAGGCAGCGATCTTCCCGCTGTTCTTCTGGCTGCCGGACTCATACCCGACCGCGCCCGTGACGGTGACAGCGGTCTTCGCCGGGCTGCTGACCAAGGTCGGGGTGTATGCGATCATCCGAACCCAGACGCTGCTGTTCCCCGGCAACGGCGCCTCCACGCTGCTGCTTGCCCTGGCGGCGGCCACCATGATCGTCGGCGTGCTCGGCGCCATCGCGCAGAACGACATCAAGCGGATTCTGAGCTTCCACATCGTCAGCCAGATCGGCTACATGCTGTTCGGCCTGGCGCTGTTCTCCATCGCCGGCCTTGCAGGCGCGATCGTGTTCACGATCCACCAGATCCCGGTCAAGACCGCCCTGTTCCTAGTCGGCGGAATCGTGGAGACGACCACCGGCACCGCCGCCCTAGACCGTCTCGGCGGGTTCCAGCGCCGAAACCCGCTGACCGCGATCCTGTTCCTGCTGGCCGCGCTGAGCCTGGCTGGCCTGCCGCCGTTCTCCGGATTCATCGGGAAACTGGCGCTGGTCCAGGCCGGGCTCTCCGGGCAGGCCTGGACCGTGACGTCGATCAGCCTCGCGGTCAGCGCCCTGACCCTGTTCTCCATGGTCAAGATCTGGACCGGGGTGTTCTGGGGCCAGCCCGACTACGACCCGCCGCTGGTCGCCGCGCACGGCGACGGCCCACTGCGCCCACCTGCTCTCATGACCGGCGCGACCATAGGACTCGTCGCGGTGACCCTCGGCATCGCGCTGGCGGCAGGCCCGCTTTGGACTTTGAGCGAGCGGGCCGCTACCGGGCTGCTCCAGCCGGCGACCTACATCGAGGCGGTGCTCACCCGATGAAGGCGAGAGTCGTCGCGGTTCTGTGGATCGCCGCCGTCTGGGTCGGGTTGTGGGAGTCGCTGTCCGGCTTCACCGTGCTCGGGGGCCTGGCCGTCGGAGCGATCCTCGTTGCGGCGTTCCCGACGTCGCAACGTGGGCGGGGACTGGACGCCTTGCGGCCACTGGCCGTGCTGCGCTTCCTCGCGTATTTCGTGTGGAAGGTGCTCCACGCCAACGCCGTGGTCGCGTGGGAGGTCATCACCCCGGGACACGAACGGGTCAACGAGGGCATCGTGGCAGTGCCCCTCACCGGCGCCTCCGACACGGTCATCACGATCCTGGCGAACGCCATCTCGCTGACCCCCGGCACGCTGGTCCTGGAGGTCCAGCGCGACCCCACCGTGCTGTACGTCCACGTGCTGCACCTGCGCGACATCCGCCAGGTCCGCCTCGACCTGTTCCATCTCGAGCAGATGCTGGTGCGTGCCATCGGCACCACCGACTGCCTGGCTGACGTCGAAAGGCGCATCGCCGAGCTACAGCCGGCCGGAGAGGGTGGTGGCCCGTGACCGCCGTGATCGTGTACTGCTTCGCCGCGCTTGCGGTCAGCGCGCTGCTGTGCACGCTGCGGCTCGTGCGTGGCGCGTCGCTCGCCGACCGCGTGATCGCTCTTGACTCCCTGCTCATCGTCGTGGTCGCCGCCATCGCCACCGACGCGGCGCGCACCACCAGGGGCACCTACCTGGAAGCCATGCTGGTGGTCGCGCTCATCGCGTTCATCGGCACGAGCACGGTCGCACGGTTCATCGAGCGGCGGGGTGCACGATGAGCCTGGTCGAGATCCTGTCCGCGTCCGTGCTCGTGATCGGCGTGTCGTTAGTGCTGCTGGCCAGCGTCGGTCTGCAGCGGTTCGAGTCGGTCTTCGCCCGTATCCACCCCGCCACGAAGGCGACCACCCTCGGCGTCGTCTTCCTGGCGGTCGGGGCGGCCCTGCGGATGGACGACATCGGGGACGTCGTCAAACTTCTCCTCGTCGCGGGACTGCAGCTGGTCACCGCTCCCATCGCGGCGCACATGGTTGGCCGGGCCGCCTACCGGGCGGGCACCGAACTCAGCCCCCGAACCCAGGTCGACGAGCTCGCCGCGACGCGCTCCGACCAGGTGGACCAGGAAGGCAGGTTCCCATGAGGCGTCCGATCATCGGCCATCACCGTGTCCGGACCTCGCGGGGCCCAAGACCGCTGGTGCCGGTGCTCGCCGCCGCCCTGGTGCTCAGCGGGTGCGTCGGCGGGCCGACACACGTGGAAGCGGTAACGGTGGCGAACCCAACCGCCTACCGCGCGAGGGTGGAGCTGCGGGGAGAAGACTCGCCCGGATGGTTTGGCCTGGGTGCCGTGGAGCCGGCATCCCAGCGCCGAGTCGGGCAGGTGCTCGACGTCGGGGAGCGGTGGACGTTCCGGTTCACCCATCCTGAGCACTCGGAGCAGCTGACGCTCCAACGGGGGGAGCTGGAGAGCGCCGACTGGCACGTGCACGTCCCCGAATCCTTCGAGCAACGGCTGCGCGAGCTCGGAGTCGAGGAACCGACATGGCCGTAGCAAAGCCGCGCTGGACCGGTCCATAGCTGGGTCTGGGGCCCCGGCGACACCGAAGACATTCCAAATGCCTATGTGCGCGGGCCAGCCGCCCGGGTGTCGGCGGGGGGACGGCTGAGCCGGACTCGGTCGATGCGGCGCTCCGTCACCTCCAGCACCTGCAGGCGCCAACCGTCGATCATGATCTCCTCGCCGGGCGCCGGGATGCGTCCGGTGTGATGGAGGACGAGGCCGGCCACAGTCGTGTACTCGCCGGCGCGCAGGTCGACGCCGATGTCGTCCAGGTCGTGGACAGGATACGAACCGGTGACCGTGATCGAGCCGTCAGGGTGGTGCTCGAACGTTTGGATGTCGGGGTCCGCCTCGTCCCAGATTTCGCCCACAATCTCCTCGATGAGGCCTTCGACGGTGATGATGCCCTCGGTGCCTCCGTGTTCGTTGATGACCACGGCCATCTGCTGCCGGGCGGTCTGCATCGTTCGAAGGGCGTCGAGCGCCCCGACGGTTTCTGGCATGACCAGGACCGGCTGCGCGCGGTCGCCGACGCTGCCGTCGCCAGCGAGCAGTGACCGGAGATGCACCATCCCGATCACGTCATCGAGGTCGCCCCGGTGCACCGGGGCGCGCGAGTGGCCGGTGGCCACCAGCCTCGCGATCGCGTCTTCGACCGGCTGGTCGTCTGCCAGCGCAACGATTTGCGGACGCGGCAACAGGATCTGGCGCAGGGTGCGGTCGGTAAGCTCGAAGGCACCGTCGATGATCGCGCGCTCCTGCTCGGTTAGCTCCGACTGCACCGCAACCATGCCACGCAGCTCCTCCTCGGACACGTCCTCCCGGTGGACAGACGGGTCGCCGCCCAGCAGGCGAACGACAAGGTTGGTCGAGCGGCCGAGCAACCACACCGCCGGGCGGGCGATGGTCGCGAGCACGGCGAGCGGTCGCGCGGCGATCAGTCCCCAGCGCTCGGGCCGTTGCATCGCCACCCGCTTCGGGGCGAGTTCCCCGATCACCAATGTCACGAAGGTCAGCACCAATGTGACGAGCATGATCGACGCAGGGCGCGCCGCTCCACCGAGGGGTGCCAGCATGTCTACCAGCGGCTCAGCCAAGGTCACCGCCGCTGTCGCCGAGGCGAGGAAACCCGCCAGGGTGATCCCGATCTGAATCGTGGCGAGGAACCGATTAGGGTCTCTGGCCAACCTGATCAGCGCGGCGCCCGCCCGTCCACGATCAGCTAGTCGGCTGAGCTGGCCCTCACGCAATGTGATCAGCGCGATCTCGCTGCCCGCGAACGCAGCATTGAGCAAAACCAACGCGGCAACCAGCGCAAACTGGCCCCAGACGACATCCACGACGGATCACCTATTCCACTAGGAGCGGCGCAGTATGCGGCGGCTCGTCCTGCAAGGTCGTCCTGGCATCCACGGGTGACAACAACGTGAAGCCGGCGACGCCGAATGCGACGGCGATGCGGTACCAGCCGAAAATCGTCAGCGGTCGACGGCTGAGGAAGCCGACCAGCCACCGCACGGCGACCACCGCCGACGCAAACGCGACGAGCACACCCACGATAGGGGTGACAGCACCCAACTGTGACAGGATCGCACCTCCCTCGCGCGCCAGCTCGTAGGCGGTGGCTGCGCCGAGGGTGACCAAGCCGAGCAGGAAGCTGAACTCCACGGCCGATCGCAGCGACTGGCCGACCGCAAGTGCTGCCAGGATGGTGACCAGGCTGCGGCTCGTGCCCGGCCACAGCGCCGCCACCTGCGCGGCGCCGACAGCCGCAGCCGCCTTGAGGGTCATCTGCTCCAACCCCGCCTTGCCCTCGGACACCCGGGGTGTCGCCAGCAGGATGACGACACCACCGACGAACCAGGCGGCGACGATCGGCCAGATGCCGAACAGATGCTGCTTGACGAGGTCTCCGACCACCGCGCCCGCCACGGCGGCGGGCGCGAAGGCGACCAGCAGCCGGCCGAGCAGTCGGCGGCCATGGCAGCTGCGCCCCACGACGCCGAGCGCCATGGCGGCCAACCTGCGGTGGTAAAGCAACGCGACGGCGAGTATGGCTCCGAGCTGGATGACGATCACGTACGCGTCTGCTGCCGCCTGTGCGGCGGGGGTCTGGGCGCCGATGCCGAGCAGCCGCTGCGTCACGGCGAGGTGGCCGGTGGACGACACAGGCAGGAACTCGGTTGCGCCTTCGATCACGCCCAGCAGCACCGCCGCGCCCATACTGAGTGGTGCACCGTCATCCGTCCTCGATGCGACCGCTAGCAGCACCGCACTGGCCGCCGCAGCCACCGCCAGCAGCCCGGCCCAGATTGCATGCCCCCCAGCAGCGTTTTCCGGGCCGGGCGTGCGCTTGCTCTTCTGCTCGTGCGCCACCAGGCCTACCCAGCCGTCTCTTGACGCTGGCGGCGCCTGGCCGCTCGGCGTCGTCGGTAGCCGATGCCGAACACCCCTGCCGCGGCAGCTGCCGCGGCCACCATCAGGACCAGCTTGCTGGACGCACCTACGATCTCTCCGACCTGCGCCCATCGTGTCCCGAAGAGCATGCCGGCCGAAATGAGCATCCCGTTCCACACGAGGGATCCGGCCGTCGTGAGGGCGAGAAACCGGCCGATGGGCATCTCGGCCATGCCGGCGGGCACGGAGACGACGCTGCGCGCAAGGGGCACCATCCGCGCCCAGAAGACCAGGGCCGGGCCGTACCGGTCGAACCAGGCGTCGGCACGGTCCAGCTGGGCCTCGTCAAGGCGCAACAGCCACCGGTAGCGCTCGAGCAGCGGCCGCCCCCCGAAGCGGCCAACCGTGTGCAGCGTGAGCGCTCCGGCAACCGACCCCACCGTCGCCGCCGTCACAGCGAGGGCGAAGGGCATCCGGCCGCTGTGGACGGCGAAGCCAGCGAGGGGCAGCACCGCCTCGGAAGGGATCGGCGGGAACACGTTCTCGACGAACATGACCAGGGCGATGGCTGCCCCACCACCCGCCTCCACAGCGGCGAGCAGCGCCGCCAGCGGCTCACGCGCGGCGTTCATCCCCAACTCCGGAGGAGGGCAAAGATCCGCTTGCGCAGCTCCTCGACGACGAGCACCGACGAGGCAAGCACCGCAGCCACAGACCACTGCCGAGCGTCGAGCGCGACCGTGTCGAAGATCCGCTGGAACACACCGAGGTGGATCGCGGCGACCTGCAGTCCGAGGACGCCGGCGAGGACGACCCACAGGCGACCGTTGCGCAGGGTGTGGGCGGAGAAGACGGTGCCGTGCTCCACCCGGGCGTTGAGGGCGTTGAAAAACTGGAACAGCACGAAGGTAGTGAACGCCATGGTGGCGGCGAGCGCGGCACCACCGGTGGATCGGCCCCACGTGAAGGCGGCCAGGGTGCCGGCCGCCATCACCCCGCCGGTCAGCAGCAGCGGCAGCAGCCGGGCGCGGTCCAGGATCTTCGCCGAAGGGTCCCGCGGCGGGCGCTGCATTGTGTCGGCACGGGCGGGGTCGACGCCGAGGGCCATGGCCGGTGGGCCGTCCATGATCAGGTTCACCCACAGGATCTGAAGCGGCGTGAAGGGCGCGGGCAGCCCGATCAGCCGGGCGACAAAGATCGCCGTGATAGCGCCGATGTTGGTGGCCAGCTGGAAGCGGACGAACGACACGATGTTGTCGTAGATGCTCCGGCCCTGCTCGACCGCGGCGACGATGGTCGCGAAGTCGTCATCGGCGAGCACCAGGTCCGCCGCGTCCTTGGCGACGTCCGTGCCGGTGATGCCCATGGCCACCCCGATGTCGGCGCCCTTCAGCGCCGGAGCGTCGTTGACGCCATCACCCGTCATCGCCACGACATGGCCGCGGCGCTGCAGGGCCTCCACGATCCGCAGCTTGTGGGCCGGAGACACCCGCGCGACGACGGCGACGTCGTCCAGGCGGTCCTCCAGGGCGGGATCGTCCAGGGCGTCGAGGTCAGCACCGGTCACGACTTCGCCGTCGAGGCCGAGCTGACGGGCGATCGACGCGGCGGTGCTCGCGTGGTCACCCGTGATCATCATCACCCGGACACCCGCCCTCCCACAGGTGGCGATGGCGGCTTCGGCCTCGGCCCGGGGCGGATCAAGGATGCCGACCAGCGCCTCCAGTACGAGGCCGTCGACGAGTTCGCCGACCTCCTCCAGGGGTGCCGCGGCGGGAACGAGGCGGGAAGCGATCGCAATGACGCGCAGCCCCTGGTCGCCCATGGCGGCCATGGCGGCCGTGAGCTCCGCCTGGTGCGTGGCGGTGAGCGGCGTCACCCCTGCGCCGCCGACGACAGCGACGCACCGGTCGAGAACGACGTCCGGTGCACCCTTGACCAGCAGCTCGCGCACCCCGCCGGCGGCGTGGACGGTGGCCATTAACTTGGCCGTCGAGTCGAACGGGAGCTCCGCCAGGCGAGACCGCGCTGCGCGCACGTCGTCGACGTGCACGCCGGCCTTGGCCGCCAGCACCACCAGGGCACCCTCGGTCGGGTCGCCCACGAGCTGGCCGCCGGTGAGGACGGCGTCGTTGCACAGGGCCATGGCCTCGGCCGCGGAGCGGAGGTCGGGTGCGGCTGCGCCGAAGACCGCGCCCTCGAGCGAGTAGCCGTCGCCGGAGACGTCGAGATCCTCGCCGGCCCGCCAGACGCGCCGAGCGGTCATCTCGTTGCGCGTCAGCGTCCCCGTCTTGTCGGTGCACACGACGGTCGCGCTGCCCAGCGTCTCCACCGACGACAGCCGCTTGACGATCGCTTTTCGCTTGGCCATCTGCGCGGTGCCAAGGGCCAGGGTCACCGTCACGACCGCCGGGAGACCCTCGGGGATGGCGGCGACCGCCAGCGCGATGGCGTCGACGGTCGCATTCGGGAGGCTGTCGCCGCGGACCAGGGCCAGGGCAAACACCGCGGCAACCGCCGCGCCGGCGATCGCCGCCAGGCGTCGCCCGAGGCTCGCGAGCTGCCGCTGCAACGGCGTCGGCCGCTGCGGCGCCGTCTGGATCAAGCCGGCCAGCTGACCCATCGCGGTCCGCATGCCGGTCTCGGTGACCAGCACCTCGCCGCGACCCCGGCTCACCACCGTGTTCATCCAAACCAGGGCGCGCTCGTCGTCGACCCGCACCGTCGGTAGGTCCGCGGCCTTCTCGACCGGCACCGACTCACCCGTCAGGGCCGACTCGTCCACCGTGAGGCCGACGGCGCGCAGCAGTCGGCCATCGGCGGCGACGCGGTCACCGGACTCGACCAGCAGCACGTCGCCCGGCACCACCTCGGCCGCGTCGATGTCAACCGGACGCCCGTCGCGACGCACCCGTGCCGTCGGCGCCAGCATCGCTCGCAGGGCGTCGACGCTGTGCTCGGCCCGGCGCTCCTGGACAAACCCAAGGATGGCGTTCAACACCAGCACGACGCCGATCACCACGGCGTCCTTTACGTCACCCACCAACAAGGCGAGGCCCGCCGCCACGGCGAGGATGAGCACGAGCACGTTGCGGAACTGGCCGGCGAGCT
>DATLGM010000063.1:0-9064 GCA_035540515.1 Egibacteraceae bacterium | reverse complement strand
CTGCCGTGGCTGGAGCCGCGGTGATGGCCGACGGCGAACCGCTCGACGAGCGCGACGCGGCGGCCGGCGGCGGCCAGGGACCGGGCCGTCGCAGCGCCCATCACGCCGGCCCCCACGACGACGACGTCGAGATCGTGGCTCACAACCGCGCTGCGACCGCCGCAGCGACGGCGAGGTCCTCGAACGCCACGCCGACGGACTTGAAGACCGTCACTCCTCCCGAAGGCGGCCTCACCGCCGCGCCCCTGACCACTTCGCCGAGCTCCACCACGTCATCGCCGCCAAGGATGCCCTCCGCCATGGGGATCACCACGTCACCGGCCTCGGCGAAGGCAGCAGTCCGGTCCTCGACGACCACGGCGGCACGCCGCATCGTCGCGTCGTCCACCTCTCTGGTGTCGGGCTGGTAGGCGCCCACCGCGTTGACGTGAGCACCGGGCCGCAGCGCCGCACCGTCGAACACCGGTGCCTCACTGGTCGTGCACGTGCAGACGACGTCGGCGGTGGCCACGTCGCCGGGCTCGCCCGCCCGCACGGCGACGCCCGTCCCGCGCAACCGGTCGACCAGCCCCGCAGCCGAGGCCGCGGTCCGCGACACGACGATGACGTCGGTGATGTCGCGGACGGCGCGCATCGCCTCGACGTGGGCCTCGCCCTGGACGCCCGCGCCGAAGACGATCAGCCGGTGGGCATCCGCCGGCGCCATCAGGCGTGTCGCGACGCCGGACACTGCGGCGGTCCGCAGGGCGGTCAGGGCGGCGCCGTCGATCACCACCTGCGGGATCAGGTCACCGTCGAACAGCACGTACACGCCGTGAATGGACGGTAACCCGCGGTCGCGCCGGCGCTGCTCGACGGTGACGAGCTTGACGCCGGCGCGCGCGTCGTCCCACGCCGGCATCAGCAGCAGGGCGCCCCCGGCTGCCTCATGGACGCTGCGTTGGGGACTGTGCACGTCACCCGGGTCAGCGAACGCCTGGTGCAGGACGTCGATCGCGTCGGTCATCGGCAGCAGCCGGTGCAGTGTCGGCGCGTCGACCAGCCGCACGGGTCACATCTCGCCGAGGTACGCCGCCTGCATCTGCGGGTTGTGCAGGAGCGCCTCGGCGGTGTCGGACAGCACGATCTGCCCGGTCTGCAGCACGTAGCCGCGGTCGGCGATGGACAGCGCCATGTTCGCGTTCTGCTCGACGACGAAGATCGTGCGTCCGCGCTGGTGGATCTCCGCGATGAGCTCGAAGACCTGGTCGACGAGCACCGGCGCGAGCCCCATGGACGGCTCGTCCATCAGCAGCACCTTCGGGTCGGCCATCAGCGCCCGAGCCATGGCGACCATCTGCTGCTCGCCGCCCGACAGCGTGCCCGCCTTCTGGTTCAACCGCTCGGACAGGCGCGGAAAGGTGTCGAGCATCCGGTCGTAGTCGCGCTTGACCTGGTCGCGGTCGGTGCGCAGGAAGGCGCCGATCTCGAGGTTTTCCTTGACCGTCATGCGGCCGAACAGCCGGCGGTTCTCCGGCACCATCGTGACGCCCCGGGCGACGATGTCCTTGGTCGGCAGGCCGCCGATCGGCTCGCCGTCGAGCAGCACCTGCCCGCTGGTCGGCGTCACGATGCCCAGGATCGTCTTCAGCGTCGTGCTCTTGCCCGACGCGTTGCCGCCGAGCAGGCACACCAGCTCGCCTTCGTGCAGGGTCAGGTCGACGTCGCGAAGGACGGCGACGGGCCCGTAGTGCGTGTTGACGCCTTGAAACTGCAGCACCGGCTTGCCCGAACCGTTCACGCCGTCGCCTTCTTGCCCAGGTAGGCCTCGATGACACGGTCGTTGCCCGCCACCTCGCTGTAGGTCCCCTCCGCGATCTTGCGTCCGTAGTCCAGGGCCACCACCCGGTCCGATACGCCCTTGACGACGCGCATGTCGTGCTCGATCACCAGCAGGGTGAAGCCCTTCTCGTCCCGCAGCCGGCCGACGAGCTCCACCATCTCCGCGGTCTCTCGCGGGTTCATGCCGGCGACGGGCTCGTCGAGCAGCAGCAGCCGCGCGCCGGTCGCCATCGCCCGAGCGATCTCCAGGCGCCGGCGGTTGGCGTAGGAGAGCACGAACGCCGGTTGGTTGTGCCGGTAGCCGGACAGGCGGGTGCCGAAGAACGACAGAATCTCCTTGGCCTGCTCCCGCACCTCCGCCTGCTCACGCCGGGCTGAGGGAAGACCGAGCACTGCGCCGATGACCCCCGACTTGGTTCGGCAGTGCCGGCCCACCATCACGTTCTCCAGCACCGTCATGTCGGGGAACAGTCGGACGTTCTGGAACGTCCGCGAGATGCCGAAGCGGGTGATCGCGTCGGGGTCGCGGCCGACCAGCTCCACGCCGTCGAACGTGATGGCGCCGCCGTCGGCCGGGTACACGCCGGTGATCAGGTTGAACAGCGTCGTCTTGCCGGCACCGTTGGGCCCGATGACCGACACGATCTCACCCTCGGCGACGTCGAGGTCGAGGCCGTCGATGGCCGTCAGCCCGCCGAAGCTCTTGGTCAGCCCGCGGATCTCCAGCAGGCTCATGACGCACCGTCCGTCTTCGTGGTGGCGATGGCCGGCTCCGGGTCCCCGGCGTCGCCGGCCCGCTTGAGCCACTGGTCCTGCAGCCGCTCCTCCTCGCCCAGCTCAGCCATCCGCCGCACGTTGGGCAGCAGACCCTGTGGTCGCAGGATCATGATCGCCACGAGCAGCCCGCCGTACAGCAGCATCCGGTACTCACCGAACTCGCGCAGCAGGTCGGGCAGGCCGACGAGCACCAGCGCCCCCAGGAACACCCCGCGCAGGCTGCCGATGCCACCGAGGATCACGACCGACAGCGCGGTGATCGACACGAGGATGTCGAAGCTGTGCGGGAACACCGACCCGATCTTGACCGCGAACAGCGCCCCGGACACCGACGCGATGCCGGCGCCGAGTGCGAAAGCCAGCAGCTTGTAGCGGCTGATGCTGATGCCCATGATCTGGGCGACCTGCTCGTCCTCGCGCATCGCGGTCCACGCACGACCGACGCGTGAGTCCTCCAGCCGCCAGGCGATGAACGCCGTGATCGCGCAGGCGACGATGATGACGTAGTACAGCATCTGCGGATCGCGGAACCGCATCGCGCCGATCGTCGGCGCCGGCACGGCCAGGATCCCCTGAGCACCACCGAGAGCGGGTCGCAGCCAGTCGGACAGGGCGAGGATCCGGGCGATCTCGCCGAACGCCAGCGTCACGATCGCCAGGTAGTCGCCACGCAGTCGCAGCACGGGAGCGCCCACGAACAACCCGGCGATCGCGGTGACGAGCACGACGATCGGCAGGGCCGCCCAGAACGACAGCTCGGTACCCAGGGCGGCCGCCGGCGAGGTCAGCAGCGCGGTGACGTAGGCGCCGATCGCGAAGAACGCCACGTACCCCAGGTGCAGCAGTCCCGCTGACCCAACGACAATGTTCAGCCCGATGCCCATGATCGCGAACAGGCCGATCGTGCCGACGACCTCGGACAGGAACGGTCCGACGAGCCGGGGCAGGACCAGGAGCAGGACAGCGCCGGCAACCAGCCCGGCGATGCGCCCGCCGCGGGCAAGCCGTGCACGGGGGCCGTCGTCGCCGTCGTCGCGAGCGGTTGTCGGCGTGTCCCGGCGGCGCAGCACCCCGACTGCCACACCAAGGACCAGTGCGATCACGGCGCCGCTCACGCCCAGCCCGCCGCGCTGATACAGCCAGCTGGTGCGCAAGCCGAGACTGGCGATGATCACGCGCAGCAGGGGCTCGACCAGCGCGAGCAGCACGACCATGCCCAGCGCCCAGCCGGCGACCCGCCGCACCTGTGCTGGCGCCGACGCCACGATGCCGGCGACCGTCGCGATCACGAGCGCGGCCAGCACCAGCCGCAGCGCCCCGGCGACCGCGCTGTCGTCGACGGCGAGCGCGTTGACCATCGTCGCGCCGGCGTTGATGAGCATCGGCCGCAGGTTGATCGCGTCGGCGAGCAGCAGGAACAGCGCCGGCACCGCGCCGGCGAGCAGCCCCGCGAGCGCCGCGTGCGTGACGGCCCGTGCGGTCCGGCCGCCCGCCTCGTCACCGTCTGGAGCGCTGCTCGCCGGTGGCAGCACGGTGCGGGCGGCCCACACCCCGGCCACCGCCCACAGGCCCGCCAGCACCGTCCATCCCAACGTCAACAGGTCGGTGATGACCGGTCGCGCGGTGAACCGCTCGAACATGCCGACGGCCAGGAAGTACACGACGCAGCCACCGATGATCAGGCCCCGGTTCACCGCGCGGGTCGTCGCCGGCACCACTACAGCTTCTCCGGCTCACGCGACCCGAACAGCCCGCCGGGCCGCATGATCAGGACGATCACCAGGATGCTGAAGGCGATGACGTCCTTGAGCTGGTTGGGCGCCGGGATGCCCGCTCCTGACAGCAGCAGGAACGGGGCGACCGCCTCGAGCAGCCCGAGCAGCAGGCCGCCGACCGCGGCGCCGATGATGCTGCCGATACCGCCGATGACGGCGGCGGTGAACGCCTTGATGCCTGGCAGGAAGCCCATCAGGAAGTGCACCTGGCGGAAGACCAGCGCGTAGAGGATGCCGGCCGCCCCGGCCAGCATCCCGCCGATGGCGAAGGTCGTCACGATCACGCGGTTGACGTCGATGCCCATCAGGCTCGCGATCTCGCGATCCTCGGCGACCGCACGCATGGACCGGCCCATGGTCGTGCGGCTGATGAAGAAGTACAGCCCGACCATGAGCGCCAGGGCGGCGACGATGACGATCGCCTGGGTGCGCAGGATCGGTATGCCGGCGATCGTCCACGTCCCGGTCAGCGCGTCGATGCGCGGATAGGAGTGGATGTCCTCGCCATACAGGCCGCGGAAGCTGTACTGCAGGAACAGCGACGCGCCGATGGCGGTGATCAACGGGATCAGCCGGGGCGCGTTGCGCAGCGGCCGGTAGGCCACCCGCTCGAGCGTGACCGCCACCGTCGTGGACACCGCCATGGCGATGGCAAGCAGGATCAACACCGCGAGCACCGGCTGCTGGTTGAGGAACCCGGCCTGGTCCATCGCCCGGGCCGCGAAGAACGCAGTGAAGCCGCCGGCCATGAACACCTCGCCGTGGGCGAAGTTGATCATGAACAAGATGCCGTAGACCAGCGTGTAGCCCAGCGCGATCAGTGCGTAGATGCTGCCCTGGGCGATGCCGAACACCACGAGGTCCCGCCACTGCGCCGGGGAGAACACGCCGGCCGCCAGCGTCTGGTACGCCCCGCTGGCGATGCCCAGGACCAAGGCGACCGCAAGGCCCCAGCGGATGATGCGCCGCAGGGGGATGCGGTCGGCGAGCCCGAGCTGCGGTCCGCCGGCGTCCCCGGGGGGTGGGGACGCCGGCGGCTCTGCGGATTCGGTTGTGGCCGAGGAGGTGGCCACTACGGCCAGACGCGGCTGAAGTCGCCGTCCTGGACCTGGCTGACCGAGATGGTCGCCTCCTGGTTGCAGTCACCGTTCTCGTCGCACTCGAGCTGCCCGACGATGCCGTCGTGCTGCATCCCCTCCAGCGCGTCGCGCAGCGCGGTCCGCGGGATCACCAGGGAGCCGTCGTCGCCCTGCAGCGCGGCTTCCTCGATCGCGGTCAGGATCATCTGGGTCGCGTCGTAGGCGTGTGCGTGGAACGCGGCGGTCGGCTGGGAGCCGAACTCCTCCTCGTACGCCGGCAGGAACTCGTCACGGTAGAAGTCGCCACGGAAGTCCAGGTCCGGTCCGGACAGGTACATGCCCTCGGCGTTCTGGGGGCCGGCCGCCTCGATGAAGTCGGGGCTGAACATGCCGTCCGCCCCGGCCAGGTCGGCCTCTTCCAGGCCCGACGTCTCCCGTGCCTGCGCCGTGATGTGACCGCCGGCCGCGATGAAGATCGGGTAGTAGATGAACTCCGGGTCACCGGCCGCGATGCTGGTCAGCACCGGGCGGAAGTCGGTGTCCTCCGGCCCGACGGCCTCTTGCGTGGTGATCTCGCCGCCGTACTCGGACTGGAAGGTCTCGGCGAACACCTGCTGCAGCTGTTCGGCGTAGGGGCTGCCGTCGTGGATCGTCGCGGCGCGCTCGACGCCGAGCTCCTCGGCGGCGAACTGGGCCATCGCCGCGCCCTGGATGTTGTCGTTGTGCGCGGTGCGGAAGTAGAAGTCCTGCCGGGTCTCCGGGTCCGTCAGCGACGGAGCGGTGTTCGACGGCGACATCAGCACGATGCCCTGCTCGGACAGGATCTGCGACGCGGGCTCGCCGGCGCTGGAGCAGCTGGTGCCGATGACCGCGACGATGCCCTCCTCGGCGGCGATGCGCCGGGCGCCCGTCGTGCCGCCCTCCGCCGAGCACTGCTCGTCTTCGTGCATCAGCTCGACTTCGTGGCCCAGGACCTCGCCGTGGTCGTTGACCGCGAGCGTGACGCCGTTCTGGCTGTCCTGACCCAGCGGCGCGTCTGCCGTCGAGATGACCAGCAGGGTCGCCAGCCGGATCGGCTCACCCTCGGCCACCGTGACGCAACCGAACTCGTCGTCCGGTGGGCACTCCGCGGCGCCTTCACCACCACCCCCCTCCTCCGCGCAGGCCACTGCCGCCAGCAGCAGCACGATCAGGACGGCGATGAAGCGCAGGTGCATTGCAGACCCTTCCCGCTGGACCGTGATTGGACTCTATCCGAGAACCGAGGAGACGGTTGATCAATCCCGCGGCGCGAGCGCCACGGTCCGGAGGTCGACGCGATCCCCTCGGTCGCCGACGACCTGCGTCCAGTGCGACTGCTCGCCCGCGGCGAAGCGGACGGTCCAGGCCTCGGCAGGCCAACCGAACATGACCGCGTGCGGGCGGGTGCTCGGGTTGGCGTGGACGGTGAACGTGCCGTCCGGCCGCGTGCGGGCGGTCGTCTGGATCTGCTCGGACACGCCGCCGTCGGTCTTGGCGTGGACCTCCTCGGCGGTCGGCGTCTCGAAGGACTTCCACAGCGTGACCTCGGCGCCACCGGCCGGTGCGCCGCCGGCGTCGACGACGGTTCCGGTGATGACCACGTGGTTCGCGGGATCGGCGGCGGCCTCGGCCAGCAGCAGCCACGCCGGCCGGTTCATCGCGTAGGTGGACGGGATGTTCGCGCCGTAGGCGGGGTGGAACACGGTGTTGTGCTCGAACGTGTAGACGATCGTGCGCAGCGCCCCGTACGACCAGTCGCGGCTGGTGCCGGCGGTGGGATACAGCGACAACCCGATCTGGTTGCGGTAGCCGGTGAACTCGCACATGCGCGCGCCGAGCTCGGTCTGGAAGGCGTTGTCCGGCGAGGGGTCGGCCGTCCACCCCCACGGCCGCATGCACAAGCGTCCGTAGGTGTGGTTGGTCAGGTAGGCGGTCACCTGGGCCGAGCGCATCCCCCCGGCGATGTTGCGCGACTCCGGCTCGCTGTAGGGCGCCGCGCCGCCGTAGGTCTGGCTGGTGGGGTTGGCAGCCTCTCCGCCCTCGCCGCCCCAGAAGAACGGGTAGTTGCGGTTGGGGTCGACCCCGTGCGCATCGGCGTTGAGCTCGCTGCGGATGTTGCCCAGCCCGTACAGCGCGTCGGTGAAGGACCGGCGATTCTTGCGCCAGCCGGTCATGGTGCCGGTGATCGCCCACGGGATGTCCTGGTCCGCCGGTGTGGTGGCGTACAGCGCCTCGCGGCTGGTGACGAATCCGTCCGGGTTCATGACGGGGACGATGACGACGCGAATCTTGCTGAGCAGGTCGGTGATGCGGTCTTCGCGCCCGTAGCTCTCCAACAGGTCGAAACCGAACATCAGCGTGTACTCACACGACGGCCACTCCCGTGAGTGGTGCGCGCCGTCGATCCAGAAGGTCGGACGCCCGTCGGTCTGCGCCGCCTCGATGTCGTCGGCGATCTCCAGGCCGTAGACGTCGCGGCCCTCCAGTGACTTCTCCGGGAAGTGGATGAGCCGCGCCTGCTCGGGGTGGGTGGTGGCAAGTGCCTGCATGTCCGTGACGTAGTCGGCGAGCACCCGGTACTGGGTCCGCTCCCCGGGCTGCAGCGGCAGGCCGGAGGGACGGCCAGGCGCAGCGACCGCACCGATGCGATGCGGGTCGAACACCTGGTAGTCCACGCCCAGGGCATCCAGGCGCTTGCGGTCACCGGGCCACAGCAGCAGCTCCATCGATCCGTCGGCGTGGATCGCGTGGGTCTCGTCGAACGCCGCAAGAGCGGCGGCCTGCCGGCGGGTGGCGGGCCACACCCGGGCGAAGGAGAGATTGTCCGCGGTCACCGGCGCCGGCGGGGTTGCCGCGAAGACGGGGTTCGCGCCGCCCAGCGTGGACGCGGCTGCCAGACCGCCGGCGGTGATCGCACTGCGGCGGAGCAGGTCGCGACGGGTCAGGCGGACAGGTGAGGACATGCCAGGGCTCCCCGGATCGACAGCGGGCTGCCGGCCTCTTCGTCACGCCTGGGCCGATTTCCTCCCGCCGGGACGCTCCCCCGCAAAATCCCTATCCCGGGACAGGGATTTTGCGGGGGAGTCAGCCGGCGAGCAGCGGAGTGCAGTGCAGGCGGACGGCTTCGTCCTCGTCGCTGACGTAGAAGAACTGGCCCTCGCCGTCGGCGGCGATGCCTTCGATGCGGGGATGGTCGGGAAACTCACGGACGGGCTCGGCGTGCAGCCGGCCCCCGCCGGTGCCGCCGGTGAAGGGGGCGGCGTAATGCGTCGAGACGGTGCTGCGACCGCCGGGGTGGTCGGCGCGGATGACGCTGCCCTTGCCCGCACTGTCGAGGTCTCCGGTGATCAGGTGCAGCCGGTCGCCCACCAGGCACAGGTCGCGCACACCGGCCAGCTCGCCGTTGCGGCCGACCGCCTCGACCTCCCACACCGCTTCGACGGCGGGAAGGCGACCGTCGAACAGCGCCGCACAGCTGTCGAGCTGGACCACCAAGGGACAGCCGTCCGCCGACACGGGATACCGCAGACCCACCAGCAAGGCCCCCGAGGGCGTGATCTCGGCGCCTTCGATGTTGATCGGGAAGTCCCC
>DATLGM010000062.1:0-18498 GCA_035540515.1 Egibacteraceae bacterium | reverse complement strand
GTGCGAACTCCGTGCCCGGCACGGAAAAGGTCTCAGTGACGGCGATGCCCCCGACGTCCCGCGACGATTCCCCCTGAACCCAACCCGCCGCCGCGGCGAGCAGCAGGACGAGGCTGCCCGAGATGGCCAGCGCCGGCGGGGTCCAGAAGCGGCTCACGGCTCGAGCTGCTCGGCCGCGCGCACCGCGGCGAGCAGGGCCATCGACTTGTTCTGCGTCTCGGCGTACTCCCGCTCGGCCACGCTGTCGGCCACCACGCCGGCGCCCGCCTGCACGTACGCGCTGCCACCGCGCAGCACCACCGTCCGGATTGCGATGCACAGATCGACGTTGCCCGCCGCGTCGACGTAGCCGATGCCGCCGCCGAACATCCCCCGGCGCGTCGGCTCCAGGTCGTCGATGATCTGCATCGCGCGGACCTTCGGCGCACCGGACAGCGTGCCGGCAGGGAACGTCGCGCGGATGACGTCGACGGCGCTGACGCCATCGCGGACCGTGCCGGTGACGGTCGACCGCAGGTGCATGACGTGGCTGTAGCGCACGACGTCCATGAAGTCGTCGACGACGACGGAACCAAGCTCGCACACGCGGCCCAGGTCGTTGCGGGCGAGGTCGACGAGCATGACGTGCTCGGCGCGCTCCTTGTCGTCCTCGCGCAGTGCCCGCTCCAGCGCGCGGTCCTCATCCTCGTCGGCCGACCGGGGAGCCGAGCCCGCGATCGGCCAGATCGACGCCTGCTGTCCGCGCACGGTGACCAGTGCTTCGGGCGACGACCCGACGATGCTCGTGTCGCCGAGGTCGAACAGGTACATGTACGGCGAGGGGTTGATGACCCGCAGCACCCGGTAGACCGAGAACGGGTCGACAGCGGTACGCAGGCAGAACCGCTGGCTGGGCACGACCTGGAAGATGTCACCGGCTCGGATGTGCTCCTTGGCACGCTCGACCGCGGCCAGGAAGTCCCCGCGCGGCATGTTCGCCTCGGCGTCGTCGACGCGTGCCGCCGACGGTGGCGGTAGCACCCGGGAGCGGACCGGTTCGGACAGGCGGGCGACCAGCGCCTCGGACGCCGCCACCGCCGCGTCGTACGCCTCGGGGGTCGCCCCGCGGACGTTGGACACGACCAGCAGCCGCTGGCGTAGGTGGTCGAAGACCACGAGCTGACCCGGGAACAGCAGGTGCACGTCTGGCATGCCGAGGTCGTCCACGCCGGTCGCCGGCAGGTCCTCGATGAAGCGAACGGTGTCGTAGCCGATGTAGCCGACGGCACCCGAGAACAGCGGCGGCAGGCCCACCAGCTCCGGGGTGCCCAGTGCGTCGAGCAGCACCTCCAGCGTGGCGAGCGGATCGCCGCCGGCCGCGACCTGCGCGGCACCGTCGGGCACGTCGCCCGACAGCTCCACCGTCCCTTTGGCTGCGCGCATCTGCAGAAAGGGGTGAAGGCCGACGAACGACCACCGGCCCCACCGTTCACCGTGTTCGACGGACTCCAGCAGGAACGACGGGCCGTCGCCGCGCAGACGGTCGTAGACGCTGACCGGCGTCTGCAGGTCCGCGAGCACCTCGCGCCAGACCGGGACGACGCCGTGGTCGCGGGCGAGCGCGCAGAACTCGTCGCGCGTCGGACGGTACAGGTGGCTCACGACGCGAGCGGATGGTGGAAGCACGTCCGCGCGCCGGTGTGGCACGCCACACCGTCGCCGCCCTGGTCGACCCGGATCAGCAGCACGTCGCCGTCGCAGTCGGCCACCAGGTCGACGACGCGCTGGGTGTTGCCGGAGGTGGCCCCCTTGTGCCACAGCTCCTCGCGACTGCGTGACCAGAACACGGTCTCGTTCCGCTCGATGGTCTGAGCCAGCGCCTCCCGGTTCATCCAGGCGACCATCAGCACTTCCCCGGTGTCGTGCTGCTGGACGACCGCGGGAATGAGGCCGTGGGCGTCGAATCTGAGATCGTCGGGGGTCACGGCGGCGAAGGGTAGTCGCGGTCGTCACGACGGCGCACGGGGACGCCGGCGTCGGCCATCGCCTGCTTGACCTCGTTGATCCTGCACTGCCCGAAGTGGAAGATCGACGCCGCGAGAACGGCGGACGCGCCACCGCGCGTGACACCCTCGGCCATGTGCTCGGGGCGGCCAGCGCCGCCGGAGGCGATGACCGGGACGTTGACCGCGCCGGTGACTGCCTGCAGCAGGGCCAGGTCGAAGCCAGTCTTGGCGCCGTCGCGGTCCATCGAGGTCAGCAGCAGCTCGCCGGCGCCGCGGCGCTCACACTCCTGGGCCCATGCCAGCACGTCCACGGCCGTTGGCGTGCGACCGCCGTGGATGTACACCTCCCAGCCGGCGTGGGGGTCGTCAGGGTCGCGCCGGCGCGCGTCGATGGCCGCGACGACGCACTGGGCGCCGAACGCGTCGGCGGCCTCTGACAGCAGCGCCGGCCGCTGGACGGCGGCGGTGTTCAGCGACACCTTGTCGGCGCCGGCGCGCAGCAGCCGGCGGACGTCGTCGACGCTGCGGACCCCACCCCCGACGGTCAGAGGGATGAACACCTGCTCGGCGGTGGCGGCGACGACGTCGTCGATCGTCTGCCGGTCGTCGCTGGACGCCGTGATGTCGAGGAAGACCAGCTCGTCGGCCCCCTCGGCGTCGTAGGTGCGGGCGAGCTCGACCGGGTCGCCGGCGTCACGCAGATCCACGAACTGCACGCCCTTGACTACGCGCCCCGCGTCGACGTCGAGGCAGGGGATGACTCGGGCCGCGAGATCCCCGTTCACCGCACGGCGTCCAGCGCTTCGGACAGGGTGAAGCGGCCGGCGTACAGCGCCTTGCCGACGATGACGCCGTCCACCCGCTCGTGGGCGGTGCGCAGCGCACGCAGGTCATCCAGGGAGGACACGCCGCCGCTGGCGGTCACCCGCGCGACGGTCGCGTCGGCGACGTCGCCCAGCCGCTCGAGGTTGGGACCAGACAGCATCCCGTCGCGGGAGATGTCGGTGAAGACGAAACGCTGCACGCCCATGATCGTGAACCGGCGCAGCGCCTCGAACAGGTCCCCCGACTCCGTCGTCCAACCGCGTGCCTTGAGGGTGGTGCCCTCGGCGTCCAGGCCGACCGCGATCCGGCCATCGTGCGCCGCGACCGCGGCGGCCACGAACGACGGTTCCTCCAGCGCCATGGTGCCGATGACCACACGGCTGGCCCCGTACTCGACCGCATCGTTGAGATCGGCCATCGAGCGGATGCCGCCCGACGCCTGCACCGGGATGCCGGTCGCCTCGACGATGTCGGTGATCAGGTGCCGGTTTCGCGGTTCGCCCTCGAACGCGGCGTCGAGGTCGACGACGTGGAGCCACTCCGCGCCCGCCTCGGCGAAGGAGACGGCCACGGCGACGGGATCGTCGTCGTAGACGGTCTCGGCGTCGACGCGTCCTTGGGTCAGCCGCACGGCCTTCCCGCCGCGGATGTCCACTGCGGGGTAGACGGTGAAGGCCGCCGCGCCGTTCACGCGGCCGCCCTCGCGCCGTCGACCTCGCGGAGCCAGTTGGCCAGCAGCGTCGCGCCGACATCGCCGGACTTCTCGGGGTGGAACTGCGTCCCGACCACCGATCCCGAGCGCACCACGGCCGCGAAGCCAGGGCCGTAACGGCAGGTGGCGACGATGTGCGCGTCGGCGCCGGGCTCGGCGGCGTAGGAGTGGACGAAGTACACGTGCCGTCCCACAACCCCGTCGAGCAGCGGGTCTTCGCGCGCCGGCGTCAGCGTGTTCCACCCCATGTGGGGAACGGTGACCGAGCTCGGCAACCGGCGGACCTCCCCGTCGATCAGCCCGAGCCCCTGCTCGTCGGGATCTTCGTCGGAGCGTCGGTACAGGATCTGCATCCCGACGCAGATCCCCAGCACGGCGCCCCCGTCGTCGGCCCAGCGGCGCACCAGCTGGTCGAAGCCGGCGCTGCGGAACTGGCGCACGCACTGGCCGAAGTGGCCGACGCCCGGGACCACCAGCGCGTCTGCAGTGGCAGCCACCGCGGCGTCATCGGTGACCACCACGTCGGCGCCGGCGCGTTCCAGCGCGCGCTGGGCCGACCGCAGGTTGCCGGCGCCGTAATCCAGCACCGCGACCGTGGTCACAGCGTCCCCTTGGTCGACGGGATGCCCCGGCCCGTCACGGCGAGCGCGCGGCGCAACGCCACGGCGACCGCCTTGAACACGGCCTCCTGGATGTGGTGGCTGCCCTCCCCTGCCAGCTTCTGCACATGCAAGGTGATCCGGGCGTTCGCGACCAGTGCCTCGAAGAAGTGCTTCGTCAACGTTGTCTCATAGGTGCCGACCAGCTCCACGGGGGTGTCGGCGTCGTAGACCAGATAGGGGCGCCCCGACAGGTCGACGGCGCAACGCACCAGGGCCTCGTCGATGGGTACGGTCGCGTCACCGAAGCGTTCGACGCCGCTCTTGTCGTCCAGCGCCTCGGCCAGCGCCTGACCCAACGCGATGCCGGTGTCCTCGACGGTGTGGTGCGCGTCGATCTCCAGATCCCCTGCCGTCCGCACCGTCAGGTCGAGACGACCGTGCCGGCCGAGCTGGTCGAGCATGTGGTCGAAGAACGGCACGCCCGTGTGGATGTCGGTGCGTCCGGTCCCGTCGAGGTCGACGGTCACCTCGACCTTGGTCTCCTTGGTGTCACGGAGGATCCGTGCGGTGCGCGTCATTGCAGCGACTCTCGTAGGGCGGACAGGAATCGGTCGTTCTCGTCTGGTGTGCCGACGGACACGCGCAGGCACCCGCCCAGTTTGGGCCTGTCGGAGAAGTCGCGCACGAGCACGCCGCGGCGCAACAGCTGGTCGAACAGGCCGTCGACGTCCGAGCGCAACAGCAGGAAGTTGGCTGCCGACGGCCAGACGTGCACCCGAGGAAAAGCGGCAAGTGCCGAGTACAGCCGGTCCCGCTCGGCGGCGACGGCGCCGATGTGGGCGGTGACGGTGTCGGCGTGGTCGAGCGCCACCAGGCCTGCAGCCTGGGTGAGCGTGTCGAGGTGGTACGGCAGCCGCACCTTCCGCAGGTCGTTCACCACCCACTCGTGGGCCAGCAGGTACCCCAGCCGGACGCCGGCCAGCCGCCACGCCTTGGAGAAGGTGCGGCACACCACCAGCCGTGGCATGGCGTCGAGTAGATCCACGACGGAGGTGCTCGTGTCACCGGCGAACTCGACGTACGCCTCGTCGACGATGACCAGGGCGGCGCTGTGGTCGTGCAGCGCTCGCAACGCGTCGCGGCTCAGTGGCACGCCGGTGGGGTTGTTGGGGCTGGCGACGCACACGATGTCGGGACCGTGGCGCTCGACGGCCTCGGCGGCGGCTGCCGGGGACAGGCGGAACTCGCCGTCGAGCGCGACTGTGGCCGTGGCGGTTCCGCTGACCGTGGCGATCAGGGGGTGCGCGGAGTAGCCGGGCTCGGTCAGCAGGATGCGGCGCCCCGGGCCGCCGTAGGCCTGGAACAGCTGGAGGAGGACCTCGTTGCTGCCGTTGGCGGCCCACACCCGCTGGGGCGCCAGGGCGAAGCGCTCGGCGAGCGCGCAACGCAGCGCCCACGCGCGCCGGTCTGGGTAGCGGTGCAACGGCGCGTCCGCGATGCGGCGGGCCAGATCGGCGAAGAACTCCGGCGGCGGCGGGTACGGGGTCTCGTTGGTGTTCAGCCTGACGGGAACGTCCAACTGCGGCGCCCCGTACGGCACGACCGCGTCGAGGTCGGCGCGGACGGGCACGCGCTCCACTTAGTCCTCCAGCCGGGCCTGCACGGCACGGACGTGCGCCGGCAGGTTCTCCGCCGTCCCGATCGCGCGCACGACGCCGGCCAGGTCGGCGAGCGCATCACGGTTGTAGTGCACCCAGTTGACCGGCACGAAGAAGTCGTCGGTGCGCAAGCCGCCCGTGAACCGCGCGGTCCCCCCGGTGGGCAGGGTGTGGTTGGGACCCGCGGCGTAGTCGCCGAGGGACACGGGGCTGAACGGACCCACGAAGACCGCGCCGGCGCACCGCACGCGAGCCGCCACCGTCGCGGCATCGCGGGTCTGGATCTCGAGGTGCTCAGCGGCGAAGGTATCGGCCACCTCGACCGCGTGGTCGACGTCGTCGACCAGCACGACGGCGCTCTGGCCGCGCAACGCCTGCTCGACGCGCTCGCGATGGCGCGTGTCGGCCACCTCGCGCTGCAGGGCGGCGCCAACCGCCTCGGCGAGGTCGGCCGAGTCGGTGATCAGCAGGCAGGCGGCCAGCGGGTCGTGCTCGGCCTGTGCGACAAGGTCCGTCGCGACCAAGCGCGGGTCGGCGGTGTCGTCGGCGATGATCGCGACCTCGGTCACCCCCGCGAGCGCGTCGATCCCGCACACACCCTCGCCGGCGACCATCCGCTTGGCCTCGGCGACATAGACGTTGCCGGGGCCCACCACCTTGTCGCACCGCGGGACCGTCTCGGTGCCGTAGGCCATCGCAGCGACCGCCTGGGCGCCGCCGATGCGCAGGATTCGGTCGGCCCCGGCCAGCGCCGCCGCCGCGAGGATCGCCCGGTTCACCTGCCCGTCAGCGCCCGGGGGGGTGCACACAACGACCTCGTCCACGCCGGCGACACGCGCCGGCACGACGGTCATCAGCACGGTTGACGGGTAGGCCGCTCTGCCTCCCGGCACGTACACGCCGACGCGCCGCAGGGGGCGGTGCCGGACCCCGACCACGGCGCCACCACGCTCGGCGGTCCAGTCTCGGGGCCGGGCCTGCTCGTGGAACCAGCGGATCTGCTCGGCGGCTCGCTCCAGGGCCCCGCGCAACGCCGGGTCCAGCCCGTCCAACGCCGCCTTGGCCTCGTCCAGCCCGATGTCGAGCGCCCCGCCCTCCCAGCCGTCGTGATCACGGGTGAGGACGGCGACCGCCGCGTCGCCGTCGCGCTTGACGCGGTCGAGGATGTCACGCACGGCGGCGCGGGCCGCGTCGACGGTCTCGGCGTCGGCGCGGGGCAGGCGAGCGGACGCGTCGGACCGGTCGCCGCGCAAGTCCACGGTGGCGAGCATGGGCCGCACTGTAGCGAGTGTGGACGCGACGTAGCCTGGGCTGACATGGAGTTGCCGCTGTTCCCGCTCCACACCGTCCTGTTCCCGGGCCGTCCCCTTCCGCTGCACGTGTTCGAGCAGCGCTACCGCGACATGCTGCGCGACTGCCTGGCCTCTGACGGGCGTTTTGGCGTCGTTGCCATCCGGTCGGGACGCGAGGTGGGCGACGACGCCGAGCTGTTCGACGTCGGGACCATCGGCGAGGTCGAACAGGTCGAGCAGCTCGAGGACGGGCGCGCCAACGTCGTGATCCGGGGCGTCGAGCGGTTCCGCATCGGCCGTGTGCTGACCGACCGGTCGTATCTGCGTGCGCTCGCTGAGCCGCTCGCGGAGCGTCCCCTGTGCCGCCGGGACCTCAACCACGCCCAGGCACTGCGCAACCTTCTGGTGCGCTACCTCGGTGCCCTGGGAGCGCCCCGGCAGATGCTCGAGCAGCTGCCCACGGCGCCTCAGCGGCTCGTGTGGCTGGCGGCGTCCACCCTGCAGGTGGAGCTGCCCGAGCTCCAGCGGCTGCTCGAGATCGATGACACCGGTCAGCGGCTGGCCGCGACCCTGCAGATGCTGCGCCGCGAGAGCAGCATCGCGCGGCACTTCGGAACCGTGGCCTCCCTGCGTCCGGCCGGCCCGGGCGGCGCCGACCTCAACTGAGCGCCCGGTATGCGGCGGTGCTGGTGGTGCGGCGACGACCCGCTGTACGTGGCGTACCACGACGACGAGTGGGGACGGCCCGTCACCGATGACCGGGCGCTGTTCGAGAAGCTGTGTCTCGAGGGGTTCCAGGCCGGCTTGTCGTGGCTGACGATCCTGCGCAAGCGCGAGCGGTTCCGCGAGGTGTTCGCGAACTTCGACCCGCCGACGGTGGCGCGCTTCGACGATGCGGATGTCGAGCGGCTGATGACCGACGCCGGCATCGTGCGCAACCGCGCCAAGATCGAGGCGACGGTCACCAACGCCCGCGCCATGGCATCGGTCGACTCGCTGTCCGCACTGGTCTGGCGCTACGCGCCCTCGCCCCGGCCGGCGCCGCGGAGACCGTCCGACATCCCTGCGGTGACGCCGGAGTCGACGGCGCTGTCCAAGGAGCTCAAGCGGCACGGCTTCCGCTTCGTGGGACCCACCACGGTGTACGCCTTCATGCAGTCGATGGGCCTGGTCAACGACCACGTCGCAGACTGCGCGTTCCGCTGACCGTGGGAACGCGGGTCAGGAGACGGCGTCGGAGCCCAGCAGCGACTTCAGCTCGGCGTACAGCCCCGCGGTCCGTGTGACGCACAGGTTGTCGCTCAGCCGCAGGCGCGTGGTGCGCGCGTCGCCGTTGCGCAGCGCCAGGTGCACGGGGACGACACCGGGGTGCTCGGCCAGGACCGACTTCAGCCGGCTGATGACGTTGGGGGTGCACTGCTGCGGTGCCAGGGTCAACGTCACCGGCGCGCCGGTGGCGTCGGTGGTGTCGGGCACGGACACGTCCATGGCGATCAGCTTCGGCGGGTCGCCGTTGTCCAGACGCCCCCGCACGCACAGGATCGCGTCGTCGACCAGCAGGTCCGCCGCAGCCTGGAACACCGTGGGGAAGAACATGACCTCGACCCCGCCCTCGAGGTCCTCGAGGGTGCCGGTCACGTAGGGCTCACCTTTCTTGGTGAACTTCTTCTGCTTGCCGGTCAAGATCCCGGCGGCGGTGACACTCCCACCGCCCGCGCCGGCGAGCAGCTCGGGGATCGACCCGTCCGACACGTCCTTGAGCAGCCGCTCCAAACCGAACAGCGGGTGGTCGGACACGTACAGCCCGAGCATCTCCCGCTCGGCGGACAGCTTCTCGGAGCGGTCGTACTCCACGGTCGGGATCGCGACGGTCTCGATGATCTCCGACGACGGGTCCGCCCCGCCCCCGTCGAACAGCGAGAACTGCCCCTCGGCCTCGGCGCGCTTGCGTGCCAGCGCCTGCTCGACGATGCCCTCGAAGGCCAGCAGCAGCCCCTTGCGGGGGTGGGGTCGGTCAGGTGTCGACAGCGACTCGAAGGCGCCGGCCTTGATCAGCGCCTCCAGCGTGCGCTTGTTCAGGCACGACGCGTCGACCTTGTCACAGAAGTCGGCGAAGTCGGTGAACGGCCCGTGCTTGCGCCGCGCCTCGAGGATGGACTCCACGACCGCCTCGCCGACCTGGCGAACCGCTGACAACCCGAACCTGATCGCTTTGGTGTCGTCGCCGGCCGACAGCGGCGCCGGCGCGAAGTCGAGCTCCGACGTGTTCACGTCCGGTGGCAGCACCGTCAGGCCCATGGTGCGGCAGGTGTGCAGGTACAGCGGCAGCCGGTCCTTGTGGTTCTTGACCGACGTCAGCAGCGCCGCCATGTACTCCACGGGGTAGTTCGCCTTCAGCCACCCGGTCTGATAGCTGACCAGTCCGTAGCCGGCGGAGTGCGACTTGTTAAACGCGTAGTCCGCGAAGCCCTCGATGAGGTCCCACAGCTTCTGGCCCAGTCGCGCCTCGTAGCCCTTGGCGACGCAGCCGTCCAGGAACTTGGACTTCTGCGCCTCCATCTCCTTGGCCTTCTTCTTGCCGATGGCGCGGCGCAGCATGTCGGCTTCGCCGAGGCTGAACCCGGCGATGCTCTTGGCGATCTCGAGCACCTGCTCCTGGTACACGAGGATCCCGTAGGTCGGCTCGAGGATCTCGGTCAGGTCCGGGTGCGGGTAGTCCACCACCTGTCGACCGTGCTTGCGCTCGGCGTAGGAGGTGTGCAGGTTCGCCGACATCGGCCCGGGTCGGTACAGCGCGAGCAGCGCGACGATGTCGTCGAAGCGGTCGGGCTTGAGCTGGCGGACCAGCGCCTTCATGCCGGGGCTGTCGAGCTGGAACACCCCGTCGGTGTCGCCCTCGGCGAGCATCGCGTAGGTCTTGGGGTCGTCCAGCC
Source organism: Egibacteraceae bacterium (assembly GCA_035540515.1). Lineage (GTDB taxonomy): Bacteria > Actinomycetota > Nitriliruptoria > Euzebyales > Egibacteraceae > WHTG01. The sequence goes on along the minus strand of DATLGM010000062.1, from coordinate 8,491 downwards.
CGACGTCCTCGATGACGATGGACTGGCCGGTCGAGGCCTTGATGTGCTCCAGCGCGTCGCTGATCACCGTCAGGTTGCGCAGCCCCAGGAAGTCCATCTTCAGCAGGCCGATGTCCTCGACCATGCCGCCGTCGTACTGGGTGACGATCTCGCCGTCGGCCTCGACCCGCAGCACCGGGCAGTGCTCGGTGATCGGCTCCCCGGCGATCACCACGCCGGCGGCGTGGATGGAGTGCTGGCGTCGCAGCCCCTCAAGGGACAGCGCGGTGTCCAAGACCTTCTGGGCGTCCGGCTCGTTCTCCCAGGCTGCCCGCAGCTCACCCGACAGCTCGCGGGCCTTGGCCAGGGGGTAGTCCTTGCCCATCACCGGCGGCGGCATCATCTTCGTCAGCCGGTCGCCGAAGCCGTACGGATACCCAAGGACGCGGGCGGCGTCTTTGATGGCGGCCTTCGCCTTGATGGTCGAGAAGGTCACGATCTGGGCGACCCGGTCGTCGCCGTAGCGCTCGCGGGCGTAGCGGATCATCTCCCCGCGCCGGCGCTCGTCGAAGTCCAGGTCGATGTCGGGCATGGAGATGCGCTCGGGGTTGAGGAAGCGCTCGAAGATCAGCCCGTGCTCGATCGGGTCGAGGTCGGTGATGCCGGTGCAGTAGGCGACGGCGCAGCCGGCGGCCGAGCCACGCCCCGGGCCGAGGCGGATGCCGGTCTGCCGCGCGTGGTCGCACAGGTCGGCCACGATCAGGAAGTAGGCCGGGAAGCCCATCTGCTCGATGACGCCCAGCTCCATCTCGAGCCGGTCGCGGACGTCGGCGCCCAGCGGCGTGCCGTAGCGGCGCTCGGCGCCCTCGTAGACCTTGCGCCGCAGCTCCGACGCCTCCGTGGTGCCTGCGGGGACCGGGAACCGCGGAAGGTGGTGCTTACCGAACTCCAGGGTGACGTTGCACCGTTCGCCGATCTCCAGCGTGTTCCGCCAGGTCTCGGGGTGGTCGGGGAACAGTGCCTGCATCTCGGCGGCCGACTTCACGTAGAACTGGTCGCCCTTGAACTTGAACCGGTCCGGGTCCGACAGCTGGGATCCGGTCTGGATGCACAGCAGGACGTCGTGGGCCTCGGCGTCACCCTGATCGGTGTAGTGGCTGTCGTTGGTGACGACCATCGGCAGCGACAGCTCCTTGGCGATCGCGATCAGCTCGCCGTTGGTCGCGTGCTGCTCGTCGATGCCGTGGTCCTGCAGCTCGATGAAGTAGCCGCGGTCGCCGAAGACGTCGCGGTGCCACGCCGCTGCCTCGACCGCCGCCTGCCGGTTGCCCGCCAGCAGCTGCTGGTTGACCTCGGCGCCCAGACAGCCCGACAGTGCGATCAGTCCGTCGGCGTGCTCGGCGAGCAGCTCCCGGTCGGCGCGGGGCTTGTACCAGTAGCCCTCCAGGTACGCCCGCGAGACCAGCTTCATCAGGTTGCGGTAGCCGGTGTCGTTCTCCGCCAGCAGCGTCAGGTGGTAGTACGGCTCGTCGCCCTGGCGCCGGTTGCCCTTGGTGAAACGGCTGCCCGGGGCCATGTAGATCTCGCAGCCGATGATGGGCTTGACGCCGTGGCGCTGACCGGCCTTGTAGAAGTCCACGGCGCCGAACATGACCCCGTGGTCGGTCAGCGCCACCGCCGGCATCTCGAGCTCCGCCGCCCGCTGCATCAGCCCGTCCACCCGGCTCGCTCCGTCCAGCATCGAGTACTCGGTGTGGACGTGGAGGTGGACGAACGAGTCGGGCACGGTGAGACGGTCCTCGGCAGCGGGTTTTCGGGGCGGCTGCCGGGGAAGGTAACAGCCGTGTGATTCGTCCCGACGGTACTGCGTCGGGGCCGCGCAGTCTAGGTTCATTTCGCCGCGCGTAGGCAGGTCATCCGGGTGGGTAGGAGGCGGTCATGGAAGCAGACACCACACTTGGCTGGGTCGGCGACATCGAGCAGACGACCCTGGACAACTCCACCTTCCGGACCGTGGTCTACACCGGCGAGCAGATGCAGCTGACGGTGATGCGTCTGGCCCCCGGCGAGGAGATCGGGTTGGAGGCGCATCCGGGCCTGGACCAGTTCATCCGCGTCGAGTCGGGTCAGGCGGAGGTGCGCCTGGGCAAGGCCAAAGACGAGCCTGACGAGGTGCACCCCCTCCAACCCGACTGGGCCGTGATCGTCCGCGCGGGCACGTGGCACAACGTCGTCAACACCGGTGACGAAGAGCTCAAGCTGTACTCGCTGTACGCCCCGCCCGAGCACCCCGACGGGACAGTGCACCGCACGAAGGCCGAGGCGGACGCCGCCGAGGCCGAGCACCACAGCGACTAACCCCGCCCCTGCCGCGGCGTTCCGCCGTCTGTTTCCTGCCCGGGGCAGGAAGGACACGTGGGAAGGTCAGGGTGGGGTGTCGCGGCGCAGTCGGGCGAGCGCCCCGGCGAGGTCGTCGGGCAGCGGCTCGTCGATCTCGATGCGCCGGCCCGTGACGGGGTGGTCGAACCCGAGATGCGCCGCGTGCAGCGCCGGCCGCGTCAGCCCGAGACGGCGGGCGACCGACGGCGCTGCCCCGTACACCGCATCTCCCGAGACCGGGTGGCCCGTGGCCGCCATGTGCACGCGCACCTGATGCGTGCGGCCGGTCTCAAGCCGGACCTGCACGACCGCCGCGTCGCCGAACCCCTCGGTGACGTCGTAGTGGGTGACGGCCCGCCGGCCCTCGGGTGCGACGGTGAACTTCTTGCGATTGCGCGCCGACCGGGCGATGGGCGCGTCGATCGTGGCGCTGGCAGGGTCCGGGACGCCGTCCACGACGGCCCAGTAGCGGCGGTCGACGTCGTGACGCTGGAAGGTCTCGGCCAACGCCTGGCGGGCCGCGGCGGTCTTTGCGACCACAAGCACCCCCGACGTCCCGCGATCGAGGCGGTGCACGATGCCCGGCCGGTCAGGGTCGTCGCCGGCAGCCAGCGGCACTCCCATGGCCGTCAGCCCGTCGACGAGCGTCGTGCCGGGCGCGGTACCGGCGCCGGAGTGCACCACGAGGCCGGCCGGCTTGGCGACCACGGCGATGTGCTCGTCGTCGTAGCGGACCGGCACGGGGGGCGGCGGGTCTGAAGCGGCCGGCGGGGCAGGCGTCGCGACCGCCACCCGCTCCCCTGCCGAGACCCGGTGGGACTTGGCGACCGGCCGGCCGTCGACGGTGACGTCATTGTCGGTAACGCGCTGCTGCGCACGGCCGCGCGTCTCCCCCAGCCAGCCGGCGATCAGGACGTCGATGCGGGTGCCGCCCTCGCCCGGTGCGACGACCCGGTCCAGCACGGCGTCACCTACCGGGTGTGGATGTGTCCGGCCGGATCGACTCAGCGCGCTCCCGGCGCTCGGCGGCCTGCCGCTCCTCGCGATCCACGATCGTCATCAGTGCGGCGATGGCGATCGCCCCGGTGACGATGCCGATGTCCGCCAGGTTGAAGATCGGCCACCACCGCAGGTCGAGGAAGTCCACCACGGCCCCGGAGGGGAATCCGGGGTCGCGGAACAGCCGGTCGGCGACGTTGCCCAGCGCCCCGCCGCAGACCAGCCCGTACGCAACGGCCAGCGATAGCCGATCGGTGCGAGGAAGGGCCCGGACGACCAGCGTGACGACCACGACCGTCACGAGCACGAACAGCCCGGGGAGGCCCGGGATGCCGAAGGCACCGCCGTGGTTGCGGATGACGTTGAGGTCGATGAAGCCGAGGTCGATGACCCGCCCCTGCGCCTCGAGCAGCTCGACCGCCAGGATCTTGGTCGCCTGGTCCAGCAGCAGCCAGATGGCGGCCACCCCGACGGTGGTGACGGCGATCAGCGTGCGACCGGGGTGGGCGCGGACCGGTTCGACAGGTGCCTCGGTGGTGCTGGGGGCGCTCACCGCAGCCGCTCGGCCTTGCGGCGGCAGTCCAGGCAGTCCACGGCCTGCGGCAGCGCCTCGAGGCGCTCGGTGGGGATCACGTTGCCGCAGTTGATGCACAGCCCGTACGTCCCCGCGTCGATCCGCTCGAGCGCGCGTTCGACCTGGAGGATCGTCTGCCGCGCGTTACGGGCCAGGGACATGGTCCGCTCGCGCTCGAAGGTCGCGGTCCCCGTCTCCGCGTCGTCGTCCGAGCGCGGCTCCTTCCACGACTCGTCGGCGGCATCGGCCTCGAGCTGCTCGGCCTGGGCGCGCAGCTCGTCACGTTCGGCTTCCAGCTGCTTGCGCAGCTGGTTGACGAGCCTTTTGCCCGGCTTCTTCGGCTTTGTGGTCCGCTCTGCCATGGGCGGCCGAGTCTATATGGCAAGTAGCATTCGCCGCCGCCGACCGATACGAAACGAGGAAGCCCAGGTGGCGTTCAACCCCGTCGAGCAGCAGCCCGACTTCCCCGCGCTCGAGCAGCGCATCCTGACGCGGTGGCGCGAACGGGATGTCTTTGCCCGCAGCCTGGCCGCGCGGGCCGACGGGCCGCTGTTCAGCTTCTACGAGGGACCGCCCACCGCCAACGGCCGCCCGGGCGTCCACCACGTGGAGTCGCGCACCTTCAAAGACGTCTTCCCGCGCTACCGGACGATGAAGGGCTACCGGGTGCCGCGCAAGGCCGGCTGGGACTGCCACGGCATCCCGGTCGAGATCGAGGTCGAGAAGATGCTCGGCTTCACCCGTAAGTCCGACATCGAGGCGTACGGCGTCGCCGAGTTCAACGCGAAGTGCCGCGAGTCGGTGCAGCGCTACGTCGAGGACTGGAACCGGCTGACCGAGCGGATCGGCTTTTGGGTCGACCTCGACGACGCCTACTGGACGATGTCCCCCGACTACGTCGAGAGCGTGTGGTGGTCGCTGCAGCAGCTGTGGGAGCAGGGTCTGATCTACGAGGGACATCGCGTCGTCCCCTACTGCCCCCGCTGCGGCACGGCGCTGTCGGACCATGAGGTCGCCCAGGGCTACGCCCAGGCCACCGACCCGTCGGTGTACGTGCGGTTCCCGATCCTCGACGGCCACCTGGCCGACCGGGAGGCGTCGCTGCTGGTGTGGACGACCACGCCGTGGACGCTGATCTCCAACACGGCGGTGGCGGTCGGCGAGGACATCCGGTACGTCTTGGCACAGGCCGGCGACGAGCACGGCCTGGTGGTGATGGCCGCCGACCTGGTGGCGTCCGTCCTTGGCGAAGACGCGCAGATCATTGACGACGTACCGGTCGACGACCTCCGCGGGGTGCACTACATGGCCCCGTTCTCCTACGTCCTTCCTGACGAGCCAAACGAGGGCTGGCGCTCGGTCACCGTCGCGGACTTCGTCACCACCAGCGACGGGACGGGGATCGTGCACCTGGCGCCGGCGTTCGGCGAGGACGACATGCGCGTCGCCCGTGAGTACGACCTTCCGGTGGTCAATCCTGTGGACCTCGAGGGCAACTTCGACGAGCGGGTCACGCCTTTCGCAGGGCAGTTCGTCAAGGCGGCGGACGCGGGGATCATCGAGGCGCTGCGGACGTCCGGCCTGTTGCTGAAGGCCGGTGAGTACACGCACACGTATCCGTTCTGCTGGCGCTGCAAGACGCCGCTGCTGTACTACGCCAAGCCGTCGTGGTACATCGCGACGACCCAGCGCCGGGATGCGCTGCTGGCGGCCAACGAGCAGGTCCGGTGGTATCCGGCCCACATCCGCGACGGCCGCTACGGCGACTGGCTGGCCAACAACATCGACTGGTCGCTGTCCCGCGAGCGGTACTGGGGCACCCCGCTGCCGCTGTGGCGCTGTCCCGCCGGGCACGTCACCTGCATCGGTTCCCGCGCGGAGCTGGGCAAGCGCGCCAGCGCGGATCTATCCCAGCTGGACCCGCACCGCCCCGCCGTCGACGAGGTCACCTTCGACTGCCCGGACTGCGGGGCGCAAGCGCGGCGCGTTCCGGAGGTCATCGACGCCTGGTACGACTCGGGGTCCATGCCCTTCGCACAGTTCGGTTACCCCCACGCCACAGGCAGTGCGGAGCTGTTCGAGAACCGGTTCCCCGCCGACTTCATCGCCGAGGCGATCGACCAGACCCGCGGCTGGTTCTACTCACTGATGGCGGTCTCGACGCTGCTGTTCGAGGGGCGCAACAGCTACTCGACGGTGCTGTGCCTGGGCCACATCGTCGACAGCGACGGCCGCAAGATGTCGAAGTCGGTGGGCAACATCCTGGATCCCTGGGAGCTGGTCGACAGCCGGGGTGCCGATGCGTTGCGGTGGCTGCTGCTGACGGAAGGTTCGCCCTGGGTGTCCCGCCGCGTCGGCACCCAGCTGCTCGACGAGGTCGTGCGCAAGTTCCTGCTGACCGTGTGGAACACCTACTACTTCTTCGTCACCTACGCGCGCATCGACGGCTGGACGCCGCAGTCGTCGACCGCCCCGCCGGTGCGTGAGCGTCCGGTGATGGACCGCTGGATCCTCGCCGAGCTGGCCGAGACGGTCCGCTCGGTCGACGCGGCCCTGGACGACTTCGACTCCACCGGGGCAGGTCGCGCGATCAGCCGCTTCACCGACGACCTGTCCAACTGGTACGTCCGCCGCAGCCGCAGCCGCTTCTGGGCGGACGCGACCGATGCCGCGGTGGCGACCGACAAGGACGCCGCGTTCGCGACGCTGCACGAGTGCCTCGTGACGTTGTCGGCGCTGCTGGCGCCCTTCACGCCGTTCGTTGCCGACGAGCTGTACGGCAACCTCGTCCACGGCGTGGAGGACAACGCCCCCGACAGCGTGCACCTGTTGGACTTCCCACGGCCGGACGAGGCGGCGGTCGACGAACCGCTGCGCGCGGCGATGGCCGCGGCACGACGGATCGTCGAGCTGGGCCGCCGGGCCCGCAACGACGCCAAGGTCGGGGTCCGGCAACCCCTCGCCCGGGCGCTGGTCACGCTGGCCCAGCCCGACCGGGCGGCGTGGGAGGCTGTCGCCGACGTCGTCGCGCAGGAGCTCAACGTCAAGCAGATGGCGCTCGCAGAGGGGCGGCAGGACACCGTCACCTACCGCCTGAAGCCGAACTTCCGCGCGCTGGGCCCCACCTTCGGCAAGCGCACCCCCCTCGTGGCGAGGGCGATCGCGGCGGCCGACGGCGCGACGGTGGCGGCGGCCTTGGCTGACGCCGGCGAGGCAACCGTGACCGTCGACGGTGACGACGTGGTGGTGACCGCCGACCAGGTGCAGGTCATCGAGGAGTCGCAGACCGGTTGGCAGGCGGCCAGTGACGGCCCCTACGGCGTGGCGCTGGACCTCGCGATCGACGACGCACTGCGCCGTGAGGGGCTGGCCAGAGAAGCGGTGCGGGCGCTGAACGACCTGCGCAAGCGCCGCGACCTGGCGCTGTCGGACCGCGTGCGGCTGCGCATCGGGGTGGGCGGCGACCTCGCGCAGGCGCTGCACGAGCATGCCTCGACCATCCGCAGCGAGGTGCTCGCCGTCGCGCTGGACGTCGGCGACCACGGCGGCGGCGACCACCTCGACCTGGGTGACGGCAAGGTGATGAACGTCACGATGGAGGTCCTGTCGGCTTGAGCACCGCCGCCGCCGCGGGGGCCGGCGTGGCGGTCGTCGCCGGGGCCCTGGCGCGCAGCCGCCGCCGCGCCCGGCAGGGGCTCGCCGGACCCGTCGGCCGCCGCTTGGCGGTCTGGGTACCCCCCGCGCCGCGGAGCGCCGTCGGAAAGATCGCCGTCCGCGTGTGGGCGGCCCCCATGACGCTGGCGGGACTCCTCGCCGGGGCCGGGACCGGCCACCTGCCGAAGGTCCGCGACGGCGTGGTCATGTTCGCGCCTGCCGAGGGCATCACCGGGTGGGTGCTGCGCCGGCGGGGGTTCTCCGCGGCGGGACTCGGTCACGTCGTGATCAGCCTGGAGCAACCACCGCCCCCGCTGCTCGTCCACGAGCTGACCCATGTCCGCCAGGCCGAGCGGCTGGGCCCGTTCATGGCGCCGGCCTACCTGGCCCTGCTCGCCGTCCACGGCTATGCGCGTCATCCGATGGAGCAGGCCGCGCGCCTGGCCGCGGCCACCGCGTGAACCAGGCGGCCTGGTCGCGCGCCGCTACGACCCTGAGATGCGGCGCGTCTCCTGGTGCTCGCGCAGCCCCCCGGGCGGGGCTCCCCACTTCGTGCGCTTCCATGCCCCCGCGGCAACGATCGCCGGCAGCATCAGGCCGAGCAGGTACACGAACACGAACTCTCGGGTCAGGCTGACCAGCGTCCCGACCACCACGACCGCGCACACGGCGATGACGAGCAGCCAGGCGATGTCGACCGGCCGTGTCCTCACCGGGCGGGGCTACTTGCCGTGCAGGGTGTTGTAGATGCGGTCGGCCAGCGTTCGTGAGATGCCGGGGACCGCAGCCAGCTTCTCCGGCGAGGCGGCGCGCAGCTTGCGGTACGTACCGAAGTGCTCCTGCAGCGCCCGACGCTTGGCGGGCCCGACGCCGGCGATCGGGGCGAGCACCTGCTCGAACCGGGCA
>DATLGM010000061.1:0-7554 GCA_035540515.1 Egibacteraceae bacterium | reverse complement strand
GTCTGTGGGGGTCGTCGGTGTCGTGCCGGGATCCGTCGGAGTCGTCGGCGTGGTTCCTGGCGTGGTGCCCGGCACGGTTGGCGTTGTGGGGGTGGTGCCTGGCGTCGTTCCCGGCGTCGTGCCGGGGTCCACGATGACCCCACCGGTGCCCGTGTCGCCGCCGGCCGTCCCTTCCTGGACCAACTGCTGGAACGGGTCGCGGGCGTTGAACACCTCGAAGGTCTCCACCGGCGGGTCGCCGCCGTCGACGGCGCCCGGTTCCGCGAGCTCGAAGCCCTCGGTGGGCGAGGGGGTGGGGTCGGGCTCCACGTCGATGGCCACGTCGAGGTCATCGACGTCATCGCCGCCGCCGGTCATCAGGGGCAGCACGACGAACGCGAACAGCGCGACCAGCGCCACGACGCCGGCGCCCGCGATGAGCAGCGTGCGCGTGCTGCTGGCTGCCGGCTCGACGTCGCTCACTGCTCACCACCTTCCGGTGCCGGTGTCTCCGTCGCCTGGGGTTGCGCGCCGGTGTCGCCTGCTGGCGCGGCGCCGCCTTGCGTGGTGTCGACGAGGTCGCCGGCGTCCACCACGGCGAACAGCCGGCCGGACCACTCCGCGCTCAGGCGGGGGAAGCCCGCCTCGGACGCGCCGATGGCAACGCTTTCCACCAGCACGGCCCGGGGCACCTCCACCTCCAGTCGGCGGAAGAAGTCGACGACTTGAAAGTATCCGCCCTCGACGGACATGGTGACGGCGATGTCCGCCAGTGTCGTCCCTTCGACACCGGTGTCGGCCGGTGTGGCGCCATCGGCGGGCTGCGGGACAGTCGGCGGCCCGAACGTCACCGAGGCGATGTCGGCACCGGCCGCATCGGCAGCACGCTGGAACTGGCGGATGGCCGACGGCTGGGCCGGACCCTCGGGGATGAACTCCACAAGCCGAGCCCGGGCGGCGTTGATCTCGACCTGCCGCGCCTCGATGTCGCGCAGGCTGGCGATCTGGGCCTCAAGGGAGTTCGCCTGCTGCTGCAGGGTCGCCGTCTCGGCCTCGATGAGCGCCTGCTCGTCGGCGGCTGGGCGCCACAGGAAGAACCAGAACGCCACCGTCACGATGACGGCGACGAGCAGACCGACGATGGGAGGACTGAACCTCACCGCCCCACCTCCGGCGGAAGGCCCTGCTCGTATCGACCGGTGTACGCGTCGTCGTTGAGCTGGAACGTACCGTTGAAGGTTGTGACCTCCGTGTCGCCGCGCTCCTCCTCGCTCGCCTCGGTGAGGTAGGCGTTGTAGAAGGTCTCGACCTCGTCGAAGAGCACGAGCACCCGCTCGACGCCCGGTGCGAAGCGCTCCACGGAGTAGCCAGTGAAGTTCACGTCGGCCACCGAATCGCTGCTGGGGTCAGCCGCCGGCTGACCTGTCAGCCCCGCGTCGCCCGCCGGCTGCGTGGTTGCAGTGAAGGTGAGCATCGACGAGCTAGGGGGGAACGTCAGCGCGAGGTCGTTGAGCACGCGAGCCCAGGAGATCTCGGTCGCCATCGTCGCCGACAGCAGGTTGTTGCGCGCGGTGACCTCGCGGTCCAGCTGCGCGTACTGCTCCAGCGTCGCGAGCTCGGCGGTAAGGCTGTCCACGCGGGCTTGCTCGGCGTCACGCTCCTCGCGGGCCGCATTGACGTCGCCGAGCTTGACCAGATACAGCACGAGCAGCAGCGCGGCGTACCCCGCCACGCCGGCGACCGTCCAACCCGCCGTCCGGCGCGTCCGCGCGCGCTCCTCGATCTCCCGTGGGAGGAGATTGACCCGAGCCGTCATCGGATGGCCCCCAGCGCCAGGCCGATGGCGACGGCGAGGTACGGCTCGGCCTCGATGAGCTGCTCGGAGGCCAGGCCGACGTTGCCGATCTTCAGATCCTGCATCGGGTGACCACGCTCGACCGGCATCCGCAGAGTCTCGCTCAGACGCTCCCGGAGATTGGGGAGCTGGCTCCCGCCGCCGGACACCACCGCACGCCGGACGGGCACGGCGTCTCCCTGGGCGTTGTAGTAGTCCAGCGATCCGCGGATCTCGTCGACGAAGCGCAGCGCACGCTCGGTGATCAGGCGCGCCCCCTCGTCCTCGTCGGCGAACCCGTACTCGTCCGAAAGCCCGGTGCGTGCCTTGAGGTCCTCCGCGGCGTCGTAGTCGATCTGCATGCCGCTCATGAGGGTTTCGGTGATGCCGGCGCCGCCCATGAGCAGGATCCGTACGAACCGCGGCACGCCGTTTTCGTGGACGACGATGTTGGTGACCGACGCGCCGATGTCGATCAGCAGCTCGCCATCGCGGTCGTCGAGCACGCCCTCGGGGGCGAGGCTGCGCAGCATCGCGAAGGCGTCCAGGTCAAGGCCGACCGGTTCCAGCTTGGCCTCGTTGACCGCGTCGAGGATGGACTCCACCATCTGGCGCTGCGCAGCAACCAGCAGGATCCGGCTGAACCGCTCCCCGTCGTCGTTCTCGTAGTGCTCCAGGGTGTGGTGGTCAAGAATCGCCTGGTCGACCGGGATGGGGATGGCGTCTTGCGCCTGGAACTCCAGGGACTGGCGCAGATCCTCCTCGGGCAGGTACGGCAGGTCCATCTGGCGGACCACGACCTGCTGGTTGGCCACACCCATGTGCACGCGACGGTGCTTGAACCCGTAGCGCGTCCACAGGGTGCGCAGCGCTTCGGTGACCGGGGCGGGATCGACGATCTCCCCGTCGCGGACCGCGCCGGCGGGAAGGACGACCTGCCCGAGGCGGTCCAGCGTCGCCGGTCCGCGACTGCCCGCGGTCACCTGGACAGCGCGGACTGCGCTGGACCCGATGTCAAGGCCGATGGAGGTGATCGCCACCCGTCAGCCCTGTGAACGTTCGACCTGTGTGACCGATGCGTCGAGGTAGGCAGCCAGGTCCGCCGACCGGATCCGGTAGTTCTTGCCGACGCGCAACGCCGGCAAGGTCCCGCTCTTGATGAGCCGGTACACGGTCATGTTCGACACCCTCATGTGGTCGGCCACCTCGGCAACGGTGAGCAGACGGTCGCCACCCAGCGGTCCGCTGTCTGCCATCGTTCCCTCCTCGACGCCCCAAGACAGGGGCGCGCACAGCCTAAGCCACGGTGTCCAATTCACCCGTGAAGCGCTCCGACACCATTCCCGCCGGCGGCGACTTCACTCATGGTGCACATCAGTCACACGAACGGTCAATACCAACATCTTCTCGGCCGGCCGCGGCCACTTCTTGAAAAGAAGACGGCCCCGGGGGTGCCGGGGCCGTCCTTCATCGTCACTGGTCAGCAGGCGCCTGCGGCGAGGGATGCGGTCTCGTCGCCGGGGTTGGTGCGCACGCTCCATGTCTGGGCGTCGCGTGTCGCCTGGAAGCAGTAGCTGTTGGCGCCGGTGGAGGCGATCGTCACGGCGACGCCCTGGGTGGGCCGGAATTCGGCGTACGCCGCGCTTGCGGCAAACCCCGTGTAGGTGTTGGCGGTGTGGAAATAGGACTCGGCCTGGACGGCCAGGTTGCGCAGATCCGATTGCAGCGCTGCGCGGTGCCCGGCCTCTCGCTGCGCCATCAGCGTGGGGATGGCGATGGCCGCGAGGATGCCGATGATGATGACCACGACGAGCAACTCGATCAGCGTGAACCCGTCTTCCTGGTCGGAACGCATGAACCCCTCCATGAGAAGAAGCGGGGCGGCCCTTGCGAGCCGCCCCTGTTCCTCAGATGTCCCGTGCTACGGCGTGCACGTGGCGCCGCCGGCAGGGTTGTAGGGCTGGAGCCCACCCGCCTGGCTGCGGTACACGACGTTGCCGGGCAGGTCACGGGTGCTCTGACCCACGACACACCAGTTGTTGCCGCTGGCGGCGTAGTCGAGCGTGACGCTCGCGCCACCGACGGCTGCGCCGGCCGGCATCGCGGTCGGGACGGTGCCATTGGCGGCGGTGATGGCGGCCTCGACGTTCAGCGCGGTGTTGCGCACGTTCGAGGTCAGCTCGGCCTGCCAGCCACGCTGGCGCTGGTTCAGGAAGGTCGGGATGGCGATCGCGGCAAGGATGCCGATGATGATGACGACGACAAGCAGCTCGATGAGGGTGAAGCCCTCTTCCTCCTCGAGACGCTCACGAATGGCGATGGACACGCTGCACCTCCGGTGCTGATAGGTACAAGCAGCGGGTCGCGTGCCTCTATGACCATTTGCGCGAGGCAGCCCGGCGTGCCCGAAGGCCCCGTGGCTTTGCGTCACCACCTCTCGGCGGCTTTGCCGTTTCTGCGCCCACTCCTTGCGGATGACACTGGGTAATCGGCGGCTGGGAGGGCAACCTTTAGCCCCGGATGCGACAAGGCCGCGGATCGGATCCGCGGCCTTGTCGCAAGTGAAGCTCCGGCGCGCGGGTCAGCGCACCAGGTCGAAGATCTTGAACATCGGCATGTACAGCGCAACGACCATGGAGCCCACCAGCCCACCGAGGACAGCGATCATCAGCGGCTCGAGCATCGCCGTGAGTGACTCGGTCATCGCGGTGACCTCCGAGTCGTAGAAGTCGGCGATCTTGTACAGCATCGTGTCGATCGCGCCGGTCTCCTCCCCCACCGCGATCATCTGCACCACCATCGGCGGGAAGACGTCGTGGTGGCCGAGCGGCCGCGCCACGCTCTCGCCTTCCTTGACCGCGACCTTGACCGCCTCGATGGCCTCCCCCATCACGCCGTTGTTCACGGTGTCGGCGGTGATCTCCAGTGACGTCAAGATGGGCACGCCGGCGTGCAGCAGGGTGCCGAAGTTCCGTGCGAAGCGCGCGAGCGCGATCTTGTGGAACAGGATCCCGAACACGGGGACCTTCAGCTTCCACTTGTCCAGCTGCAGCCGGACGTTGGGTTGTTTCCGGGCGTAGACGAAGCCCTTCCAGGCGGCGAACGGCACGAACATCAGCGCCCACCAGAACTTGCGCAGGACCGCTGACATCCCCATGAGGATCTTGGTGGGCAGCGGCAGCTCCCCGCCGAGCGACTCGAACATCCCGACGAAGGTTGGGACGATGAAGGCCAGCATCACGCCGGTGAGCAGGACGGCCAGGATCAGCACGACGACCGGGTAGGTCATCGCGGACTTGATCCGCCGGCGCAGCTCGACGTCGTTCTCCATGGTCTCGGCGATCCGCAGCAGCACCGCGTCGAGCATGCCTGCCGTCTCACCGGCGCGGACCATGGCGATGTACAGCTTGGGGAACGCCTCGTGCTCCGCCATCGCCGAGGACAGCGAACGGCCCTGCTCGACCGCGCTACGGACTTCGCCCAGGATGCGGGCGAGCTCCTTGTTGTCCGTCTGGGCCGCCAGGATGTTCAGCGCACGCAGCAGCGACAGGCCAGAGCTGATCATCGTGGCGAACTGCCGCGAGAACACCGCCAGGTCCTTCAGGCCGACCTTCGGCCCGAATCCCGGGATGTGCAGCTCCTTCTGCATCGCGCTGGTCTTGACCTCGCTGATGGAGACGGGGGCGAACCCCATCTCGCGCAGCTTGTTCGCGACCACGCGCTGGTCGGTCGCTTCCAGCGTCCCGTTGCGGGTCTTCCCGCTGCGGTCGCGGACGGTGTACCGGTACGTCGTTGCGGTCGACATCGGTTACTCCCCTAGCCCTCGCCGACGAGGCGCTTGAAGTCGGCCACCTGGTTGCAGCGCTCCAGCGCGGCGTCGTAGCTGACCTTGCCCTGCTTGACCAGCGTCGCGAGCGACTGGTCCATGGTGACCATCCCGTGGCTCGCGCCGGCCTGCAGCGCCGAGTACATCTGGTGCGTCTTGCCCTCGCGGATCAGGTTGCGGATGCCCGAGGTCGCCACCATGACCTCACAGGCGGCGATCCGACCCTTGCCGTCGCGGGTCTTGAGCAGCTGCTGGCAGACGACGCCCTGCAGCGACCCGGCGAGCATGACGCGGATCTGCTCCTGCTGGTGCGGCGGGAACACGTCGATCACGCGGTCGACGGTCTGTGGCGCGTCCTGGGTGTGCAGGGTGCCGAACACCAGGTGACCGGTCTCGGCGGCGGTCAGTGCGACCTGGATCGTCTCGAGGTCGCGCATCTCACCGACGAGGATCACGTCGGGGTCCTGGCGCAGCACGTGCTTGAGCGCACTGGCGAACGACAGGGTGTCGGTGCCCAGCTCGCGCTGGTTGATCACCGACCGCTTGTGCTCGTGGAGGAACTCGATGGGGTCCTCGACGGTCATGATGTGGCATGCCCGCTCTCGGTTGATCATGTCGATCAACGCGGCCAGGGTGGTCGACTTTCCGGAGCCGGTGGGACCGGTGACCAGGACGAAGCCACGGGGCAGCTTGGCGAAGTCGCCCACCTGCTTGGGGATCGCGAGCTCTTCGATGGACTTGATCTCGAACGGGATCACTCGCATCACGGCGCCGATGGCGTCGCGCTGCTGGAAGACGTTGACACGGAACCGGGCCCTGCCGGGGATGCTGTAGGACAGGTCGAGCTCGAGGGTGTTCTCGAACTGCTCGCGCTGCTTCTGGGTGAGCAGGGCGTAGATCGCCTGTTGCAGGTCCGTCCCGTTGAGCACCTCGTGTCCCTCGAGCGGCTGCAGCTCGCCGTGCACGCGGATGGTCGGGGGCACCCCGGCCGTCAGGTGCAGGTCGGACCCGCCGCGTTCGACCAACGCCAGCAGCGCTCCGTCGAGGTCCAGCGTGGTGGCCTTTTCGAACAGCAGCAGCTTGTCGTCGTCGGACGCAGGTGCCCCGGTCGCGACTGACGGGGGGGCCGAACCTTTGCTGTTGGGCACCGGGGGGGTCTCATCGTCGGTCAGGTGCACGATGGCGGTCTCCAGGTCGGCCCGCACCGCCAGCGCCGGGTGGGCACGCATCCCGGTGCATTGGGTGACGCGTTCGAGGACCTGCTGGTCAGTCGGGTCGACCATCGCGACCAGCAGACCGTTGTCCGGCGTGAACTGCACCGGCAGGGCCGTCAAACGCTGAGCCTCGGACCGCGGCAGCAGCATGGCGGCGTTCGTGTCGACGGCGCCCGGGCTGCAGTCGGCGAAGGGAACGCCCATCTGGCGGGCGATCGCCGCGACGATCTGCTGCTCGGTGACCGCCCCCATGCGCACCAAGACACGCCCCAGGGTGGTGCCCTCCGCGCGCTGCTGCGCCAGCGCCTGCTCGAGGACGTCGGGCTCGATGACGCCCTGCCCGACGAGCACGTCGGCGAGTCCCTTGCTCATGTGTTCCTCCACCACCGGGTCGGCCGCAGGTCTGCGGCTTCGTTGAATCGTCGGTCGGCCGGTGGGCGGCCTTTAGTGCCGCTACGCGATGACGCGGGCGATCTCTTCCAGCGTCGTGTGGCCCAGCAGCGCCTTGGTCAAGCCGTCCTCGCGCAGCGTGTGCATCCCGCCGCCGCGCGCTGCCGTGGTGATCTCGTCGGTCGATGCCCGTGCGACGATCAACCGCTCGATGTCCTCGGTGACCGCCATCACCTCGTGGATCGCCATCCGGCCGCGGTATCCGGTCCGCGCGCAGTGCCCGCACCCGCCAGGGCGGTGCAGGGTCGGGA
>DATLGM010000060.1:0-3799 GCA_035540515.1 Egibacteraceae bacterium | reverse complement strand
ACCCACGGGATCGCGCGCAGGCCCTCAAGGCCCTGCGCCTGGTCCGGAGTGCCTTGCACCCACGCACCCGAGCGCTCTCGTATCACCTCGGGCTGGCCGTTCCTGCGGATGTTCCTGTCCAACGTGGAGATGACCCTGGTCAAGACCGACCTGGACGTCGCCGGCATGTACGTCGACCGACTGGTGCCCGCCGAGCACCACGGGCTGTTCGACGTCGTCACCGCCGAGTTCGAGCGCACCCGAGCCGAGGTGCTGCGCTTGCTCGATCGCCGCGAGCTGATCGAGGACATCCCCGTCCTGCGCCGAACCCTGGACGTGCGCAACCGGTACCTGCGGCCGCTGCACGCCCTGCAGGTTGAGCTGCTCGAGCGCACTCGGCGGGGCGACACCGGGCGCACGGTGGGCCGGGCGCTGCTGCTGACCGTCAACGGCATCGCCGCCGGCATGCGCAACACCGGCTGACCGCCCCGTCGCCCCCCACCCGCGGCAAAGGATTCTCCAGATTCCGTCCCTGGGCGAGGAATCTGGAGATTCCTTACGCGGACAGTGGCGCCCCTACAGTGGGCGCATGCCGCCTGCCGTCCCCTACACCGTCGACGACCCCGTCAATGCGCAGATCCTGGCGATCTCCGAGGACAAGGTGCAGGGCTTCTCGCGCCACCCGCTGCACGACATCGCCGACGCCTCGGGGGTGGACCTGGACACCGTGATCGCGCGGATCCGGGCGATGCTCGAAGCCGGCACGATCCGACGCGTTCGGCAGACGCTGCTGGCGACGTCGCTGGCGCCGGGTGCGCTGGTGGCGTGGAAGGTGCCGGCCGAGCGCATCAAGGGTGCGTTCGAGTGGATGTTCACGCAGGACCCGTTCTCAGGGCACGTCGTCACCCGCACGACAGACCGGGAGACCCCCGGCAGCGCGTACAAGCTGTGGACCACGTTGAAGGTGCCGCGGCCGTTCGACATGGATGCGCACTGCCGCTACCTGATGGCACAGACGGGCGCGGAGGCCTACAAGCTGTTGCCGGCGCGCAAGCTGTTCACCCTCGGCGTCGGCCACGTTCGCCGGCGCACCATCGAGCCCGGCGACAAGACCGACGAGCCAGGTCAGGTACAGGACACCAAGATCGTCGAACTGTCCGACCACGAGTGGCGGGTGCTCATGGCGCTCAAGCGGGAGTTCGCCCCGGCCGAGCTGCAGCCCGACCTGTGGGCCCCGCGCGCCGCCGAGGCCGGCGAGACCGTCGAGGACTTCTGTGCCGTCGCCGAGTCGCTGAACGACCGTCGCGTCATCGGCCGCTTCTCCACGTTCCTCGAGCACGTCAAGAAGCACCGTGACGGCAAGCAGGTCACCCGCTACAACGCGTTGTTCCACTGGCGGGTGCCCGAGGGCATGCAGCTGCGCGCCGGCCAGGAGGTCGGCCGGTTCCACTGCATGACCCACGCCTACTGGCGCGAGGGCGGTCCCGAGTTCTCCAACGTCAACATCATGGGCGTGTCGCACGGCACCGAGAAGGAGCGGGTCCTCGCGCACAAGGCCGCGATCGACGCGCACCTGGAGTCCGTCGGGATCCCGGTCGAGTACACCAACGTCTTCTGGGGCGGGCGTAGCGAGATCAAGCCCAGCGAGATCAGCCCCATCGCCTACCGACAGTGGTGCGTCGAGCAGGGCGTTGACCCGGAGGCGATGACCGCCTGACCGTCAGGCCGGGCGCAGCTGCTCGGCGATGAGGTCGACCATCTCGAGGTCGTCGGGAAGCAGGTCCTGCAGCATCACGCACTCCACCCCTGCGTCGGCCAGCTCGTCCAGGCGCTGCAGCGCCTGGTCCGGAGTGCCTTGCACCCACGCCCCCGAGCGCTCCCGTATCACCTCGGCGACGGGCCGGTTGTCGCCCTGGACCTCCTGGAGCCGGCGGATGCGGGCATGGAACTCGTCCTCCGTCGCGCCGACCAGGCACCCGGTCATCAGCGAATAGCGCACCGTTGACGGGTCCCGCCCGATGTCCTCGCAGGCCTGGGTGAGCGCCGCGCGCTGCTCGCGGCACTGCTCGGGCGTCATCACCACGCCGTTGAGCTCGTCGGCGAAGCGGGCGACCAGCCCGGGGGTGCGGCGCATGCCCTTACCCCCGATCGCCAGCCGGGGACGCGGGTCGGGCACAGGGCTGAACACCGCCTCGCGCAGCTGGACGAAGTCGCCGACGAAGTCGAACGGCTGGGCGGTGCGGTCGTGCAGGCGAGTCACCACCTCCAGGTGCTCCTCGAGCCGCCGGAAGCGGGTGCCGAGGTCCTCGAATGGAAAGCCGTGACGGGTGTGCTCGGTCTCGTACCAACCGGTGCCCATGCCCAGCGTCACCCGGCTGGCGCCGTCGGACCCAGGGCCCGCCATCTCCGACACCGTGGCGGCCATCTTCGCCACCACCGCGGGCGGTCGGAAGGTCGCCGGTGACACGAGGGTGCCGATGCGGATGTCCTTGGTCTCACGCGCCAGCCCGGCCAGCGTCGCCCAGGCGTCGGTGGCCACGAGGTCGGCACTTCCGCCGATCGGGCTGTAGTGGTCGCTGCGGTACAGCCCCGCCAGCCGATGGTGCTCAACGCGACGCGCAACGGCCAGGATGGTCTCGTAGGTCGGGCCTTCCTGACCCTCGAGCATGATCGCCAGGTCCATGGTCGACCCTTATCCGCGAACGCAGCCCGCCAACCCGACGCGGACAAATCAGCAGATCCACTGATTCGCCTCGGGGCTCGAATCAGTCGTCGTCGAGGATGGTGCCGGTCAGCTCGAGCGGACCCTTGTAGCGAGCGCCGAACACCGACACCGCGGCCGGCGCGAGCCCGTCGGCGATGTTCAGCCGTACCGTCAGCGTCTCGGTCGGCTCGGCGATGTCGTCGTCGATCAGCGGCAGTCGCATCCGCCCCTGCAGCCGGCCGGGGCGGACCTCACCGCCGATCGCGTACACGTCGTGGTAGTCCTCGCCCGCGACGGCGGTCCCATCGAGGATGGTTGCCGAGGCGATCACCGGCACGCCGCTGGGCTCGGACAGCGTCATCACGAAGGGCAGGAACGGCCGGCTCTCGCGCGCCGTCCCTTCGGCGATCGTCAGCAGCGGCAGCGGGTCGTCGTCGCGGATGAACCCGCGCCCCGCCAGCTTGCCGATGACGCCGTTGCGCGTTGCCGTCAGCGAGACGAGCAGATGCAGGTCCCAGTCGTTCATCGTGTTGCCGCGCAACGGAACGTCGAAGGTCGCGGTTCGCGCGCCGGCAGGGATCGTGACGCGCCGGCGCGGGCGGTGCGGCAGGAACTCCTGCCACCCGGCCTCGGGGAAGACCCTGGTCGCCTGCACGAACGCCGAGACCGGCCGCCGGAAGCGCTTCGAGGCGGTGACCGTGAACCGGGCCACGCTCGGCTCGTCGCCTTCACGAACACGGAGGCTGTCGACACTGAGCACCGGCGCCCCGGCAAGGCCGGCGCGGCCCGCAGCCGGCCGGGACGCGGCGATGTCGGTCACCCATGCGTGACCGCGACGCGACGCCGGCAGCAGGGTGACCGCCGCGACGCGGCTCAGGTCCACACCGGAGAACCGCCGCAGGGGCACGGTGACCTGCTGGGGCAGCAGCCGCGGCAAAGGCATGAACCGGCCGGGCCGGGGCGCCAGCGCATCGCTGACCTCGGACACGGACACCACCGCACGCCGACCGCGGCGGTCGGTCAGCTGGACGCGCAGATCGGTGGGCACCCGCGGCTGCGCGACGGCACGGAAGCTCAGTGACTCCATCCGCGACAGGTCGCGCTTGCCCCGCGGCA
>DATLGM010000059.1:0-5686 GCA_035540515.1 Egibacteraceae bacterium | reverse complement strand
CAGTAGGCATCCGCGTGACGCTTCCGTGACGAGTCGTTCTTCCCAGTCCTCGCCGACCTGGAGGCTCGTCTCGTCGAAAAAGTCGACGAGACGAGTGTTGGCGAGGAACGCCCGAACCTGATCGACTAACCGGGTGACGTGATCGGGCTCTTCGTCTGGAGAGTGGCGTTTTGTGTGACTCACGAACACTTGCAGTGGGTCGCCCTCGTTGCCGCTGATGCGTTGGACGATGGCTTGCGCGACCTCGCGGCCAAGCACGCCGCGGTCGACAGCGCACGGGTCCGGGAGGCGCTGCGGGCCGTTCAACATGTCGCCGAGCGCCGTCCCGTCGATCTTTGCATCGGGGGCGCGCAGCGGGAATACGTGCATGCCGGTGCGTTCGGACGCTCCGGCCGCCAGGTCGGCGATCCACCCGCTCCAGGCGTGATTGTCTTCGACAGCCCGTGCTAGATGGGCCGACAGCACCGGGATGACCACCGTTACAGTCGGACTCTCTAGGCTGGCGGGTTGACCGCCTGCGAACGGCAGGGGCCGTGGGGGCCCGTCGTCGCCAAGCCACGGGGTACTGCGCGTGTAGACCTCGACGGCGCCACCGATCAGTCCTGAGAACGCGGTGCCGTGGAAATGGTCGAGGAGCCACTCGGCCACCGTGGCTCCACTTTCGTCGTCTGGGTGCCAGACGACGAAGATCTCCAAGACCGGGGGCAACAGCATCGCGTCATCCTACGGACGTGTCGCACCCTGCTCGTAGCCTGGGAAGGTCACCAGCGAACGGACCTGCCATGGCCGACACCCACAACGTCTTCATGCCTCACCGCCACGAGGACGACCATCACGTGCAGCGCCTGAAGGCCGAACTCGAGGCGCGTGGAGTGGTGGTTCGTGATGCGTCGATCACGTCCGACAAGCCCAACCTGGCGAAGAGTCCGGAGTACATCCGGTCGGAGATCCTGGCGCCCGGGATCCGTAACGCCGGCAAGATCATCGTGATCGTCACGCCGGATACCACGAACCACGCGTGGGTCGACTGGGAGGTCGCGTACGCCGCCCGTTTCCCCGACAAGAAGATCATCGGCGTGTGGGCCCCGGGTTCGGACGGCTGCCCGGTTCCTCAGGAGCTTGAGAAGCATGGCCACGACATGGTGACGTGGGACATCGACAAGATCATCGCGTCCATGAGCGGTGACACCCACTGGGAACGGCCGGATGGTGCGCCGCGCCCAGCGCCAGCGATGAGCCGAGTGGGCTGCTGAGGTGGATCTGTTCAGTTATGTAGTTCGATACGACATCGGGTTCGCGCCCAACCCGTTCCACGGCTGGTGCTCGCTCGGAACTTGCCACGAGGATTTCCGCGGGCGCGTCTCGGTCGGCGACTGGGTCGTCGGAACCGGTTCAGCACAGAAGGGTCTTGCAGGCCGGCTCGTGTACGCCATGCGGGTCGAAGAGATTGTCACGTTCGATCAGTACTGGCACGACGAGCGGTTCACGGAGAAGCGTCCGGTACGGAGAGGAAGCATGCGCCAGCGCTACGGCGACAACATCTACTACCGCGACGAGAACGGCCACTGGGTGCAGGTCGACTCGAGGCACAGCCACGACGACGGCTCCCCGAACGTTGGCCACATCATGAAGGACACGAGCGCGGACGCCGTGCTGCTGTCGCGTGACTACGTGTACTTCGGCCGGGCGGCGCCCGAAATTCCCGAACGGTTTAGGTCATGGCCGGGTCCAGCGTGGACGGGAAGTCGCTTCGATTCGACTCGCGATACGAACTACGACCTGTGCATGAGGTACAGCGGATTCCGTCGGTATTTCCCCGAGGATTTCAAAGCCGAGGCGGTCGGTTGGTTCCGTGACCTCATTGACGAGGATGATGGGCCTTACAGGGGCGATCCCGCGGATTGGTAGCGGCCACACGCCGGCAGGCTCTGGCCGCGACGGCAAGCACGGCCGGGCAGGTCGGCCAGTGATCGCCATATGGGATCAGCGTGGGATCAGACGGCTCAAGGCTCGGGAAAGCCCAGGAGCGGAACAGCGCGCTGACCTGCGACTTCGTGTGGAGCGGGTGAGGGGAATCGAACCCCCGTTGCGAGCTTGGGAAGCTCGTGTTCTACCATTGAACTACACCCGCGGGGGTGGCCGATGATACTCCCGAGGTGCTTCCCCTCGCATCGTGACGGCGGCTGCTGCCGCGCCTTGAGGGGACCCGCATGATCCTGTCCGACCGGGACATCCGCGCCGAGCTCGACGCCGGCCGCATCGTCATCGAGCCGCTGGCCGACGACGCCATCCAGCCCGCCAGCGTCGACGTGCGCATCGACGACAGCTTCCGGGTCTTCGCCAACCACAAGTACCCCTACATCGACGTCCGCGCGGAGCAGCCGGACATGACCGAGCTGGTCAAGGTCGCCGAGGGGGAGGCGTTCATCCTGCATCCCGGCGAGTTCGTGCTCGCCAGCACCTACGAGCGCGTCGAGCTGGCCGACGACCTCGTCGGGCGCATTGAGGGCAAGAGCAGCCTGGGACGCCTGGGCCTGCTCACCCACGCCACCGCGGGGTTCGTCGACCCCGGCTGGCAGGGCTGGCTGACGCTGGAGCTGTCCAACGTCGCCAACCTGCCGATCGCGATCTACCCCGGCATGAAGATCGGGCAGATGGCGTTCTTCCGCCTGTCCAGCGCCGCGGAGGTGCCCTACGGCGCCGGCGAGCTGCGCAGCAAGTACAAGGGACAGCGCGGCCCGACGGCCAGCAGGTACTACGAGAACTTCCACAACTCGTAGGGAACCCCCGCGCCACCGCAGGCGTCCTACCGGCCTGACCGACCCCGCGGGAACTGCAGCCGACGGCGCCCCGTTGGGTCATCTACGACACGCGTAGGAGGCCGACGATGACGGGGATGCGGATCTGGCTGGCGATGGTCGCGGTGGTGCTGCTGGCGGCGTGCAGCGGTGGGCAAGGCGCCGATTCCGCCGCTACCGGCGAGGACACCGGCACGGTCGCACGCAGCGCCGCCGGCGCCGGCCAGGCCGGCGAGGAGTTGGCCGGTGACGACGCCGCCGAGGAAGCGGCCGAGATGCCGGCGCCTGATGCCGCCGAGGGGTCCGCAGACGACGACGCTTCCGGTGTGGGCACCGGTGACGACGACGGCGAGGCGCTGCCGGACCCGCCCCCCGTCCGCCCCGGTGACCGCATCATCAAGGAGGGGACCGTGTCGGTCGAGGTCGCCGAGGGACAGTTCGACCGCGCCTTCACGGCCGTCATCGCCGCCGCCCGACGGCTGGGCGGCGACGCGGTCGGGTCGACCACGAGCACCTCGGACAACGGCGACACCTTCGGGTCGGTCACCGTTCGGGTCCCCGTCGAGACCTTCGAGGACCTGCTGGTCGGCATCGGGCGGGTCGGCACGGTCGTCAGCCGGAACGTCGACAGCCAGGACGTCAGCGCCGAGTACACGGACCTTCAGGCGCGCCTGCGTCACCTGCGCGCGCAGGAGCGGTTCTACCTTGGCCTGTTCGACGACGCCGAGGACGTGCAGGACGCGATCGCGGTGCAGCAGCAGCTCGACGGCATCCAGGGTCAGATCGAACGGCTGCAGGGCCGCCAGCGGCTGCTCGACGACCGCACCAGCTTCTCGACGCTGACCGTCGAGCTGTTCGAGCCGGGTGCCGGCGGGGGGATCGTCCCGCCCGAGCAGGAGCGCTCGGAGCGCCCGTCGCTCGCGCAGTACTGGGACACCGCCCGTGACGCCTTCATCAACGTCGTCGGCGCCATCCTGGTGGCCGTGCTGTTCGTGCTGCCGCTGCTCATCCCGGTCGTCGCGGTGTGGGGCGCGTGGCTGGTGCTACGGCGACCTCGGCGGGTCAAGGTGACCCCCCCGCCTGCCGAACAGGTACCGGAAGAACGGGATCCGGTCGGCGCCGAACGCTGACCGTCCATGGACACTCAGGGAGAAGGGCAGTCGGGGGACTGGCGTGTCACACCGACCGACGACCAGCGACATGACCGGCCGGTTGGCCGGCATCGGGCGGCGTCTCGACTTCGCGGCCGTGGCCGAGGACATCATCGAGGCGGTCGTCGAGGTCACCGACTTCCAGGTCGGCACCCTGACGGTCCGCGAGGGCAACCGCTGCCGACGCGTCGCGACCGCCGGCCTTGGCGACGGACGTGTCGGGATGACCACGCCGTTCGAGTACTGGTCGGTGTTGCTGCGAGAGGAGTGGCGCCGCGGCGCCCACACGTACCTCATCCCCCCGGAGGCCCCCGCGCGGTGGGCTGACGACCCCGACATCCCACCGTCGGACGACCCGAACGCCTGGACCGCCGAGCACGGCCTGATCGTGCTGCTGCTGGACTATGCCGACGAGATCATCGGGTTCCTCGGCGTCGACGTGCCGCGCTCGGGGCTGCTGCCAGACGACGCGACCATCGAGCGGCTCGAGGCGTTCGCCCGGGAGGCGCAGGCGGCATTTGTCAACGCGCGGTTGTACGCGATCGCCCAGCGGCAGGCCGAGACCACCGCGCAGCTGCTCGACGTGGCAAAGACGATGGCCGCGACCACCGACCTCGACCAGGTCGTGCCGCAGATCATGCAGGCCATGGAGAACCGCTACGGCACCCACGAGGTCGCGGTCGGCCGGCTGCACGGCACCGTGCTGGAGCTGCGTCGCATGGCCGGCGGCCGACTGGAGACCAGCGAGGTCGAGCTGGCCGGCGTCGTCCTGGAGCTGGCGGACGAGCTCAACGCCTCGGGCATGGTGATGGTCAACAACGTCGCCGAGCGGCCCGCGCTGTCGGAGTGGCTGGCGCCCGAGTCGCGGGCGTTGCTGGCCGTCGGCGCCCACGACGACGTCCGAACGGTGATGCTGATCGTGGCCTCGGAGACCGAGGCGGCGTTCGACGCCGAGGATGCGCAGTTCCTGCAGGGGCTGCTGGACATCACCGTCGTGGCGATGCGCAACGCGGACCTGTACGAAGAGGTGCGGGCCGCGGCCGAGCGCGACCCCCTGACCGGGGTGCGCAACCGGCGCATGTTGCCCACGATCGTCGGCGACATGCTGGCCGCGGTCAGCCCGGACGCCCCGTTGAGTCTGGTCGTGGTCGACATCGACAACTTCAAGCAGCTCAACGACACCCATGGCCACGACGTCGGTGACCGTGCACTGCAGCACGTGGCGGCCCGCCTGCAGGCCGGGGTGCGCGAGACCGACGCGGTGTTCCGCGTCGGCGGCGAGGAGTTCGTCGTCGCGGTCGCCGGCACGGACGCAGCCGAGGCGGTCGTCGCGATGGAGCGGATCCGCGAGACGGTGCAGACCACACGGCTGGACCTGCCGGTGGTCACGGTGTCCGCCGGCGTCGCCACCACCGATGATCCCAGCGTCGACGTCGATACGCTGTTCGCGATGGCCGACACCGCGCTGTACCGCGCCAAGCGCATGGGCAAGGACGCGGTCGCCGTGGCGGACCATCACAGCGGCGGACTGTCCTCGACCCGGTCGTGACCTGGGCGGGCGGGGCGCCACGAGGTGTCCGCCCCGCGCCACGCAACGGCGTCATCGCGTTGACCGTCTTTCTCAGCGTCTACAACAACGTGCTCAACCTGTTCCGCCCGACGGCGGCCCCGTACGTCGCGGCGAACACGCTGACCGCGGCGGGCCTGCTCGCCGCGGGCCGGCGTCTGGGGCTTGAC
>DATLGM010000058.1:0-15656 GCA_035540515.1 Egibacteraceae bacterium | reverse complement strand
GCCCAGACCGGCAGCGAGGCAGCGGCTGCGGGGGGCGGGCCGGGCGGACGCTAGACTCGCGCCTCGTGGCTCAATCCCTTCCTTCCCGCGCCGCTCGTGCTGCCCGCCGACTGACCGATTCCTATGCACTCGCCGGTGCCCAGAACCGGCCGGTGTTCGTCGGGGCCTCCCCTCGGTCGGGCACGACGATGCTGCGCACGATGCTCAACACCCACCCGCATCTGGCGATCCCGCGTGAGACGCGGTTTCTGATCGAGATGTACGAGCGGCGGACCAGCTTCGGCAACCTGCGCAAGCGTGAGAACCACCGCGCCGCTGCCGAGTTCATCGTCATGCGCCCCGACTCGTGGTTCGGCCGGTTCGGCGTCGACCGCGAGTACGCGATGCAGCAGATGATGGCGGCGCCCCCGACACTGGGCTCCCTGATCGGGACCGCGTTCAAGCTGTACGCCGAAGGGCAGGGCAAGCAGCGCTGGGGTGACAAGCGGCCGAGCTACGTGTTGCACCTCCCCGGGATCTTCGACATGTTCCCCGACGCGCAGTTCGTCAACGTGATCCGCGACCCCCGCGGCGCCGTCGCGTCGATGAAGAAGCTGAACTGGTACGGCGGCGACGTCGGCCCGGCGGTGGAGCTGTGGCTGCGGTGCGTCCGCCACGCCGGCCGAGCCCATGGCCGCTACCGCGACGACCAGTGGTTCGAGATCAGCTACGAGACGCTGGTGCTCGACCCGGAGAAGTCACTGCACCGCATCAGTGAGTTCCTGACCCTCGACACCGCCTACGTCGACCGCATGCTCGGCTTCCACGAGAACGTCGACGAGCCCACCAGCGAGTACCACAACCGGCTGTCCGAGCCGGCGAACCCCGCGAAGATCAACGCGTGGGGCGAGGTGCTGTCGCCCGAGGAGGTCGCGTTCGTCGAGAAGAAGTGCGCCACGTTCATGGACCGGTATGGCTACGAGCGTCGGGCACCGTCTGTTGCGATCCCCGCGCCGCTGAAGAAGTCGTTCGAGGAGCGCAAGGCGAAGATGCGCAAGCGGGACCAACGGCTGGCAAGGATGCGCAAGCGCGAGCGGTACCCCATCACCGCCCGGCTCACAACGCCGCAGCGACGCCGCTATGCCATCGACCAGGTCGCCGTCCGGGCGCGCTGGATCCTGGGGTAGGCCCGGCCGGCGGTTGGTCAGCCCGCGCGGAGGTCTGCCGCCGCGGACTGACCGCGCCGCGCCGGCGGGACGGTCCCCAGCGGGTCCGGCGCGAGCGCCGGCAGCCCAGGCCCGGAGGTCGGCAGCAGCTTCTTGACGTTCTCGCCCAGGAACATGCGCCGGACCACGCGCTCGGCCGCTCGCCCGTCCTCGTATTCGCAGAACCGGTCGCGGTACGCCAGCAGCTTCTCTTGGGCCTCGGGCGTCTCGTACGCACCCGAGCGGAAGATCTCGAACAGCTCCTCCTCGGTGCGCGCGACCGCACCGGGGGGCTCGTCGAGAAGCTCGAAGTACACGCCTCGCAGCTTCTTGTACAGGTCCCAGTCGTGGGCGTAGATCACGATCGGGCGGCCCAGGATCGCGTAGTCGAACGCGATCGACGAGTAGTCGGTCAGCAGGATGTCCGCGGCCAGGCACAGCGGCTGGACGTCGGGGTAGGGGCTGACGTCGATCAGCCCGTGCTCCTTGAACTTCGCCAGCGCGCCGGCCGGCGTCCGGAAGTAGTGGCTGCGCGCCATCACGACGTAGTCGGGGCCGATCTCCTCGGCGAACCGCAGCAGGTCGAGCTGCACCTCGTTGTCAGGCTCCCAGTCCCTGAACGTCGGGGCGTACATCACCGCGATCTTGTCCTCGGGGATGCCCAGCTCCTTGCGCATGCGCTCCTGGTCGTCGGCGGTGGCGGTGAAGAACAGGTCGTTGCGGGGCTGGCCGTAGGGCAGCGGCTCGTAGTTCGCCGGGTTGGCGCGCCGCCACACCGACATCGAGTACTCGCTGGACGCCAGGTTGTAGTCCCAGCGGTCGACGCGTTCCATGTGCTTGGCGAAGTTCATGTTCTTGGCCGGGATGGGGAACGCCTTGAGGTCCAGGCCCATGGTCTTCAGCGTGGTGCCGTGGTGGGTCTGGATGTGCACCTGGCCGTCGCGCTTCTTCCAGTCACCGGGGAAGTTGACGTTGTTGACGAAGTAGGTGGCCCGGGCGAGCAGCTGCCAGTACCCGAAGGACCGTGCGACCACGTGGTCCACGCCGGCCGGCACCTTGTCGACGGCGTCGGGATTGACGATCCACACCCCGCGGATCTCCGGCTTGAGCTCCTGCAGCTTCCGGTAGACCGCCAGTGGGTTGTCGTTGACCGCGTCGTACCAGTACGAGGCGAACACGGCGAGATTCGGGTCGAGCGGGGTGCGCCGCGCCACCGCGTACGTCGCGCGGTACAGGTACGACCGGTAGCGCTTGCCCCGCCGCTTGACGCGCTTGCGGACCTTGGCGACCGGCCCCATCAACCGCTCCCAGATCCGCAGTGCCTCGAACGACCGGTACGCGCCGCGCCGCAGCAGCCGCTCCTCGAGGGTCATGTCCTTGGGCCAGGCGACGTTGCGACCGTGCTTCTGGCAGGCCTTTGCGGCCTCCATGAAGAACTCCTGGCGCCGCTCGGCCGGGATCCGGGTCTCGCCCTTGTTCAGCACGTGCACCAGGTGCGAGGCCATGCGGTGGCACATCGTCGGGCGCCACTCCTCGAGCTCGGGGTGCTCGTCGATGAAGGCGAAGACCAGGTCGTACTGGCCGAAGACCTCGAAGTGGCGCTGGCTGTTGGTGCCCAGGATGTTGCCGGACCGGCGCTGTCGGTAGAAGTAGCAGACGCGGTCCAGCAGGCTGATCCGCTTCGCGGCCATGAGGACCGGATAGGTCCAGGGCAGGTCCTCGTAGTACCCGTCGGGGAACTGCAGGCCGAGCCGCTCGATGAAGTCGCGTCGGTACGCCTTGTTCCACACGACCATCAGCAGCGTGAGCAGGTCGGGGTGGTCGTGCAGGTCGAAGGTCTCGGGCAGGTCCTTCTGCAGCAGGTCCTGGCGCGCGTTGCGTCGCACGCGCCCCGCCCAGTTCACGCGGGCGTAGTCGAACACCAGCACGTCGGCCTCGGTCGATTCCATGCGGTCGTGGACCAGCTTCAACGTGCCCTTGTCCAGCCAGTCGTCGCTGTCGACGAACATCACGTAGGTGCCGGTGGCGTGCTGCAGGCCGACGTTGCGGGCGTTGCCCAGACCGCCATTTTTCTCCAGCTGGATGAACTTGACCTTGTCGTTGCCGGCGATGGCCGCTTCGATGACCCGTGCGGAGTCGTCGGTCGAGGCGTCGTTGACGACGATCACCTCGATGTCGTCAAAGCCCTGACCCAGGATCGACTCGAGGCAGTCGCCGACGTACTCCTCGACGTTGTAGACGGGCACGACCAAGCTGATTTTCGGCATTCCGAGCAACTTTCGGGTCAGGACAGACGACGCGTCCGACAACAGGTCACAGGTCCCCGGACTGGCCCCGAGATTACCAGCGACCCCCCGAAGCCCCTGAGGACGGCCGGGCGCCGGCGCACGCCGCGGGCGGCCATTGGCCGGCCCGACTACCATGCCGCCCGTGTCCGAGGAGATCACGACCGACGACCTGGACGCGGCCACCCAGCGTGCGGTGGAGGTGCTGCGGGGCGGCGGCCTGGCCGTCCTTCCGACCGACACCGTCTACGCGCTGGTTGCTGACGCGTTCCAGACCGATGCCACGCAACGGCTGCTCGCCGCCAAGGGCCGTGGGCGGCTGTACCCCGTGTCGATCATGATCCGCAACCCCCGTCAGGTGATCGGATTGGCGTCGGACACCCCG
This sequence comes from Egibacteraceae bacterium, assembly GCA_035540515.1. Classification (GTDB taxonomy): domain Bacteria; phylum Actinomycetota; class Nitriliruptoria; order Euzebyales; family Egibacteraceae; genus WHTG01. Next base: position 11,802 of record DATLGM010000058.1, on the reverse strand, counting down.
GAGATCGCCGAGCGACTGATGGCCTCGTACTGGCCAGGACCGGTCTCCATCGTGCTGCCCGAGCAGCCCGAGATGCCCTGGGACCTGGGCAACACCGAGGGCGCGGTGACGCTGCGCATGCCCGCCGACGACCTGCTCCTCGCGGTCGCCGCGGAGGTCGGTCCGCTGGCCTGCAGCGGCGCGAACCTGCGCGGCTCGCCGGCGCCGACCACGCTGGCCGCCGCCCGTGAGCAGCTGCGCGAGGCCGTCGACCTGTACGTCGACGGTGGGTCACGCGAGGCTCCGATGACCACGGTGGTCGACTGCACACGCGAGGTGGCGCACGTCCTGCGCGAAGGCGCGGTGCCCGCCGAGGACATCCTCACGGTGGCCGCCGGCGAGATCGGCTGGGGTCAGCTGCCCGAGCGCCGTCCCGACGACGAGGAGTCCTAGATGCGCATCGCCATCGGCGCCGACCACGCCGGCTACGCCTTGAAGGAGCACCTGATCGGCGTGCTGCGCGACCTCGGCCACGACGTCGACGACCAGGGCACCCACAGCACCGAGTCGGTGGACTACCCCGACATCTGCGCCGGCGTCGCGCGCACCGTGGTCGCCGGCGACGCCGACCGTGGCATCGTCCTGGGCGGCAGCGGCCAGGGCGAGCAGATCGCGGCGAACAAGGTCCGCGGCGCCCGCGCCGCGCTGTGCAACGACCTGTACACCGCTCGGATGTCCCGCGAGCACAACGACGCCAACGTCCTCGCGATGGGCGGCCGGATCGTGGCCCCCGGGTTGGCGGACGAGATCGTCACGCTGTGGCTGAGCACCGAGTTCGAAGGCGGCCGCCACCAGCGTCGCCTCGACCAGATCGCCCAGATCGAGGCCGCCGACCCGTCCTGAGCGCCGCCGCGGCGCCGCCGCCCCACCCCAACTGCGCTGTGTGGGTCTGAGTGCAATTCTCGGCGGCCGTGTGGGTCTGAGTGCACGGTGGTGCACTCGGACCCACACACCCCGGTGGGCGATGGGGTGGGCTCGCCGGCGTTGCACTCAGACCCACACACCCCGGTGGGCAATGGGTGGTCGGGGTGTCAGGCGACCGGCAGTCCTGGGGCGGGGAACCCGCGCGTCATCTCCACGACCTCGCCGCGGATCTTCTCCACGGCGTCCTCGTCACCGGCCCGGACGGCATCGACGACCGCGTCGATCCATGCCGCCACCTGCGCCATCTCGGCTTCCTTCATGCCGCGGCTGGTGACCGCGGCGGTGCCCAGCCGCAGACCCGAGGGGTCGAACGGCTTGCGGGGGTCGTATGGGACCGCGTTGTAGTTGGTCTCGATGCCGGCGCGGTCCAGTGCCTGCGCCGCCGGCTTGCCGGGGACGTCCTTGGATGTCAGGTCGACGAGGATCAGGTGGTTGTCCGTCCCGCCGCTGACCAGGTCGAAGCCCCGCTCGGACAGGCCGGCCGCCAGCGCCTTGGCGTTGGCGACGATCTGGTGGGCGTACTCGCGGAACGCCGGCTGCGACGCCTCGCGCAGCGCGACGGCGATGCCGGCGGTGGTGTGGTTGTGGGGCCCGCCCTGCAGACCGGGGAACACCGCGCGGTCCAGCGCCTTGGCATGGGCCTCGTCGGACAGGATCATCGCCCCGCGGGGCCCTCGCAGCGTCTTGTGCGTCGTCGTCGTGATGATCTCGGCGTGGCCGACGGGGGAGGGGTGGGCGCCGCCGGCGACCAGACCGGCGATGTGCGCGATGTCGGCAACGAGCACCGCGTCGATCTCCCGCGCGATCTCGGCGAAGGCGGGGAAGTCGATCGTGCGGGGGATGGCGGTGCCGCCGCAGAAGATGATCTTGGGGCGCTCGGCCTTGGCGAGGTCTCGCACCTGGTCCATGTCGACGCGCCCGTCCTCCCGGCGGACGTCGTAGCGCACGGGCTTGAACCACTTGCCGGTGATCGACACACCCCACCCGTGGGTGAGGTGACCACCCATCGGCAGCGACATGCCCATGACGGTGTCGCCCGGCTCGCACATCGCCAGGTACACGGCGAGGTTCCCCGGCGACCCCGAGTACGGCTGCACATTGGCGTGGTCAACGCCGAACACGCTCTTGGCCCGGTCGATCGCCAGCTGCTCGACCTGGTCGATGAACTGCTGACCCTCGTAGTACCGCTTGCCGGCGTAGCCCTCGGAGTACTTGTTGGTCAGCGCCGACCCCGTCGCGTCGAGCACCGCCTGGGAGACGTAGTTCTCCGACGCGATCAGGCGGATGACCTCCGCCTGGCGCTGCTCCTCGCCGTCAACCAGCTCGGCGATGTCGGGATCGGTGTCGTGCAGAGCGGCGTACCGCGCGGAATCAGCCATGTCCTGCAGGCTATCGAACGCCGTCGCACGCCGCCGTGGTGGACCGGTGATCGCGGCGTGCGACTTTGTGCTTTTTTTCACGAAGTCCGCCCGCCATAACGCAAATCTGCCCTCTGACCAGCGCAAACGCTGTTCTCGACCGCTTTGACAATGCCGAGAAGCGGCCCGTAGACTACGCCCGCCATGACCCCCCCAGCCTCGCGCCGGAGCGGCTCGCCTGCGGGCGGCTCCCGCGATGAGCGAGGCCGCAGCACGGTGTGGGCCGGCGTCGACCAGGAAACGACGGTCGTCGCGCGGTTCCTCGCCGGACCTGCAGCCTGGGGCGGCCTGGGGTGGTTGGCGGACCGGTGGCTCGGCACGAGTCCCTGGCTGCTGGCCATCGGGGTGATGGTGGGATTCGTCGGCAGCTTCTTGTTGGTCTGGCACAGCGTCAACCAGCAACGGCCGATCCCCAAGCGCAAGCCCCACACCACAGCCACCGAGTCGGAGGACACCACGCGTGCGGACGCGCCCTAGCCGGCGGCCCGAGGCCAGCTTCCTGGTCGCCGGCCTGCAGGCCACCGCGGTCACCGCCGTGCTGTGCGTCCCCGTCGCCGCCTTGCTGGCGGGCTCGCCCGGGATCGTGGGCGCCGCGGCCGCCGTCGCGCTGGTAGCGATCCTGTTCGGTCTGTCCGCCGCGCTGCACCTGGTCACCGCCCCGCTGGGCCGTGACGTGTGGGTGCTGACCACCGTCGGCGGCTTCGCTTTTCGTCTTGTGCTCTACTTCGCCGTCCTGCGCGCCCTCGCCGACGTCGAGGCGCTGCACGGACTCTCCCTGGGACTGACCGCCGCGGCGGGCATCCTGATCGGTCAAGTGTTCGAGATGCGCGCGCTGGTTCGCGCCCGCACCCTCGCGGTGGTCACCGCCACCGTCGGGAAGTCAGAAGGAGTCGATCGGTGATCTCAGCCCCTGTGCTGGCGGCCGTCGAGCGTGGCGGCGAGTGGGAGCTCCCCTCGCTGAACCACCTGTTCGTCTTCCCGGACATGCCGGGGACGGAGAACTGGGGCGTGTTCTCGCTCAACCGCGTGTCGCTGATGCTGCTGTTCTCGGCGCTGGCGCTGGCGACGTTCTTCTTCCTGGCCACCCGCAAGGGCGCCATGGTGCCGGGCCGGTTGCAGTCGGTCGGCGAGAGCTACGTCGAGTTCATCCGCAAGCTCGCCACCGACGTCATCGGCCACGACGGGCTGAAGTTCGTGCCGTTCCTGGGCACGCTGTTCGTCTTCATCTTCTTGAACAACATGTTCAAGATCACGCCGTTCATCATGCTGCCGCCCACCGGGCGCCTGCACATCCCCGCGTTCCTGGCGATCCTCGTGTGGCTGGTCTACGTCGGCGTCGGCATCAAGTACCAGGGCTTCGTCGGCTACTTCAAGGAAGTGCTGTTCCCCCCGGGCGTGCCCTGGCCGCTGTACATCCTGCTGACGCCGATCGAGATCCTGTCCAACCTGATCTTCCGGCCGGTCACGCTGACCTTCCGTCTGTTCGCGAACATGGTCGCCGGCCACATCCTGGTCGTCATCACGCTGATCACGATCCACGTGTTCTTCGTGGTCGGCCCCGGGCTTCCGATCAGCATCTTCGCGCTGATCATCTCGCCGCTGGTCTTCGCCTTCGAGCTGTTCGTCATCGGTCTGCAGGCCTACATCTTCGTCATGCTGACCGCCGTGTACATCTCGACCTCGATGCACGCGCACCACGAGGACGAGCCCGTCCCCGTTCCCTGATCCATCGTCGTCTGGCAACCGGCGCGCAGACCGCGCGTCGATTCAAGGAGGAACACCCAATGGAAGGCAGCCTCAACGTCGTCGGCTACGGCCTTGCGACCCTCGGTCCCGGCATCGGCCTGGGCATCCTGATCGGCAAGGCGCTGGAGTCGATGGCCCGGCAGCCCGAAGCCGAGGGCATGGTCCGGACCAACATGTTCATCGGCCTGGGCCTGGTCGAGGCCCTGGCGATCCTGGGCTTCGTGCTCGCGCTGATCGGCTAGCCGTCACCGGCTGACCGCACCAGCGCACGCACCGAAGGGAGACCAGATGCTCGCCACGATCCAGGTCGTCGTCCTCGCGGCGGCGGAAGAGGGCAACCCCGACCAGTGGTTGCTGCCCGACTTCGCCGAGCTGCTGTGGGGCTTCGTCGCCTTCGCGCTCCTCATGGCCTTCATGTCATGGAAGGTCTTCCCCAAGGCCGGCGCGACGCTCGACGAGCGCTCCGCCCGCATCCAGGGGCAGCTCGAGGAAGCCGAGAACCAGCGCCAGCAGGCCGAGCAGCTGCGCCGTCAGTACGAGGAGCAGCTGGCCGACGCGCGCAACCAAGGCAACACCATCGTCGAGGACGCCCGCGCCCAGGCGGAGCGGGTCCGTGCCGACGTCCTGGCGCGCGCCGAGGAGGAGGCCGAGCAGATCCGCGACCGCGCCCGCGCCGACATCGAAGCCGAGCGCGGCCGCATCGTGCAGGACCTGCGCGGCCAGGTGGCCACGCTGTCGGTCGAGCTGGCCGGCAAGATCGTCCAGCGTGAGCTCGACCCGTCCCAGCACCGCCAGCTGGTCGACCAGTACATCAACGAGCTGTCGGGGATGAACTAGTGGCCTCGGTCGCCCAGGCGTACGCGGAGTCGATCTACTCGGTCGCGCAGGCCGAGGGTGCGGTCGACGCCGTCGAGGACCAGCTGTACCAGTTCGCGCGGGCCATGGAGTCCAACGCGGAGCTGGGCCGGCGGCTCGGCGACGAGTCGATCGACGTCGCCACGCGGCTGTCGATCGTGTCCGACCTGCTCGGCGGCCGCGCCCACCCCCAGACCGTCAGCGCGATCATGTACATCGTGCAGTCGGGCCACACGCGCCAGCTGCCCGAGATCGTCGACGCCGTCGTGGAGCGCGCAGCGTCGCTGCGCCGGCGCGCGGTGGCCGAGGTCCGCACCGCGGTCCCGCTCGACGACGACACCCAGCAGCGGCTCGCCTCGGCGCTGGAGCAATCGACCGGCCGCGAGGTCGAGCTGAAGGTGACCGTCGACCCCGACGTCGTCGGGGGGGTCGTCGTCCGCATGGGCGACACCGTCATCGACGGTACCGTGGCGCGGCGGCTCGACGACGTTCGCACCGCGCTGACCGGCGCCTAGCTCACCCCACCCCTTCCGCATCAAGAAGGAACGCCAGATGACCGACCTCAGCATCTCCACCGAGGACATCACCGCCGTCCTGCGATCCAAGATCAGCGCGTATGACTTCACCCCCTCGCGCGAGCAGGTCGGGGTGGTCGTGGAGTCCGGCGACGGCATCGCCCGCGTGTCGGGGCTGCCCGGCGTCATGGCCAACGAGCTGCTCGACTTCGGTGTGGGCCACGACGGGCAGCGTCTGTACGGGCTGGCGCTGAACCTCGACGAGCACACCATCGGCGCCGTGATCATGGGCGACTTCTCCGCCATCGAGGAGGGCGCGGAGGTCAAGCCCACCGGTGAGGTGCTGTCGGTGCCCGTCGGTGACGCCTACCTCGGCCGCGTCGTCGACCCGCTGGGTCGCCCGCTGGACGGCAAGGGCCCGCTGGACGAGTCAAAGCTCGACGGCCGGCGCGGTCTGGAGGTCCAGGCACCCGGCGTGGTCGACCGCCAGCCGGTGAAGGAGCCGCTGCAGACCGGCATCAAGGCCATCGACGCGATGACGCCGATCGGCCGCGGCCAGCGCGAGCTGATCATCGGCGACCGCCAGGTCGGCAAGACCGCCGTCGCGATCGACACGATCATCAACCAGCGCGAGAACTGGGCGACCGGCGACCCCAAGAAGCAGGTCAAGTGCATCTACGTCGCCGTCGGGCAGAAGGGCTCGACGGTCGCGGAGATCGTCAACCGGCTCGACCAGTACGGCGCCATGGAGTACACGACCGTCGTGTCGGCCCCGGCGTCATCGCCCGCGCCGTTCCAGTACATCGCCCCGTACGCCGGCGCCGCCATCGGCTCGTACTGGATGTACAAGGGCGAGCACGGTCTGATCGTGTACGACGACCTGTCCAAGCAGGCCGACGCGTACCGCCAGCTGTCGCTGCTGCTGCGCCGCCCGCCGGGCCGCGAGGCGTACCCGGGTGACGTGTTCTACCTGCACTCGCGCCTGCTGGAGCGTGCCGCGAAGCTCTCCGACGAGCTGGGCGGCGGCTCGCTGACCGCGCTGCCGCTGATCGAGACCAAGGGTGGCGACGTCTCGGCGTTCATCCCCACCAACGTGATCTCGATCACCGACGGCCAGATCTACCTGGAGACGGACCTGTTCTTCCAGGGCGTGCGCCCCGCCATCAACGTGGGCATCTCGGTGTCCCGCGTGGGCGGCTCCGCGCAGATCAAGGCCATGAAGAAGGTCTCGGGCACGATGCGCCTGGACCTGGCTCAGTACCGCGAGCTGGAGGCATTCGCCCAGTTCGGCTCCGAGCTGGACAAGGCGTCGCAGGCGCAGCTGGACCGTGGCGCGCGCGTGGTGGAGATCCTCAAGCAGCCGCAGTTCCAGCCGGTGCCGGTCGAGGAGCAGGTGGCCATCATCTGGGCTGTCTCCAACGGCAAGCTCGACGACATCCCGGTCGGCGACGTGCGTCGCTTCGAGGCCGAGCTGCGCGACTTCCTCAAGACCCGTCACTCGGACCTGCTCCAGGGCATCCGCGACGACGGCAAGCTCGAGGACGAGCGGATCGGGTCGCTGGAAAGCGCGCTGGAGGACTTCCGGCAGAGCTTCCAGGTCTCCGAGCAGCAGCCCACGCAGGAGCCGGGTGAGCTCGAGGACCTGCCGACGCTGCAGGGCCAGGACGCGGAGGCGGACACCTCCGCAGAGACCGCCTCGGCGTAGGAGGAACGCGACCACATGCCAGGAGCCGGCGAACTTCGAGTTCTCCGCCGACGGATCCGCAGCGTCAAGTCGACGCAGAAGATCACCAAGGCGATGGAGCTCATCGCGGCCAGCCGCATCAACCGGGCACGCCGCGCGGTCGAGTCGGCGCGCCCCTATGCGGAGATGATCACTGAGGTCATCCGCAGCCTGGCCGCCGCCGGCGACGTGGGCCAGCACCCGCTGATCGCCCCGCACGACGAGGTCCGCACCGTCGGGATCATCATCGTGACGTCCGACCGCGGCCTGGCCGGGGCGTACAACTCCAACATCCTTCGCCGCGCCGAGCGCCTGGCCAAGGAGGAGCGCGACGCCGGCCGCGAGGTGCGCATCTACTCGCTGGGCCGCAAGGCCGAGACGTACTTCCGCTACCGCCAGCAGCCGATCGCCGAGGCCTGGACCGGCATCGCCGACCAGCCGCGATACTCGTCGGCGTGCGAAGTCGGCGACAAGGTGATGCAGGCGTACACCAACGGCGACCTGGACCGGGTGTGGCTGGTCTACACCAACTTCAAGTCGGCGATGACGCAGATGACGGCGGTGGCCAAGGTGCTGCCCGTGGAGGCCGAGTCCTTCGAGGGCGGCAAGGAGTACCCGCCGCAGTTCATCTTCGAGCCCGACCCTGACGACATCCTCGAGCTGCTCATCCCGCGCTACGTGCAGCACCGGATCTTCGCCGGGATGCTCGAGGGCGCGGCATCCGAGCACGCCAGCCGGCAGCGCGCCATGAAGGCCGCGACGGACAACGCCGGCGACATCATCGAGGACCTCACCCGCGAGGCGAACCGCGCGCGTCAGGCCGCCATCACGACCGAAATCTCCGAAATCGTCGGCGGGGCCGAGGCCCTGTCAGCACCGTAGCGAGGGATCACCATGACTGATCTGCAGACCGCGACCACGACCGCCGGCGACGGCAAGCTCGAAGACGGCCGCATCCTGACCGTCGTCGGGCCCGTCATCGACGTGGAGTTCCCGCCGGACTCGCTGCCGGAGATCAACTACGCGCTGAAGTTCGAGCGCAACGTCGGCGACCAGAAGCAGACGCTGACCGCCGAGGTCGCCCAGCACATCGGCGATCGGGTCGTCCGCGCCATCGTCATGCAGCCGACGGACGGCGTGGTCCGCGGGACCGCGGTGCGCAACACCGGCGCCCCGATCTCGGTTCCGGTCGGCCCCGGCATCCTCGGTCACATCTACAACGTGCTCGGCGAACCCTTGGACGTCCCCAAGGACTCCATCACCGCCGAGGCCTACTGGCCGATCCACCGTGACGCGCCCCGGTTCGACGAGCTCGAGCCCCAGGCGAAGATGTTCGAGACGGGCATCAAGGTCATCGACCTGATCGAGCCCTACGTCGAGGGCGGCAAGATCGGCATGTTCGGTGGCGCCGGCGTCGGCAAGACGGTCGTCATCCAGGAGATGATCTACCGCGTCGCCGAGCAGCACGGTGGCGTGTCGCTGTTCGCGGGCGTCGGTGAGCGCACCCGCGAGGGCAACGACCTCATGCTCGAGATGGAAGAGAGCGGCGTTCTGGAGAAGACGGCGCTGATCTTCGGGCAGATGGACGAGCCGCCGGGCGTGCGGCTGCGCGTCGCGCTGTCGGCGCTGACGATGGCCGAGTACTTCCGCGACGAGGCCCGTCAGGACGTGCTGCTGTTCATCGACAACATCTTCCGCTTCGTGCAGGCCGGCTCGGAGGTCTCCACGCTGCTGGGTCGCATGCCTTCCGCCGTGGGATACCAGCCCACCCTGGCCAACGAGATGGGCCAGCTGCAAGAGCGCATTACCTCGACCAAGGGCCGCTCGGTGACCTCGCTGCAGGCGGTGTACGTCCCCGCTGACGACATCACCGACCCGGCGCCGCACGCGACCTTCGCCCACCTCGACGCCCAGACGGTGCTGTCGCGGTCGATCGCCGAGCTCGGCATCTACCCCGCGGTGGACCCCCTGGACTCCAACAGCCGGATCCTTGACCCCCAGGTCGTCGGCGAGCGTCACTACAACGTCGCCACCCGCGTGCAGGAGATCCTGCAGCGCTACCGCGACCTGCAGGACATCATCGCGATCTTGGGCATGGACGAGCTGACCGAAGAGGACAAGATCACCGTGCAGCGCGCGCGGAAGATTCAGCGCTTCTTCTCCCAGCCGTTCTACGTCGCCGAGCAGTTCACCGGCCAGCCCGGTGTCACCGTGCCGCTGGAGGAGACCATCGAGTCCTTCGAGGGCCTGATCAGCGGCGAGTACGACCACCTGCCCGAGCAGGCGTTCTTCAACGTCGGCGGCATCGAAGAGGCGCAGGCCAAGGCCAAGAAGCTGGAGGGCTGAGCCAGCGTGTCCTCAAGCAGCCAAGCGGTAGGCCGGTAGATATGGCGACGATGCAGGTCGACGTGGTGTCGGCGGAGGAGCAGCTGTTCTCCGGCGAGGCCAGCGAGTTCTACGCCCGCTCCCTGGAGGGAGAGATCGGCATCCTGCCGGGCCACCAGCCGATCCTGCTGATGCTGCAGCCGGGGTCGGCCGTGCGGGTGAAGACCGCTGGGGGCCAGGAGTCGTTCGACGTCCCCAGCGGCGGCTTCCTGGAGTTCCGGGACAACCACCTGATCGTCCTCGCCGAGGCCACCGACTCCGAGTAGCCCCGCCTGCTCGTGCGCGGCGCGCACGGGGCGGTTTCGGCGCAGGGGATGCGGCCGATACTCGCGAAGACCTTCAGGGAAGGTTTGCATCTCTTTACGCCCACCTGACACGTCGTCGCTCGGCGGGACTGGGCCGACTCGCACTCCGCAGGTCAGGGCTGAACCTTAATTCAGCACGCCCTTTCACGGGCCTGACTTATGGGGTGTTCGCAATGACGCATGTCCGCACCGTGCTGCAGCACGGCAGCAAGTTGTTCTTCGCCCTTCTCGCAACCGCGCTGGTGTTCACCTGGACCGGCCAGCAGGCGCAGGCTGACCATCAGCCGGCGGACAAGGTCGTGGCCTCGGGCGGCAAGGTCGCTGTGATCCCGCCCGCGCCGGCGGCGGGTGGTGTCACCATCCTGTCGTCGCAGTTTCGCACGTCATCGCCGACGGATCTGATGATTCACGTGACGCTGGAGTGCTCGATCCTCACCACACTTCGCAACGAGGGCGGGTCGAACTCCGGTCGGACCAGCACCTCAGAGGCGGAGGGGCAGATCCGTGTCTGGGTCGAGTTCGACGGCAAGGTCGTGCCCATCAAGGACGTCAGCTCGAACCCGCAGCCGAAGCACGAGGCGATCGGTGACGACACTGACAAGGTCACCTTCTGCGAGAACGAGCGCAAGCAGACGCTGGCCGACATGGAAGACGACGGTCACGACACGCTCGAGACGTACCACCGCACCAAGACGGCGAACGCCTTCAACTGGATCCGGCTGAACACCGGCAACGGCATCCACACCCTGGAGGTCAAGGCGGACCTGCGGACCGACGTCGTCGGTGACGGCACCGCTGAGGGTTACATCGGCAACCGCATGCTCATCGTCGAGCCCACCAAGATGAGCAACCACGCCAGCTTCTAGGGGCGGACCGCTCCTGGGAATTCGGGCCGGCACAACGGCGTGCCGGCCCGAATTGTGCTCGGGGGTCTCACTGACCGTAGTGCGGGGTGACGGTAGGAGAGGCTCGTTCGGGCTAGGTCGCAATAGCCCGGTCGGGTGGTTTTCCAGGTCTTGTCCACAAAACCGTCAATTTGAGTGAAGCGCAGCGGTGTCGGTTCCGACGTAATGGGACCTACGTCGTCCATCATCGACGACCGGCCGAGGAGGCCGCCGATGCGCAGGGAACGGATCCGCAAGACGCCGCGACGCCGGCCGCGGCCGGACGCGCCGGCCCAGGCCGCCCAGGCGGTCAGCACCCGCCGCACCCCTGCCGCCTCCACGCGCCGGGCCGACAAGGTCCTTGCCCGTATCGATGCAGTCCTGGGGGTGTCGTGATGCTCGGGCGACTCTTCTACTACAGCTACAGCCTGTGGCACTGCCGGCGCCCTCGACGCGCACGGGCGTGATGTCCGATTTGTGTAACTTGCCGAACAGCTTTTGAAAATTCTCGGCTGATCGCAGGTATTCGAGTCACTTCCGCTGGGGATAGTCGTTAGTGAAGGCATCGGGGGACACGCCGCAAAGGAGCCCCAGATGCGACAGGAACGGATTCGCAAGACGCCCCGCCGCCGCTCGCGTCACACCGAATCGTCGCCGCTGACGTTCGCACCGAACCCGGCTGACACCAGCGACGCCGAATGCGTGTTGCAGCGGATCGATCAGCTGTTGGAGGCCGCGTGATGTTCGCTCGGTTGTTCTTCTACTGCTACAGCCTCTGGCACCTTCGCCCATAAGACGTCGAAGTCGCGGGTGCCGTCGACCGGTCCAGCGGTCGGCGGCACCCGCTTCAACGTTTTAGCGGCCGTCTTCCGCCTGGCGCTCGCGCAGTCGCAGCAGACCGGCGCCGGCTGCCACCGCCAGCGCCCCGACCGCGTGCAGCGAACCACCGGTCGCGGGCAGTGCCGGCACGCGGGACCCGGACCCGCCGATGTTCGGACCGTCCTCGCC
>DATLGM010000057.1:0-10690 GCA_035540515.1 Egibacteraceae bacterium | reverse complement strand
ATGTCGAACCCCATATCCGCGACCGCGGGCAACCGCTTGGCGGCCTCCGAGAACGTGCCACTGTGGACCTTGCCGGTCTCGCTGTCGACGTAGGCGCCCTCCGAGCGCGGGAACAGCTCGTACCAGGCGCCGAACTGCGCGATCTCGCGGTCCACCCACACGGCCAGGTCGGGCTTGGTGGTCGTCGCGTCGAGCCGCTCGGGATGGCGCTCCAGCACCAGCTGGAGGTCGCCGTCGGCGGCGGCCGCGACCTTGCGCTCCTGGGGCGCGTCGCTGCGCAGCACTTCCGTGGTCTCGCGGATCAGCTCCTTGACCGCCTTTGGCGCTTTGCGGCGCTCGAGCAGGCGGGCGCCCTCTTCGAACTCGACGTCCAGGTCGGTCTGGCCGGCGGCGTGCTTCTTGACCAGGCCGTCGAGCCACGACGCGTAGTGATCGGTCCAGCCGACGACCTGGAAGCGCCAGGGCCCCAGACAGTCGACGGGGAAGCTGCCGTAGTAGCGGTCGTTGGAGTCCAGGCGCAGCGGCGTCTCTGACCAGCCGTCGTCGCCGGGGCCCCGGTACCGGACTGCCGCGGCGACTTTGTCGTGGCCCTCGCGGAACACGTCGGCGCCCACGATCACGTCGTCGCCGACGATGGCCTTGGCCGCATAGCGGCCACAGTCCACGGTGGGCGTGACGTTCTGTACCTGCACCCGACCCTTCAATGCCTGCTCCTCGTCCGGCCTGTCGCAGTCCTGGTTGTGACGTATCCGGACTGCGGGGAGATGAATCCTCGCACTGTGAAGCCCAGGGCCGTCAGGGGCTAGCCTGGCCGCCGCCCGACACGATCGACCCGGAGTCTGCCGACGTGACGATCAAGGCCCTGCGCACCTTCCGCGTCCACCCGTCCCTGCCTGAGCCCCTGCAGCCGCTGACCGAGCTGGCCGCCAACCTGCGCTGGGCGTGGGACCGGCGCACGGTCGAGCTGTTCCGGTGGGTCGACGCCGACGCGTGGGAGGAGGTTGGCGGCAACCCGGTCGCGCTGCTCGGCCGGCTGTCCGCGGACCGCGCCCAGGCGCTGGTCGACGACGCCGCCTTCATCCAGGAGCTGGGCGAGGCGCACGCCGACCTGCGCCGGTACATGGAGAAACCACGATGGGCGCAGTCGATCCGCCCGCCGGCGCCGCGGGTGGCCTACTTCTCGCCCGAGTTCGGCATCACGCACGTGATGCAGATCTACTCGGGGGGCCTGGGCGTGCTCGCCGGCGACCACCTCAAGGCGGCCAGCGACCTCGGCGTGGACCTGGTCGGGGTCGGCCTGCTGTACCGCCATGGGTACTTCCGCCAGCAGCTGGACGCCGACGGATGGCAAGGCGAGCGCTACCCAGACCTCAACCCCCTCAGCCTGCCGTTGGCACGGCTGGAACGCGACGGCGCCGCGGCCACCATCGAGGTGGCGCTGGGCGACCGGACCGTCGTGTGCCAGATCTGGAAGGCCCAGGTCGGTCGCGTGCCGCTGCTGCTGCTTGACACCGACATGCCGGCCAACGCGCCGGAGGACCGTGTGGTCACCGACAAGCTGTACGGCGGAGACGTCGAGCACCGGCTGCGCCAGGAGATCGTGCTGGGCATCGGCGGCATGCGGGCGCTGGACCTCGCCCGGGAGCTCGGCGAGCTGGGCCCGCAGTGGCAGGCCGAGCCGCCGCAGGTCTTTCACTCCAACGAGGGGCACGCCGGCTTCCTGCAGTTCGAGCGGATCCGGCGAATGATGGCCGAGGAGGGCATGGGACTGGACGAGGCCGTCGAGTGCGCCCGTCCTGCGGTGCTGTTCACCACCCACACCCCGGTGCCCGCCGGCATCGATGTCTTCCCGTACGACCTGATGGAGCGGTACTTCACCGGTTTCGCGCACGACTGCGGGATCTCGCTGGACGAGCTGATGACGCTGGGCCAGCAGGAGTCCCACGGCAGCCACGGCAGCTTCAACATGGCCGTGATGGGGCTGCGCCTGTCCGCGGTGGCCAACGGCGTGTCACAGCTGCACGGACGGGTGTCGCGCAAGATGTTCAAGGGCCTGTGGCCGGGACTGCCCAGCGACGAGGTGCCGATCACCTCGGTGACGAATGGTGTGCACGCGGCCACCTGGGTCGGCCCGGAGATGGCGTCGGTGTACGACCGCTATCTCGCCCCCGACTGGGCACACAACCCCGACGCGTGGCGACGCGTGGACGAGATCGGCGACGACGCGCTGTGGCGCGCCCGCAGCCGGGCCCGCGAACGGATGGTGCAGCGGGTGCGCACGTCGGTCCGGGCCGCACGCCAGCGGCGTGGCGAGACGGCCGCGACGCTTGGTTGGACCGAGGAGATCTTCGACCCGGACGCGCTGACGATCGGGTTCGCGCGGCGGTTCGCCGAGTACAAGCGCGGCAACCTGCTGCTGCGCCAGCCCGACCGGCTGCGCGAGATGCTGCTGTCCACCGACCGGCCCGTGCAGTTCGTGTTCGCCGGCAAGGCGCACCCGCGCGACGACCTCGGCAAGGACATCATCCGCCAGCTCGTGCACTTCTCGGCCGACCCGGAGATTCGCACGCGGTTCGTGTTCGTCGAGGACTACGACATGGACCTGGCCGCCGCCCTGTACCAGGGCGTCGACGTGTGGCTGAACAACCCGCGCCGGCCCCACGAGGCATGCGGCACGTCAGGGGAGAAGGCCGTGCTCAACGGAGCGCTGCACTGCTCCACCATGGACGGCTGGTGGGACGAGATGTTCGCGGGTGACAACGGCTTTGCGATCGGCGCCGCCGAGGACAACCCCGACACCGCCCAACAGGATGCCGCCGACGCCCAGTCGTTGTTCGAGCTGCTGCAGCACACCGTCGTTCCCAGCTTCTACGAGCGCACCGGCGGACCGCTGCCGCGGCGATGGCTGAGTCTGATGCGCCGCTCCCTGCAGACCCTGGGCCCGCGGGTGCTCGCGACGCGGATGGTCCGTGAGTACACCGTCAACCTGTACCTGCCGCTGTCGATCCGTGCGACGCGTCTCAACGCCGACGACCACCGTCGGGCCAAGGAGCTCGCGCAGTGGCGCGCGAGGGTGCGCGCCGCTTGGCCCAGCGTGTCCATCCACGGCATCGGGGGGGACGAGGGCGCTGCCCACATCGGACAGGAACGCCAGGTGCTGGCCACTGTGGACGCCGGCGACCTGGACCCGGGTGACGTCGCCGTCGAGCTGGTTCACGGTCCGGTGCTCAGTGACGGGATGATCGACGAGCGCTCGGTGCAGTCGCTGCAGCTGGAGGAGGAGCGCGACGGGCAGCTGGTGTTCTCCGGTCGGTTCCGCTGCAGCGCCTCGGGCGAGTACGGCTTCGGCGTCCGCGTCGTGCCCGCAAACCCAGACCTGCTGTCGTGGACCGACACGGGGCTGCTGTCGTGGGCGCAAGACGACGCGTTGCCGAGCACCGAGCCGGAGGGGCAGCCCGCCCACGTCGGCGCGTGACGTGGTGGGACGCCGCCGTCGGGTACGAGGTCTACCTGCGGTCGTTCAGCGACGGCACGGGTGACGGCGTCGGCGACCTGCAGGGTCTGCACGATCGGCTCGACCACCTCGCTTGGCTGGGCGTCGACCTGGTCTGGGTGACGCCCTTCTATCCCTCGCCGATGCGTGACCACGGGTACGACGTTGCCGACTACCGCGGCGTCGAGCCGGTCTTCGGGGACTCCGACCTGCTCGACGCCTGCATCGCCCGCACGCACGAGCTGGGCATGCGCTTCATGGTCGACTTGGTGCCCAACCACAGCTCCAGCGAGCACGTCTGGTTCCAGTCCGCCCGCTCGTCGCGCGAGTCGCCCCACCGCGACTACTACATCTGGCGCGACCCCGCGCCTGACGGTGGGCCACCGAACAACTGGATGAGCGTGTTCGGTGGGCCGGCCTGGTCGCTGGACGAGGCGACGGGCCAGTACTGGCTCCATCTGTTCCTTCCCGAGCAGCCTGACCTGAACTGGGACAACCCCGCCGTCCGAGACGAGTTCGACGAGATCCTGCGGTTCTGGCTGGACCGGGGCGTGGACGGGTTCCGCATCGATGTGGCGCACGCCCTGGTCAAGCATCCCGCCCTGCCTGACAACCCGCCTGCCGAGGTGCCCGACGCGGCGGAGCTGGGCACGGTCGCCACCGAGTGGGAGTCCCTCGAGCACATCTACGACACCGACCAGCAGGCGGTCGTGGACGTGTACCGGCGCTGGCGCGAGGTCATGACCCCGTACGACGCCGTGCTCCTGGGCGAGGTCTACCTGCTCGATGCCGACCTCATGCAGCGCTACCTGGACGGGAGCGGGCTGCACCTGGCGTTCTGGTTCAAGCCGCTGCACGTCCGCTGGGACGCTGAGGCGATGGTCGCCGCGCTGCGCGAGGGCACCGAGCTGCCGGCGGGGCGTGTCGCGTGGGTGCAGGGCAGCCACGACCGACACCGCGCCGCGTCACGCTACGGCGGCGGGGACCTGGGCCGGCGACGGCAGCTGGCGGTCGCGGTGGCGCAGTTCGGTCTGCCGGGTGTGGCCTTCATCTACCAGGGCGAGGAGCTCGGCCTGCTCGACGGGCAGCTGTCGCTGGACGACGCGCAGGACCCGGTGGCGCTGCACGAGGGCAACGTCGACCGCGGACGTGACGCCGCCCGGACCCCCATCCCGTGGGCGCCGGGGCCCGGCATGGGGTTCACGCTGGGAGCCCGGCCCTGGCTGCCCCTCGGTGGGCGCACCGACGAGGACACGGTCGCCCAGCAGGCCGCCGACGACGAGTCGTGGCTGTCGCGGTACCGCGAGCTTGTGTCTGTGCGGCGTTCGCACCTTCGACTGGGTGACATGCCGGTGCGATGGCTCGACGCCCCCGCCGGCACGCTGGCCTTCCGGCGCGGTGATGCCCTCGTTGCCTGCAACCTCACCGACGACCCGTGCCGAGTCCCCCTGCCCGATGACCGCTGGACGGTCCGGTATGTCGCCGGCGACGCCGATCTGGGCGACGGCCACCTCGCGCTCGGCGGCGCGACCGCGGTCGTCGCCACCGCCTCCTAGCAGCCCGGGCGCGTCAGGCCCAGTACCACTCGTCGAAGGACATGCGCTGCACCAGCCGCGCGCGGCTGCGTGCGGTCGCGGGGAACCACGCCAGCTCGCGGCCGGCGCCCCGCGGCGTCTGCGCCGAACGGCAACGGACGCCGCGAAGGCCGCCCTTGCGGGCTCGCCGGCCCACCGTCTGGCAGTCGCGATGTGCGACCAGCGCGCCGTCGGCCGCGATCGGATACGAGGGTGGCAGCCCCGCCGCCGCCACGCCCTCAGGGGTGTGGACGTCTGCGACGGTCTGCCGGCGTGGCAAGGCCGCCACCGCCAGGTGCGGGGCGTTGTCGGCCCGCAGGTCCTCCGGCTCGTACGGCCATCCCGCGACGAATCGCTCCAGGTTCAGCCGGGCGGTGACCAGATCCTCGTTGAGGTACAGGGTCCTCCACGAGGTGGGTGGGTTCCACCGACCGCCCGTCCGCTGCGCGTAGGTGTCGTCGAGCGGGTCGGCCCAGCCCGCGTCGCAGATGCGCAGCCAATGGTGGTCGTCGACCAGCGGCTCGGTGATCACGCGTGGGCGTCGGTGAAGGCGAACATCCGCCGCGCGGCGTTCAGGGCCTCGGTCGTCCGCCCTTCCGCAACGAGGTCGAGCAGGCTGCGCCCGTCGAGGTTGTCCGACGGACGGCGCACGACGGCGCTGATGCGATCTCGTTTCAGGTAGCGCACCAGCAGGTCGTTGACGGCCGCCAGGTCGGCCACCTCGGCGACGCGGTCGGCCGGGACACCGTCGTGCAGCCACTTGGTCAGCGCCTGGCGCGTCACGCCGAACACGCGGCCGAGGTCCGAACGCGACAGCTGCCACAACGACATCACGCGCGCGAGCTGCTCGGTGTGCAAGCGCCGGTCGAGCTCCGCGGCGAAGGTGCTCAACCACGTGGTGTCGTCGTGCTGGGACACCAGGCGCCTTGCCGCCTGCTTGGGGTCCAGATCGGTGCGTGTGCTCATGGCCACCTCCACCCGCAACCGTATCGCAACCGCAACCAAATCGCAACCACTCCGCGGACTGGGCGCCACGTCGTACTCAACATTTGTGGCGGACCGGCCGAAACAGGGGCCATGGAGGGGGAGACGTGACCGTTCTCACACGACGACAGCTGTTGCAGGCCGGCGGGATCGCCGCCGTGGGGCTTGCCCTGCCGCGGATGCCGGGGGCGCTGGCCCAGACCGCGACCACCGCGGTCGGCATCGCCGCGGATCCCATGGGGCCCGGCTACTGGGTGCTGATGTCCGACGGCCAGGTGTGGTCACGCGGTACGGCCCAGGGATCCGCCGAGACCTTCAGCGGTAGGGCCGCCGCCATCGCGCCGTTCCCCACCGGCGGTGGGTTCTGGCGGACGCGGCGCAACGGGCGCACCACGGGCCAGGGGACGGCGACCCTGCAGACCGCACGCATCGTCAATCGTCAGGGCCGGGTGGTCGGGGTGGCCTCCACCCGCCGGGGTGACGGTCTGTGGCGAGTGACCAGCCAGGGACAGATCGTCGCGACGGGGACGGCCACCAACCTGGGCGCGCCCCGCACAGACGTACCGGTCACCGGGATCGCCGCGCACCCGGAGGCGGCCGGGTACTGGGTGCTCGACCGGCAGGGCCGCGTCTACGCGTACGGCGCCAGCAAGGTCCTGGGCACGCCGGTCGGGCCCGCGGCCGTGGACATCGCGGCCCACCCCAGCGGGGGCGGGTACTGGGTGCTCCAGCGCAACGGCCGGGTCACTGCGTTCGGTGCCGGCGCGCACCACGGCAACGCCTCGCTCGACGCTCCTGCCGTGGGTATCGCTGCGGCGCCCGATGGCGCCGGCTACTGGGTACTGGCCAACGACGGCCGCGTGCGCGCATTCGGCAGCGCCAAGGACGGGTTGTTCACCACCTCGCCGCCACCGACGCCGGAGCTGACCACGGTGGGCGGCATCGTGGTCGCCAGCGACATCGGCCGGCGGGTCCGCGGGCTGCTGGTCCACGCCGCCGATGACGGGTTCAAGCTCGGCGGCTACGGCTACCGCGATCACGCGCGTCAGGTGCAGCTGCGAGCGCAGAACTGCGGGCCCCGCTACTACGACATCTACGTCAAGTCCTCGAGCATGTGCAGCCCCCCGACCGCCGTCCCCGGCCGGTCGCTGCACGAAAAGGGACTGGCCATCGACTTCCACCGCAAGCTCTCGGGCGGCGGGATCGGCAGCATCGCCGGGACCAAGGCCTTCGACTGGCTGAAGAAGAACGCGAAGACCTATGGCCTGTACAACCTGCCGTCCGAGCCGTGGCACTGGAGCACCAAGGGGGGATAGGTCCGGCGGGACCCGCTAGGGTGGCGGTGACGGAAGGATCTGCCGTGACCCGCTCGGGTGTGCTGCCCGACCAGCCGATCGCCTCCCTGGCCGACTACCGCGCGTTGGGCGGGGGCGCGGGACTGTCCGCGGCATTGCGCCTACCGGCGGCGGACGTCCTCTGCATCGTCGACGACGCCGGCCTTCGGGGCCGGGGCGGGGCTGGATTCCCCACCGCACGCAAGTGGTCGTCGGTGCTCGAGGCCGCCGGCGACGGACATCCCGCGCTGGTGTGCAACGCCGCCGAGGGGGAACCGGGCACCTACAAGGACCGCGCCCTGATGGCGCGCAACCCCTTCCAGGTGCTCGAGGGCATGCTGATCGCGGCCCGCGCACTGGGCGCGTCGCCGGTGGTCGTCGCGACCAAGCGCCGCTACGCCCACGAGGCCCAGCGCCTCGCGGCTGCGCGCAAGGAGATGGTGGACGCCGGTTGGGACGGTGCGGACCGCCTCGAGGTCGTCGTCGGTCCCGACGAGTACCTGTACGGCGAGGAGACGGCGCTGCTGGAGGTCATCGAGGGCAAGCTGCCGATGCCGCGCATCCTTCCGCCCTACATGTACGGGTTGCACGCCACGATGCAGTCGCCCAACCCCACGGTGGTCAACAACGTCGAGACATTCGCCCACGTGGCCGACATCCTCGCCCACGGTGCCGAGGCGTTCCGGGCGCACGGCACCCAGGAGGCCCCAGGGACGATGGTGTTCACCGTCGTAGGGGATGTCGCTGTCCCCGGTGTCTACGAGCTGCCGCTGGGCACACCCCTGCGGACATTGCTCGAGATCGCCGAAGCCGAGGACGTCAAGGCGGTCTACAGCGGTGTCTCCAACGCCGTCATCACCCCGGCGGTGCTCGACCTGCCCATGGACTTCGACTCCTTCGCAGAAGCGGGCCTGGGGCTGGGCAGCGGTGGCTTTGTGGTGTACGACCGCAGCCGGTGCATCGTCGACGTGGTGGCCACACTGTCGCGCTTCCTTGCCGTCGAATCGTGCGCCCAGTGCCCCCCGTGCAAGCTCCACGGTGTCGAGATCTGGGAGCGTCTCGCGGCGGTGTGCGCTGGAGGGTCGTCGCCCGCCGACCTCGAGGACATCCGCCGGCGTTGCCTGCTGGTCAGCGAAGGTAACCGCTGCTACCTGCCGGTCGGCCACGCGCTGGTGGTGCAAAGCGCGCTGGACGCCTACGCCGAGGAGTTCGCCGCTGCGGTGGCCACGCCGCACGACCACCCAAACCCGGCGCCGGTGCCCAAGCTCGACCGACTCGAGGACACAGCGGAGTTCGACGCCGACTACCACCGGAAGCGGCTGGACTGGTCCTACGGGTAGCGGCGCAGCACCACGAACGTGGTCGTGCGGACCGTCTCACGCCAGCCGTTGATGCGGTCGAGCACCTCGTCCAGACGCCGGGCCGTCGGAGCGGACAGGCGCAGCAGGAGGTCGAACTCCCCGGCGACGGTCTCGGCCTCGGACACCTCGTCGAGCGCCAACAGGCGACGCACGTACGACGAGGTGTCCGACGTGGTGAGCACCACACCCACGCGCGCGACGTGCGCCTCTTCGGGTTCGACTGCCACGTCCGCGTGGTACCCGCGGATGACGCCGTCGGCCTCCATGCGCCGGACACGTGCGAGCGCCGCGGTTCGCGACAGACCCACGCGCCGTCCCAGGTCGGCCATCGTCATCCGGGCGTCGGCTTGCAGCAACGCCAGGATGCGCTCGTCAACCGTGTCGGTGGTCGCCTGCCGGTGACGGATCGTCGGCATCTCTCCACGATACGTCACGGCGGGGGAGGACTGTCGACGGTTCGACCGGTGACCGCGCGGCCGCTGGCCGCGACACTGGCGCCACGCGAAAGGAGTGCCAGTGACCCATGCCCGCATCGCCCCCGGCGATGTCATCGACACCCTCAGCCGGCACCTGCTGTTCGACGGCTACGACCTCGTGCTCGACCTTGCCCGATCACAGGGTTCCTGGCTCGTCGACGCGCGCGACGGCACCCGGTACCTGGACATGTTCAGCCAGTTCGCGTCCGTCGCGTTGGGCATGAATCCGCCGGAGCTGGTCGACGACTCGGACTTCATGCGCGACCTGACCGAGGTCGCGGTCAACAAGCCCGCGAACTCCGATGTCTGGACCACGCACCTGGCGGAGTTCGTCGCGACGTTCGAGCGGGTGGTGGGCGATCCCGCATTGCCGCACCTGTTCCTCATCGAGGGCGGGGCACTGGCCGTCGAGAACGCGCTCAAGGCGGCGTTCGACTGGAAGCGGCGGCACAACCGGGTCAACGGCCGCGATCCGCACAAGGGGACCAAGGTCCTGCACCTGACCAAAGCGTTCCACGGACGGTCGGGCTACACCCTGTCGTTGACGAACACCGAGCCAGTCAAGACCGCGCTGTTCCCGAAGTTCGACTGGCCGCGCATCGACGTCCCCGCGGTGCGCTTCCCGCTGTCGGAGCACTTCGACGAGGTGGAGACGGCTGAGCGCCGCGCGCTGGACCAGGCGCAGGCCGCGTTCGACGCCAACCCGGATGACATCGCCTGCTTCATCGCCGAACCGATCCAGGGCGAGGGTGGTGACAACCACATGCGCGCTGATTTCCTCCAAGCGATGCAGGCACTGTGCCGCGAGCACGATGCGCTGTTCGTGCTCGACGAGGTCCAGACCGGCTTCGGCATGACCGGCACTGCGTGGGCCTACCAGCAGCTTGGGTTGTCGCCGGACCTCGTGGCGTTCGGCAAGAAGTCGCAGGTCTGCGGCGTCATGGGGGGCGGTCGCATCGACGAGGTGCCCGACAACGTCTTCGCGGTGCCGTCACGGATCAACTCCACCTGGGGCGGCAACCTCACCGACGTGGTTCGGTCACGCCGCATCCTCGAGGTGATCGAGGACGCCGACCTCATCGCCGGTGCCGGACGCAAGGGCAAGGGTCTGCTCGATCGGCTCACCGAGCTCCAGCATCGTCACCCGTCGATCAGCAACGCCCGAGGGCGTGGTCTGTTCTGTGCCGTCGACTTCGGGGTCCCGTCGCTGCGCGACGACGTCCGCGAACGCCTGCGGGTCGAAGAGCGGGTCTTGATGCTGCCCTGCGGGGAGCGCAGTCTGCGGTTCCGGCCCACCTTGAACGTCACCGAGGACGAGCTCGCTACGGCTTGTGACGCGCTCGATCGCGTCCTCGACCGCATCGAACACCACTAGGAGCCCATGTCATGGCACCCACGATCGCCTCCAGGATCCGCAACGCACCGCGCGACGACGCGCCCGGCGGCACCGTGCAGTCCACCAATCCGG
>DATLGM010000056.1:0-1669 GCA_035540515.1 Egibacteraceae bacterium | reverse complement strand
GTGCAGTTCCACCCCGAGAGCATCCTGACGCCGCAGGGGAAGGACCTGCTGCGCAACTTCGTCGCTTCCTGCCGCTGAGTCCGGCGGCGGTCCTTTGGGCGCGATTGGCCGGGTGCCAACGGCCGCAGGCAATGGTTAAGCGCCGACGTGGGACTCCGCGGGGCGGGGCAAAGGCATGCTGCACCAGCGCCGCGACCGCTCGTGGGCCACGTTGGCGACCGTCCTGTTCCTCCTGGCGTCCGCGGTGCCGTTCGCGGCGCCGGTCGCGGCCACCGAGGGGCACCCGAACACGGCCTACTACGCGACGTGGTCGCTCGACAAGGACCGGAACCAGCTCGACGACCGCCTCGACGCGGACTTGGCCGCCGGCGCCGCGGGCATCGTCCACGCCGTGCTGCACTACGACCGCCGGCCCACCGAGGCCGACGCCGCGGCCCTCCGCACCGACTTCGGCGCGGTGCAGGCCTACGTCTTCCGCTCCTGGGACATGGTGCAGGTGGAGACGACCTACGACCGCGTCGCCGGCATGCGCGCCGCGGACGGCGTGGTGATGGTGGAGAAGTTCGAGCCGCCGGAGCCGCTGCTGGACACCTCCACGAAGGCCATCCGCGTCCGGCAGGCCGCGGGGGTGGCGGTGCAGCAGGGCCTCGACCACCTGCTGTCGGTGCACGAGACCCTGGGCTTCCGCGGCGAGGGCATGGTCGTGGCCATCCTCGACACCGGCGTGGACAACAGCCACGAGTCCCTCGACGACCTCGACGACGACCCCACCACCAACGACCCGAAGCTGGTGCAGAAGACCGACCCGCTCACCGGCGTCGTGCTCTACGGCGCCGTCGACACCACCTCCACCGTCCCCGTCGGCTGCATCAACCCCAGCGACGACGCCGCGCACGGCACCCACGTCGCCGGCATCGCCCTCGGCACCGGCGGCCCCAACGGCGCCTTCCGCGGCGTGGCGCCCAAGGCGAAGCTGGTCGAGGTGAAGATCGGCACGGCCGCCGCGATCGGCATCCTCGCCGGCCTCGACTGGATCGTCGCCTACAACCGCGGCGACACCTGCTACGGCGACCCCGGCGAGGACCGCATCGACGTGGCCAGCATGTCCTTCACCGCCGGCGGGAACAACCCCGACACCACCCTGTCCCGGACGATCAACAGCGTGGTCCGCTCCGGCCTCACCTTCGTCATCGCCGCCGGCAACAGCGGCGCCGGGCGCGAGACCCTCACCACCGGCTCCGACGGGGCCATCATCGTGGCCAACAGCGACGACCGCAACACCGTGGCCCGCGGCGACGACCGCATCGCCGCCAGCTCCTCGCGGGGCCCGCGCCGGCCCGACGCCGACGTGGACCGGCTGGACGAGCTGCGCCCGGACGTGGCCGCGCCCGGCACCAGCATCCTCGCCCCGCTGGAGTACAGCCTCAACCAGTACATCGGCTTCAGCGGCACGAGCATGGCCGCGCCCCACATCGGCGGCCTCGCCGCGCTGATGCTCCAGGCCAACCCCCACCTGCACCCGGTCGCGTCCAGCGCCCAGGACGACATGGGCGGCGTCGGCGCGGTGCCCCTCCGCGACCTGCTGCAGAAGAGCGCGCAGTTCAAGTGGGCCACCGACGGCGTGGGCGCGCAGCGCGCGGCCACGGGCAAGTTCGGCCTGCCCTGGAAC
>DATLGM010000055.1:0-7953 GCA_035540515.1 Egibacteraceae bacterium | reverse complement strand
GTGGAGCTGGCGCTTCAGCCGCATCGGTCGTAGCGGGCCGGCGCCGGTATCGTCGAGGCGTGGCCTCGCACAGCACGCCGGCCGAGCACGACCACACCCTCCCGATCGGCCCGTCCGATCGCATCTGGTACGCCGCGTACGGCTCGAACACCCTGCGCGCGAGGTTGATGGCGTACATCGAAGGGGCCGACGCCGAGGGGGTGTTCGGGCTGCACGCGGGTGGGCGCGTCGCCCAC
The DNA here is from genome assembly GCA_035540515.1 of Egibacteraceae bacterium. Taxonomy (GTDB): domain Bacteria; phylum Actinomycetota; class Nitriliruptoria; order Euzebyales; family Egibacteraceae; genus WHTG01. The sequence goes on along the minus strand of DATLGM010000055.1, from coordinate 7,717 downwards.
CCGCCGGCCGACGAGACCGTCACGACGTTGCGGCACGCGCTGTACTTCGCGGGCACGTCGCGTCGGTGGCCCGGCTCGGTGGCGTTCGTCGACCCCCGCGAGCACCCCACGGCGATGACGTACGCGCGCTGCTACCTGCTGCAGTGGCAGCAGATCGAGGACCTGGTCGCGCACGAGAACGGCCAGGAGGACATCGATCCGATCACCCACCTGCCCACGGTCGGGGCGTCTCGGCGGCTGCCGGTCGGCGGGAAGTACGACCTGTTGTTGCGGCTCGGCGACATCGACGGGACTCCCGCCGTGACCGTGACGACCAGCCAGGACTTCCCGCGCGGCGATCCCCACCCGAGCTACCTCGACGCGATCAGGGCCGGCCTGCAGGAGGCGAGGGTCTGCTCGGAGCCGGAGCTGGCCGAGTACTTCCGCCGGCTGGAGACGGACGCGTCGTAGCCACCCCGACCGCTCCCTGGGTCACATAGTCCGAAGGGACCAAATCCGACCAAAACGGCCCATAGCCCTGTCGGCGGGGGGCGGCGTCACCGACTATCCAGTGGCATGAGCACCGTCCCGCCACCGTCCCCCGCGCCGCCGGCGATGCCGCGCCGGCCGCTGACTGCGCTGTGGCAGTGGTTCCGCGGGTGGCCGCTGTGGGTCCAGGCGATCGGATGGCTGCTGGCATGGCCGGCGCTCGTGGCGCTGTTCGTCGCCGGCGCGTCTCGGCAGTCAACGGCGCGGTACATCGCCGCGGTTGCGGTGCTGCTCATCGCCGCGCCGCCGTGGGCTGAAGCGTTGCTCGGGGCGGAGCCGGCGGCCGGTCCCGAGCCCGTCGACGCCGAGGAGCCGCCTGCCCGCGAGCTCGCGCGGAACGCGCCCCCCGCCGAGGCCCCTGCCACCGCCGCGCCCGCCACCGAGCAGAAACAAGATCCCGGCCCAGCCAAGAAGCGCGCCGCCAAGCGGAAGCCGAAGCCCGTGGCACAGTCGGCCGCCCCCGCCCCCGCGCCGCAGTCGCCCGCACCCGCGCCGAAGCCCAAGCGACCGAAGAACACCTGGCGCGTCGTCCACGTCGTCGACGGTGACACGGTTGATGTCGTCAGCAGCCGCGGCGCATCCGAACGCGTGCGGGTCATCGGCATTGACACCCCCGAGCGCGGCGAGTGTGGCTTCGGTCCCGCGTCCAGCGCGCTGGCCAAGCTCGTGCTGGACCGACAGGTCACGCTGCGCCCCGGCGCCCGCGACGACCGCGATCGCTACGGGCGGCTGCTGCGGTACGTCGATGTCGACGGCACGGACGCCGGCCTTCGGCTGATCAAGAAGGGGCTGGCCACCGCCCGCTACGACTCCCGCGACGGCTACGGCCGCCACCCGCGCGAGGACCGGTACGTCGCCGCCGACTCAGCCACCGAGCACCGCTGCAACCTCCCAGCGCCGGCCGCCCCCGCGCCGGCGGCCGACGCCGGGTTGCCGCCGGGCGGCGCGTACGCCAACTGCACCGCGGCGCGCGAAGCCGGCGCCGCCCCCGTGCGCCGCGGCGATCCGGGCTACGGCCCTCACCTCGACGGTGACGGGGACGGCATCGGCTGCGAGTAGCGCGGACCAAGACCCACCACGTCCCTGTGCGACGGTGCAACGGCAAGTCGAACTAGGCGAAGGCAGCCAGGTGCACTGGCGGGCGCTCCTCGTCCCACGCCAGCCCGGTGCCGGTCACACCCTCGGCCTCGATGGTGATCTCCCGGCCCAAGCCCACCGCGTCGCTGAACTGCCACGGCGCCGAGGCCAGCCTTCGCACGAACCGCCGCGCCGCGCTCGAGGAGGTGGGGACGGGCTCGGCCGCAAGCGCCTCGACCGCGTAGCCGGCGAGGATGCTGTCGAAGTACTCGGCGAAGGTCGCTGCGCGGTCGAACAGCTCCAGGCACCGGATGCTCCCCCCGACGCCGACGAGCACACCGCGCTGACCCGGCAGCGGCTGCAAGCCCTCGGTCATCGACGCGACGTCGTCCCTGCGCTGGTCGACGACGTCGGCGTACGAGCTGGTCGGCGACGGCGCCGCGAGCACCGTCTCGTACTCGGCGACGGTCGCCCACACCGCATGCTGGTCGGCGGTGCGCCTTCCCTGGGCCTTGGAGCGGTTGACCGAGGCGGTCTTGTCGCGGCGCATCGCCGGCGGGACGTGCGTGCCCGCTGCTCGGGAGGCGCGCCGGTCACCCCAGCGCCCCGCCTCGACACACGCCAACCGGGACGGGGATCGGTCGCTGCGGCGGTAGCAGGACGGACACGTTCAGCACGCGGGTCTGCAGCCCGCCGGCGAGCACCTCGCCCTCAAGCAGCAGCACAGGCGCGGGACCGTGGTTCACGGCCAGCAGCTCCGGCACGACCGCCGTCTCGAGCTCGTCGACCACCAGTGCCTGCGCCGCCTCCGCGGCGCGCCCGGTGATGTAGCCGTTGGCGGGTTCGGGATGCTCGGTCCACACGGGAAACAGGGTGAGCGCCCCCCGGTGCATCGGGGCGCCGACGTGAAGGCGGGCAAGCGGCATGAGGTCTCTCCTGTTCTGCAGCGGGGTGTGTGGCGGCGGCGGCTGCTCAGGCGGCGCGGCGCACGGCGGCGGCGGGATCGGCCAGCTCGATGACGTGATGCGCCGCGGCCCGCAGCGCTGTCGCGATCGAGCGGCTCCGGCCGATCACGACGGTGCGCCGGCCCGCCAGCGCCTGGTCTGCGAGCAGCCCGGCGAACGCGCGGTCGCCGCTGCCGACGATGAGCACCTCGGCCGAGTCGGGGATGTCCGCGGCGCGGCGCAGCAGCTCGCCGTCGGCGCGGTCCCGCCCGATCGGTCCGGGGAAGATCCGGACACCGGCCTCGGCCGCGACGGGCGCCAGGATCTTGGCCAGCCAGTAGTCGCAGCAGCCGACGGCGTACCGCACCTCGCCCAGGGCGTGGACCCACGCCGCGATCTCGAGGAACTGCGTCCGGACCGCCGCCGGGCTGACCCCGCGCGCGGTGTGCAGCAGGTTCTCCAGGTCGAGCACCGCGGCGAGCGGGGTGGTCTGCAGTGTGGTCATGGTTCCCGCCTCCTATGTCGTCGTGAGTGCAATGTGACCCACACCGTCCGTCACATATGACGGCCATTTGACCCGCCGCAGGTCAGTAGCCGAGGGCCGCCGCGAGGCGCGGTGCGCGACGAGTGCCGTGCACGACGTCGACGGGCATCTCGGTGCACCGCAGTTGCGCAGGCCGGGGCGTGGCGACGGCGGCGTCCACTGCGCCGGCGGTGTCAGTGGTGATCACCAGCTCCAGCCACAGCCCGACAGCGCGCAGCACCGCAACGTCCCCGGTCCGGCGAGGGCGCTGTGCAGCCGTGGCGTTGGCGCTGACCCACAACCGACCGCCGGAGTCCAGGCGGACGGAGGCGACCGGCGTGAACCCGACCTGTCCCATCCGCAGGTCGCAGACGCGGCGGTGGGCGAGCAGCGGACCGTGCGGCTGACCTGCGGCCAGGCGGATCTGGTGGCGCTCGGCGATCTGCGCCAGCAGCTCTCGGGGCGCCCAGCTGACCTCGGTCCGCATCAGACCCGACAGGTCTCCGAGGCCGATCTCTTCGGCCGTGTGTGCCTCGGCGGCGTGGTCGTCGCACAACGGGCGGACGAGGTACGGGATGTCCCGACCGGCGTACGGCAGCAGGTACAGGTGAGCGGCGGGGGCAGGGCCGCTGCGTGGCGCCTGCATGCACTGCGCGCACAGCCGGATTAGGCCGGCGCCCAGCACGCGCTGCTCGCCGGCGCGCATCCCGTACGGACCGGCCAGCTCGATGCCGCCGAGCTCGACGTCGAGCAGTGCGCTGCCGGCCAGCTGCGCCAGCGTCGGGTGGAGCAGATCGAGCAGGTCGCCGAAGCTCCGGGCCGCGTAGAAACCGCAGGTGCACCCGGGGTCGGGGACGGCATGCGTGGCCCCGCGGGCGCACACCGCGGTGCTCTCCGCGGGGTAGGGCACGCCGACGGCGTACGGCAAGAAGACGCCCGAGCCTGCGGTGGGATCGACGCCGAGGGCGGCGAACTTGACGGCCTTGCGCGCCGGCAGCACGACGGCGCTCATCGCGTCCCCCCCGAGGCGAGTGCCTCGACGCCGGCGGGATCGGTCGGCTCGGCGGCGCCGGCGTCGTCCGCGGGTTCGGCCATTGCGACGGTACTGTCGGCGGCTGCGGCCTCGGCCGGTTCGAGCAGGTCGGCGTCGTCGACGACGCTACGGCGCTGATGGACCACCAGCGGGGTTCCGATCTCCATGGTTGCTCCCTTGGTTGACGACGGTCGGCGTGGCCGACGACGCCGGTCGCCCGAGGGATCGCCGGTGGTTGCCGTCGATCCGGCCACATCGGTCCTGCAGGGGCACCTTGGCGGCGAGCCAGGTTGCCGCGACGGTCGACGGGTCAGGTCCCTCGCGTCGCTCTTGATGCGGTGTGCATGGTGCTGCTGCGGTGTGACAGTCCTTTCGTCAGATCAGTGGCGGTGTCAGTGGCGGTGCTGCAGATCGGTGTACTCGTGGGCGTGCCACGGGCCGCCGTGGTGGTGCAGCCAACGCCGCTCCCATCCGGACAGCGACGACATTGCCTTCTCGTGGCGGCGACCGACCCACCACAGCCAGACGACCGCGGACAAGGCAGCCGCGCCGCCTTTGAATTCATCAATCGCCTGGTCGCCCAGCTCGAGCAGCGTCGCCGCGATCACCCAGGCACAGAAGCCGAGGAAGGCCATGCCGGCAGCGCCCGCGAGGGTGCTCGGCCAGCCGCGACGGATGTGCTTGGCGCGGGCGGCGAGGTCGGCCTCGCGCCGGCGCTGCTCCCACCGTCGAGCGACCGCCTCGGCTTGCGCGATCTCGTAATGCAGTTGCGGCGTCATCCCGTACTGCTGGGCGGTGTGCCACGCGGCCTCGCCGCGCTGCACGATCGCCTCCTCGGCGGCCGCCTGCTGCTGGGCGATCTGCCGTTGCTGGTTGCCGTGAACCAGAGACGACGCGAGCAGCGCCCCGAGAAGGAAGTCGCCGCCGTCGAAACCCCCGCTGTCTTCCATGTCCTCACCGTCTTGCCGTAGCCACATCGGGTCCTGACAGGAGCACCTTGGCGGTGAGCCAGGTTGCTGCGACGGTCAGCGGGTCAGGTCCCTCGCGTCGCTCGTGATGCGCCGCTTACGGTAGCCCAGGGGTGTGACCCCGATGGCCGCTCACGGGTCAGGCCCCCCGTGGACGGGCCGGCGCGGCCGTGCCAAGGTGGCCCAGTGGACTTCCGGCTCCTCGGACTCGGCGTGCTGATCCTGATCGTTGCGTCAGGAGGCGCGGTTCTGCCATTCCTCGGGTTCTCCGCGGTGGTGTACCTGCTGGCGTTTCTGGGACACGCCGCCTACAGCGCGTGGCAAGCGGCCGAGCGCCGTTCCTCCGACGACCGGTAGGCGCGTCGGCGGCGCTTGGGGCGCAACCGCGTGACGAGATGATGGTGGCAACTCGGAACACGCGCTCTCGTCGGGGTGTTGGACCAGCAGGGCCGAGCCGACGGGGCCGGGGCTCACAGACCAGATCGGGGGCGTTGCGATGCTCACCATTGCGCTGATCGGCGGCGGGGCGCTCGTGATAGCCCTTGCGGTAGTGGCCGGCATCGCGGCGAGCGCTGACGAGAAGGAGCTGCTGCAGCGATGCATCCACTGCGGTCAGGCGACGGTCATCTCACCCTCGGGTTGGGCGATGCACTCTGTGCTGCAGCGCCGGCGCTGCCCGGCCAGGGAGACGACGGCGTTTCCGCTGTGGCAGGCGCGCGAGCATGCGGTGCAGCGAACGCAGCAGTCCACGACGGAAGCTGAGGAAGCAGCACACCCGGCCGGGCAACTGGTCGTCTCGGCAACGGACCTGCAGCCGTTGGCCGACGCCGCTGCCCTGCTGCACCACGCCGGCCGAGCACTGAGTGCCGCGGCGGAGGTCTCCACTGATCGGGCCACGCGCGCCGAGCTCGACGAGTTCGCGCGGGCGGTCCGCAACCAGGCGCTGTTCATCGACCGCTTCGACCCTGAGGTCAGCCCCGGCCTGCGAGCGTCGGGAGAGCCGGGACCCGCCGCCGGCTAAGGCGCGCCCCGTCGGTCAGAGGTCAGGGTCGCCGTAGGGGCTGCCCCAGCTGTAGCCGTACCCATAGCCGTACTTGTCGGCGGGGATGAACCCGTGCTCGTCGGGAGCGTTGGGATCGGCGTCGTCGGGCGGGGCGTCGTCGGAGCCCCGGCTCATCAGCCACAGCACCCCCGCCGCGGCGGCGGCGAGAACCCAGGGACCCACGGCGACGGCGATGACGGTCATGGGATAAGTGTCGTCTTCGGCTGTGACACCGCGTCCGCCCGCGGCGAGCGGCGGGCTTCCGCTGTGACACCGCGGCCGCCCGCGGCGAGCGCGGGCGGGAAGCGACGGGCGGCCCGACGATTGTCCGCACCGAAATCCCCCGCATCTCCAGGACTGTCACCCCGCTGCCGTCTGGTTGAGGGCCGACGAGGCAGCCGTGAGGGACGCCAGGGATGCCGCCCCTGGACCGGCCGCGCGGGCGAACCGACGCTGGTCAAATCGGATCAGATAGGTCACAGCACTCCGACGCACCGGTGATGGTTCGGAGCGGCTATCAGGTCGCGAATAGAATTGATCCTTTTTCGGCGTAGCGAACATCTTTCGCATATCCGACAGTCCCTACATGCGCTCAAGCGGGCGCAGTCGAACCTCATGCAGTCGACCTTCACACGGGGGAAATTGATGTCAGATCTCATGCAGCCGACGGCGCCCGAGTCGCCGAAGGACGCGAAGGCCCGCGCAAAGGCCGAAAAGGCGTACAGCAAGGCCGTTCGGCCCTGGTACAAAAAGCCGCTGATCGTCGCGCCGCTGGCAATCGTGGTCCTGCTCGTCGGCCAAAGCCTGAGCGGGGGTGGCGATGCCCCTGTCGCCGACTCCCAGTCCGTCCAGGCGCCGGCGGATGACACCCAGGCCGAGACGGACGAGCAGGCAGCCGAGGCAGACACTGCCGAAGAGGGTGCGGCGGACGCTGCGGACGCCGAAGCGGGCGATGAAAGCCCCGTGGAGGAGGCGCATCGACTCGGTGACCCCGCCCAGGACGGCAAGTTCACCTTTGTCGTGAAGAGCTTCGAGTGCGGTAAGACCAAGCTCGGTTCTCAGTACTTGGAAGAAAAGGCCCAGGGGCAGTTCTGCCTCATGGACGTCACGGTCGAAAACCACGGCGATGAGCCGCAGATGCTGTTCAGTGACAACCAGGTCGTCTTCGATGCCAAGGGCCGCCAGTTCGCACACGACGACATGGCGGCGATGATGATCGACGGAAACGACTCGGTCTGGATCGAGGAGATCAACCCGGGCAATAGCGTGCGGGGAACCATGGTCTTCGACGTGCCGAAGAACGCCAAGATCGTGGCGGCTCAGCTGCACGACTCGGCCTTCTCCAACGGCGTCAGGATTTCGCTGAAGTAGGCGACCCATCCACACGACCCCCGCCCAATTGGGCGGGAGTCGTTCCATGTCGCGGTCGTCAGTGACATTGCCTCGGCCCGGGCATGTACGGTCGGCTGATGAGAGGGCGGGTGGTGCTCGCGGGGTCCCTCGCCGCGCTGGGAATCCTGTGGATCGGCCAAGGACTTGGCTATATCGGCGGGTCGTTCATGTCGCGGGACCTGCGCTGGGCGGCGATCGGCGCGGTGTGCG
>DATLGM010000054.1:0-8162 GCA_035540515.1 Egibacteraceae bacterium | reverse complement strand
ACGTACGATCGCGCGCCGATGGAGGTTCGCGCGGAGATCCGGCGCAACACGACCCTGGTCGTCGCCGCGGCCGCGGGCTACGCGCTGCTGGCCGTCGTCGCCGGCGACGTGACGCGCCCGCTGTCACCGGGGGAGGCGGCGGCCCTTCCGTTTGGTGCTCCGGATCCGGTCTGGCCTGCTCGCTTGGCCATGCTGGTCGTCACCGCCGTCGCAACGGTTGTGGCGTTTCGGGCCTGGGTGCGCCCCGCCGGTCGCGTCGCCTGGGCCGCCGCGATCGTGTACGCGGTCTCGGCGCCGACGGTCGTGGCCGCGACGACGCTGGCTCCTGGCGGGCTGAGCGCCCCGGCATGCGTGGCCGCCGTCGGGTTCGCGGTCCGCTGGCTGGTCGAGCGGGACCGGGGGGCGCTGGCCGCGGCGCCGGGGGCCGTCGCAGCGGTGACGGTGCTGTCACCCCCCACGGGTGTCGCCCTGGCGGCCGCGCTGGCCGTGACGGCCCTCGTATGGGCGCGGTACGAGGGCATCCCCCTGGGTGCCGCCATCGCCGGCGGGTGGGCGGTGGGTGCGGCGGCGAAGACCGCGGTCCCGGCCTGGGACAGCATCGTCGTGGCGCAGCTGTGGGCGGCCGGCGCTGCGGGCACCGTCGTGACGCTGGCGGCGCCGGCGGTGGCGGTCGCCCTCGCCTTGCACCAGCAGCGCTGGCCGCATCGACGCAACGCGGCAGTCGTCGCCACGGTGGTCGCCCTGGCCCTGGTCGCGGCGGCGCTGCCGGGGTGGCCGGCCGCGGCGGTGCTGCCGGCCTATGCCCTCGCAACGGTCGCGGTGGGGGCGGGAGCGTTGGAAGCCCACGAGCGACTGCGCAGGGTCGGGGCGGCATGGCTGACCGCAGCGACGATGGCGATCGCCGGCGGGTGGGTCGCGGTCCAAGTGGTCATCGCCGCGACGTCATGACGATCGCCGGCGGCGACCGAGCAGGAAGCCGGCGCCCCAGGCGTGGTGCATGACGGCGAACACCAAAGGCAGGCGCACGGCCGTCGGCCGATCACCGCGGCCGGCCAGTGCGGCGGCGGCCGTCGCGGCGCCGGCGTACAGCGCGGGCGCGGCCAACCACCACCGCCGGTGCCCGACGCCGAGCACGAAGCCCGCGGTGTTCGCGACGACCGCAGCCGGCGGGGCCAGCTGGCGCAGGCGCACCGAACGCGGGTGGCGCCGCAGCACTTCGCGCTTCCACTGGCCGTACTGGAAGTACTGGCTGGCCAGACCGCGCAGGTCCGAGCGGGGGCGGTAGCGCACGCGCAGCTGCGGGTCGAACCAGACCACTCCCCCGGTGTCGCGGATCCGCCAGTTCAGCTCGTAGTCCTGGTTGCGGATCAGCGTCTCGTCGAAGCCACCGACGCGTTGCAGCGCCGACCGGCGGAACACGCCCAGGTAAACCGTGTCGGTGGGGCCGGGCTCGCCGCCGTAGTGAAACGCCGCGTTGCCGACGCCGAAGCGCGACGTCATGGCGGCCGCGACGGCAACCTCGAATGGCGTCTCGCCCTGCGCGTCCTGCACACCGCCGACGTTGTCGGCTCCCGTCGCCTGCAACGTCTCGACGGCCCGGCGCAGGTAGCCGGGCGGCAGCACCGCATGCCCGTCGACCCGAGCGACCACCGGTGCGGTGGAGGCACCGATCGCCACGTTCAGTGCCGCCGGCGTCGTGCCCGCGGGGTTCGCGACCACGGTCACCCGGTCATCCCGCCCAGCCCACGCGCCGGCGATGGCCGCCGTGTCGTCGCGAGACGGCCCGACCGCGCAGACCACCTCGATGGTGCCGGGATAGTCCTGCGACAGCACAGCCTCCAGGCACCGGCCGAGGTCCCGTGCACTGTCGCGCAGCGGGATGACCACCGCCACCGCAGGCCACTGCGGCTGCTCACCAGCAGGCATGCTCAGCAGTCCTTCGGCGTCTCCGGCGGGGCTGCGCCGGCAAACGTCGGCTCGGGCTCGGGCTCCGGCGGACCCGTCGGGGTCGGCTCCTCCTCGGCCATGGCCGCGAGACGCTCGGGGTCCGTGTCGGCGCCGACGTAGACCGTGACGGTCGTGGCATCCGCGGCGCGGCGGATCAGCGCGCCGGGGAACAGCTCCCGCACCAGCTCCGCCTCCTCCCGGCGGTCCTGGGGGTGCTCGATGACCGTGCGCCCCGCGTCGCTGCGATCCGCGTTGGCGGTCGACTCCACGGCGAAACCGCGTGCCTGCAGCGCATGGGTCGCGGCGGTCGCAAGTCCGGAGATGTTTGTGGCGTTGAGCACCACCAGGGGCGGCACGTCAGCGACGCGCACGTCCGACGGTCCCTCGGTCCCGACGTCGGCCGGCGCGGCCACGCCTTCCCGGAAGGCGGCGAACAGCGCCTCGGCCCTTGCCTCGTCGGCCACGACGTACGCGGCTCCGGAGATCACCCGGTTGAACGCGGGGACGGTGCGGGCGTCGATCCGGTCCGACCGGATGTCGCGAAAGCTGAAGGCGATCTGCCGCATGACGCCCAACGACAGCGAGGGGTCGGTGTCGACGGCCTTGGCGGCCGCCTCGACCAGCGAGAACAGCCGCGGGAGGTTCAGTGCGACCCGAGCGCTGGTGACCTGGTCGACGAGCTCTCGCACGAAGCGCTGCTGCCGGGCGATCCGCCCGAAGTCACTGTCGATCTTGCGCACGCGGACGAAACCGAGCGCCTCCTGACCCGACATCCGCACGCAACCGGCCGGCAGGTCGATGTTGGCGTCGGCGTCGGCGATGGGTTCGTCGAGATACATGCTGACACCGCCCAGCGCGTCGACGACCTGCACGAACCCCGCGAAGTCGACCTGGACGTAGTGGTGGACCGGGATGCCCGTCAGCTCGGTGACGGTGCGCACCACACACGTCGGCCCACCGACCTCGCTGCTCGCCCCGATGTCGTACGCGCCGTTGATCCGCCCCTGCGACCCGTCGCAGCGGGTCACGAGCAGATCCCGGGGGAACGACAGCATCGCCGCGCCGTGACGCTGGGGGTCGAGCTGCACGAGCATGATCGTGTCCGTTCGGGTTCCCTCGAACTGCCCGGTGCCCAGGTCGGCGCGCTCGCGCCGGCTGAGCCCCTCGCGGCTGTCGGACCCGACGACGAGGACGTTGCGGAGGTCGGTCAGCTCAGGGATGTCGACCCCGCCGTCGCCGTCGAGGTCGCCCGGCACCTGCGTCTCGACGTCCACGGCGGTGATCTGGCGCTGGCCGTGCCACACCAGCAAGGCGGCGGTGATCGTGGCGCTGACCACGGCGACGACCATGAACCCGGCGACGACGGCGATGACGCGGGTCCAGCTCAGCCGCCCGGGCGTGCGACGGCGGCCTCCCGTCAGAGGTGGTCCGAAGTCCTGGGGGCTGAGGGTGGGGGCCCTCGTGGTCACGGCGGCTGGGGGCCTTTCACGACGTGGCTGTGGTGACGGGTCCCGCCCCCGCCGGGTCCCCGGGGGCTAGCAGTCCACGTCAGTCATCTGTGCGCCACGGTACGCGGGTTCGGGTTCGCTTGCCGGTAACTCTTCCGCCACCTCGGACGACGTAACCCCGCCCGGACGGACGCCCTCGTCGGAGTCGGTGAGCGCCTCGGCACGCTCCGTGACCTGTCCGACGTCGGTGTCGCTCCCAAGCTTGACGGTCAGCGGCAGGCCGCTGACGCCGGCGATGACGTCGGCGTCCGGGAAGACCGCCGCCAGGGCCTCGGCGGCATCGGCCATCTCCGGTGGATGCAGGATGCGGGTCCGCTCCAGACCGCCGATCTCGGCGTTGCCGACCTCCTGCACCGTCCACCCCTCGGCCTCCAGCAGCGCCGCCGCCGCCGCAGCAGCGCCGTCCGCGTCACCGCCGTTGAGCACCGTGACCGGTGGCCGAGACGGGGTCGCGGGCTCGGTGGGTTCTGGGTTGTCGGTGAGCACCGAGCCGTCGCGGAACGCCGCATACAGCCGGCGTGCCTGCTCGGGGTGCTGCTCGACGTACCAGCTCGATCCGGACAACGTCGCGTCGCTGGGGACGGTGTGCACCTCCAGCCCCTGGGCGGTCAGCCGGCGCATCCCGAGCGCGATCTGGTGCATCTGCTCGAGGCCGAGCTTGTCGTCGGTGTGGACCGAGGAGGCGGCGGCATCGACGATCCGCAGCAGCTTGGCGGGGTTGGCGAGCACTCCGACGTCGGTCGCCTCGCGGAGCGTCTCTTTGATGAAGCGCTGCTGGCGTGCGATCCGACCGAAGTCGTTGTCCAGGTGCCGGGCCCGCACGAATCCCAGGGCGTCGGGACCCCGCAGCCGGACGCACCCGGCGGGAAGGTCGAGGTGGGCCTTCTCGTCGTACAGGGGCTCATCCAGGTACAACCCCACGCCACCCAGCGTGTCGACGACCTTCAAGAAGCCGGCGAAGCTCACCTCGACGTAGTGGTGGATGGACACGCCCGTCAGGTCCGCGACGGTCTTGACCACGCACGACGGTCCGTCGCCGTTGCGCTCGATCCCGATGCCGTACGCGGCGTTGATCCGGCCGCGTGAGCCGTCGCAGCGGGTCACCAGCAGATCTCGCGGGAACGACAGCACCGCTCCCCGCCCGTCACCGTCGAGCTCCAGCTGCAGCAGCATGAGCGTGTCGGTGCGGTTGCCCTCGGCCTGCCCGGTTCCGAACTCGCGCCGCTCGGCACGGGTCAGACCTTCGCGGCTGTCGTTGCCGACCAGCAGGACGTTGAGCAGCCGCGGACCGGTCTCGCGAACCTCGGCGGCCTGGGCCGACCCGCCGACCAGGCCGGTGACCGCGCTGCGATCGACCTTGGCGAACCCCCAGTGCACCGCGCCGAGCGCGGCCGTGGCGCCCACGAGCACGGACACGCAGAACACCGCGGTGAGGCGGATCAGCGCGCGCCGCCGGTGCGGTGGCGACGCGGCGTGTTGCCGGCGTCGAAGCATCACAAGGTCCTGTCCGGGCAGCGGCCGGGGGAAGGCGGCGCGCGTGCAGCGACAATGGCGGCGCCCAAAGGGCGACCACCGACACATTGCGACCAAGGGTACGACATGACGGACACCGCCCGGTCACCGCACGGCGCCGCCACCGTCGCCTCGTTGCTGCGCGAGCGGTCCGCCCGCCTGGGCCACCAGCCGCTGCTGACGTACTACGACGATCGCTCCGGCGAGCGCACCGAGCTGTCCTACGCCACGTTCGACAACTGGGTCAGCAAGTCGGCCAACCTGCTGGTCGAGGACCTGGGTCTGCGGCCGGGGCAGGTGGTGTCGATCGCGGCGGACGACCACTGGACCGGCTGGGTCGTCACGGTCGCCGCGTGGCGTGCTGGTGCTGCGGTGCGGTGGGCGGCAGCCGACCCGCACGCCGATGTCGTCGTCGTGCCCGAGTCGGCGGTCAGCCAGGCCGTCGCTGGGCACCCGTCACTGGTCGTCGTCGGGGACGGGCTCGGTGGCCGCCTGACCGCCCCGGCACCCGGTGTGGCCTACGGCGACGAGGTGCTGGCGCACGACGACCACTTCGAGGATGCCGGCGGCGGCGCCGGCCCGGCCGTGCTCGGCCAGAGCCACGACCTGACGCACGCCGACCTGCTGGACGCAGCCGCCGCCCCACCCGGCGTCCGCGTGCTGACGACCGGAGCCCTACGCGAGCCCGCAGCGGTCACCTTGGGGTTGGTCGCACCGCTGGTCGCCGGCGGCTCCAGCGTGTGGTGCCCGCGTGCCGCGGGCGCCGACATGGCCGGCCGCGCCACCTCGGAGAAGGTCTCCGCGGTGCTGCGCGGTGAGCGGCTGGACCCGGTGTAAGGTCGCGCGACCGTCGTGACCCAGTCCCTGTGAGGACCGCGTATGGCTGCGGGCCCCGTCAACCGGATACCCCCCGACGTCAGGCTCGCCGCCGCCAGGGCGCGCGCCTACGACGTCGTGCGCCGGATCCTGCACCGCCTGGGCCTGGTCCGCCGGCGCTGGGTCAGTGACACCGGGTTCGCCAACGTGCCACTGGACGCCGACGTGCTCGTGCACTTCGGCGACGACCCGTCCCGGCTGTATCAGCTCGAGCAGTGGCTGCCGGTGCTCGAACGGCTCCACGAGGAGCACCCGGTCGCCGTGCTGACCCGCGACCCGGCAACGCTGGTCGAGGTGAGCCGGGCGACGCGCCTGCCCGTGCTGTTCGTCAAGCACCTCGACGGCATCAACCGCCTGCTCGAGCGCAACGACGTGCACCTGATGCTGTACGTCAACCACAGCAACCTGAACTTCCAGACGCTGATGTTCGGCGAGGTGCTCCACGTCCACCTCAACCACGGCGAGAGCGACAAGCGCTCGATGGCCAGCCATCAGTCCAAGGCCTACGACCGGGTGTTCGTGGCGGGTCCTGCGGCGGTGGACCGCTACCGCAACAACGTGTTCGAGTTCGACGAGGGCAAGGTCGTCGTGGTCGGCCGACCGCAGCTGGACGTGAGCTACCCGCAAGTCCTTCAGCCGTCGGACCGCCCCACGGTGCTGTACGCGCCGACGTGGGCCGGCGACCGTGCGGCGATGAACTACTCGTCGGTCGACGTGTACGGCCTGGCGATGGTCGAGCAGATCCTCGCCGCCGGGCAGTACCGGCTGGTCTACAAGCCGCACCCGCGCGTGCCCGAGGAGCACAAGGCGACCGCGCCGGCGCACCGCGCCATCGTCGCGGCGATCGAGCGCGCCGCCGGAGCCGACCCTGCCGCCGGGCACCGCGTCGAGCTGTCCGCCTCCGTGCTCAGCCTGATCCCCGATGCCGACGCGATGATCACCGACGTGTCCAGCGTGGGCCTGGACTTTCTGTACCTCGCCACGGACCGGCCGTTGCTGCTGACCGACCGGCACAACGACAGCTCGGCGCTGACCGCCGCCGCGCCGCTGGCCGCCGGCGCGGACATCATCAACGCCGAGACGGTCGGCGCCACCGCTCAGATCCTCGCCGCCGCTCTGCAGACCGATCCGCGCAAAGCCGACCGGGCCCGCGTGAACGAGCACTACTTCGGCGGCCTCGCCCGGGGGGAGAGCACCACGCGGTTCCTGACCGCCGTCGACGAGGCCATCACCGCACAGCAGACCTGGAGCAAGCAGCGCGGCGCCGTCGCCCGGCCCCCGACGCTGCGCCACGAGTAGGAGCCACCGATGAGCAACGCCCCGCAGGTCGTCGTCCTGGCGGCCGGTCTGGGATCACGCCTGGCCAAGCCCTTCCCCAAGCCGCTGACGCCGCTGCACGGCACCGGGACGAGCATCATGCAGCAGCAGATGGACCACCTGTCCACGGTGTTCCCCGACTGCTGGGTCTGCGTGGTCGTCGGGTTCAAGAAGGACCTGATCATGGAGGCCTTCCCCGACGTCCTGTACGTCTACAACGAGGACTACTCGGACACGAACACCTCCAAGAGCCTGCTCAAGGCGCTGCGCGGCACGCGCGACGGAGGCGTGATCTGGCTCAACGGGGACGTCGTGTTCGAACAGGGGGTTCTCGAGCTGCTGCGCCCGCATGTGGAAGCCGACGAGAGCGTGGTCTGTGTCGACCACGCTGCGGTGGGCGAGGAAGAGGTCAAGTACACCGTCGACGACGACGGGTACATCGCCGAGCTGTCCAAGCAGGTGACGGGCGCCCTGGGCGAGGCGGTCGGCATCAACTACGTGTCCTCGGCCGACAAGCCCGCGCTGATCCGCCGGCTCGCCGAGTGCGACGACAACGACTACTTCGAGCGCGGCATCGAGCTGGCCATCCAGCACGACGGCGTCCGCTTCCGTCCGGTCGACATCTCGAAGTACGCCGCCGTCGAGGTCGACTTCGCCGCCGATCTGGACCGCGCGAACCGGATCTTCTGACGGCCGTCCCGGGCATCGCGGAGCGGCCCGGTCGGTGACTCAGGAGACCCCGTAGAAGCCGACCCGCTCGATCCGCTCCTTGCGGACCTGGCGGCGGACACGCGCCTGCTGCTGGCGCCGCTTCTGGTCGTCGGTCTCCACGATCAGCGGGGGCACCTGGACCGGACGACCGGCGTCATCAAGGCACACGAAGACCAGATAGGCGCTGGTGGTGTGTCGACGCTCGCCGCCCTGCCACGGCTCGGCCTCGACCCGCACCCCGACCTCCATGGAGGTCTTGCCGACGTCGTTGACCCGGGCGCTGACGCGCAG
>DATLGM010000053.1:0-6581 GCA_035540515.1 Egibacteraceae bacterium | reverse complement strand
GGCGGAACGGGTGCGCCATCGTGTACAGCCCCGAGCGGATGGCGGCGTTGTGCTTGATGTTCCGGGCGTTGGCCCACTGCCGCTTCTTGTCCAGGCAGGTCGCCACCGTGCTGACCGATACCTCCGAGGCGCCCACCCGGTCAGCGAGGTTGCGCAGCGTCGCTTCCCAGAAGTGGTCTTCCTTGCGGTGCCCGCCGAACGCCATGCCGATCTCGTACAGCGGGTCGCCGGCGCGCAGCAGCACCTGGATCTGGACCACCGTCTCGTCGTTCTTGGCATAGGAGCTGAAGGTGATCCACGCCGCGAACATGTGCCCCTCGGGCGTCATGAACGTGAAGCTCTCGTCGTCGGCGTAGAGCACGAGGATGCCGGTCGACAGCTGCATGGGTCCTGCCAGGGACACGTTCAGCAGCGCGACGTCACCGGGCTGGATGCCGGTCAGCGCGCCCCCGTAGAAGCTGCTGCCCTTGGGCCAGAAGCTGCCGAACTCCCGCTTCCACAAGGCGATGAGCTCGCTGGGCGACACCTCAGAGCCCGTCATCGTGACCTTGTAGGTCTTCTGCCACAGCTTGCCGAAGCCCTGAACCGGTGACGTCACCCGCTTGCCGGTCACGTTCAGGTTCAGTGCCTCGGCCGGCGCGTCGACGGCGCCGAGGTGGCTGATCGCCGCCGCCCAGTTGGCCGCGTCTCGCGGCACCTTCTGCTCGCTGCTTGCGTCGCTCATGTCGCCACCCCCGCGGCTGCGAATGCCTCGTCCTCGCTGTCGAAGAGCTTGATCGCGTCGTCCAGACGCGTGAGCGTGAAGATCTGCCGGTAGTGGTCGGTCAACCCGAAGGCGACCAGCCGCTGCTTCTGGCGGTTGGCCCGCACCAGCAGCGTGACCAGGAGGCCGATGCCGGAGCTGTTCATGTACTCCAGCCCGCTGAAGTCCAGACCGACGACCTTGGTCGCGCCGTCGGCGGCCTCCCCGTATGCGTTCATCAGGTCGTCTTCCGCCGCGGCGGTGACGTCTCCCTTGATCTCGATCACCGAGGCGGCGTCGTTCACGCGCCGCACCTGCATCGAAACGATTGCGTCCGCCATGTTCCCTCCGATTGCTCGCGTTGCTGCGTCAGGTCGCGGCCGGGGACATCGCCCGGATCGCGGTGTCTTCGTCGTCGAACAGATCCATGAAGTCCGACAGCCGGGTGATGCGGAAGATCTCCACGTAGTGGTCGCTCAGCCCGATCGCTAGGACACGGCGGTGCTCCCGCCGGGCCCGCGCGAGGATTCCGACCAGCAGCGCGATCCCCGTCGAGTTGATGTAGGACACCGAGGTGAAGTTCAGCAGGATCGCCGCGGGGTCGATCTCGATCGCCCGCTCGTAGGCCTGCTCCAGGTCACTCGCAGCCTGGCTGGTGATGTCTCCACCGAGGTCCAGCACCGCGAGAGCGCTGAGGTGCCGAACCCGTACCTCAACCAGTCCCGTCGCCATCGCCTTCTCCGTTTCTTTCTTCAGCCGTCCGACACACCGTTGCCGGTGTGCAAGACGAGCTCGAGGGTGTGCGACTCGTCGTCGCCGTAGACGTGCAGCTCGTCGACCATGTTCTTGATCAGGAACAGCCCCCACCCGCGGGGGGTCTGCAGCCCTTCGAGCTTGGCCTCCAGGTCCGGCTCGACCGGCTCCCCGGTGTCACCGGGGCCGGGCCCGCAGTCGGTGATCCGCACCGCCACCGCGCCGGGGCGCTGCAACAGCTGGATCGAGACGGGAAGGTCGGGGTTGTTGCCGTTGCCATGCTCGATGGCGTTCATCGTGGCCTCGGACACGGCCGTCTTGAGCCGGTCCATCTGCGCGGCCGGAAGTCCCAACGGTGCGGCCGAGGCGGCGACGCGGTCCATTGCCTGGCGGTCGTTGCCCGGGTTGCTGGGCAGCTGGAAGTCGTCGACCAGCCGCTCCTCGCCGGCGTCGGCCTGCTCCTCCTCGCCGTAGGTGTGCGCGGAGCGCTGCAGCGTGACCAGCGTGATGTCGTCTTCCTGCTCGGCGGTGGCGCCGACGAACGACCGCAGCTGGACGAGCACCTCGTCGAGCAACTCCTGGCCGCCGGCCCCTTCGCCCACCAGCTCCGACAGCCGCGGGAACCCGAACATCTCCCGGTTGTCGTTGTGAGCCTCGGCGATGCCGTCGGAGTGCATCAGGATGCTCTCGCCGGCGCGGAGAACGGTCTCGGTCTCTTCGTACTCCATGCCCTCGAGCAGCCCGAGCGGCATCCCCGTGGCGACGAGCTCCTCGACCTCGCCCGAGGCGGTGCGCCGGAACGGCAGCGGGTGGCCGGCGTTGGCGAAGCACAGCTTGCCGGTCGCCGGCTCCAGCACTGCGTACAGGCACGTGACGAACATGTTCGGCGGCATCTCGGCAGCCAGCAGGCTGTTCGCCCGCGCCAGCACCGCCCCCGGCTCCACCAGGCGCGGAGCGTCGGCACGCATGATGCTGTGGGTCTTGGCCATGATCAGCGCGGCGGGTACGCCTTTGTCGGTGACGTCGCCCACGACGATGCCGACCTTGCCGTCGGGCAGATCGATGAAGTCGTAGAAGTCGCCGCCGACCTCACGTGCTGGCTGGTAGTACGCCGCGACGTCCCATCCGGCCAGGTGCGGCAGCTCCTTGGGCAGGAACTGCTGCTGGATCAGGGTCGCGACCTTCAGCTCCTGCTCCAGGCGCGAGCGCTCCTGGACCTCTGCCTTCTGCTCGCGGACCAGCTGCGCCACGCGGACGGCCGGGGCGGCATAGCCGGCCAGGTCGTCGAGCAGCTTGCGGTCCTCGCGCGAGTACTCCTGCTCGGACAGCCGCGGCCCCAACGACAGCAAGCCGACCAGCTCGCCGTGGGTGACCAGCGGGACGACCAGCTTCATGCCGGCTTCCCGCAGGTCGGTGACCGCCTGCGATTCCAGCTCGAGCGAGTCGAGGTCAACGGCACCGGCCGATGACGTCAAGTACGCCAGCAGCGGGTCGTTGGGGGCGATGTCGACATCGGGTTGGACGGCGGCGGGTGCCGGCGTCGCCTGGGGCGACTCCTCGACCGTCACCGCCTTGCGGCGCTCGCGCCGCCAGACCCGTCGGAAGCTCAATGCGTGTGTCATCAGGGCCCCTTTGTCTCATCAGGCCGTTCCGGAACCGTTACGGCAATGGCGCGTTCAGAAGTTTTTTCGCCGACGCCGGGCACTGCGCCCGTGTCGCCGACCAGCCACAAGGCGGCCGAGGCGGGCTGCATGCTTGCCGTCACGGTGGCAAGCAGGCCGTCGGCGACGGCGCTGACGTCCACTTCGTCGCGTATGCGGCCCCGGTACGTCTCGACCGTGCGCCCCGCGTCGTACCGCGCTCGGTTGAAGCGCCGGTCGACGGCGGACTGGATCCGCCGGCGCGCCGGCCCGAACGCCGCGGCGGCGGCCAGCGTCGCGGCGGCCACCGCGATGGGGGAATCGCCGGTGACGGGTGCGGTCACCGCCGTGAGGAGGGTGACCGCCCCCAGATACAGGCCCACAAGCAACACCGTCAGCAGCGCGTAGGAGATCGTGCGGCTGATGACGCGATTGATCTCGTACAGCCCGTGGCGGGTGACCGCGATCCCGATGGCCGCGGCAAGGCCGTTGCCGCACAGCGCGAACACCAGCGTGATCGGGTCGAATCCCTCCGGCTCGGGGGCGACCGTCTGGATGAAGGCGAACAGCACCGGAAAGGTGAGCGCGGCGAAGGCGAACCACCGGAACTGCTGACGTTCCACACCCCGGGAGCGCCTGAACCGCCAGACCAGGTTGCCCAGCACGAGCAGGGCGCAGGCGCCGATGGCCGTGCCGAGCGCCCCGGTCAGGGCGTCCAGCTGCGCCCCGATCGCGTCGATGCCAAGCGGGTTGAATGGAGGACCGTCGCCCTCGACCGGTCCGGGGCGAAAGGCGTACACGAGAGTCTCGGCGGCCACGAGCGCGACGAGGGCGCAGCCCAGCCACCGCCGACCTCGCCCTGACCCACGCCCGTCGGGGAACAGCAGCAGCAGACCGAGGACGAGCCCCACGGAAGGGATGAAGCCCCAGGCGCCGACCCAGGTGGCGAGCGCCCCCAAGGGCAGGCCGTCCTGGTACGCCGCCCTCCCGTACGACGGCCCGAACACCGCCAGCCCGACCGCCAGCGTGATGCCGCACAGGACCCATCCGATGCGGTTGTCCGGGCGGTTCGTGACGATCAGCGCGCCGACGAGCCCGAACCCCAGCCACGAGGACACCCACACGAAGTTGCTGACGGGGTCGTCCGTCGTGGTGGTCTCGGCGGGATAGGCCGCCGACAGCAAGCCCGCCGAGACGATGAGCACGACACCGAGGAGCCACATCGACCAGGCGATCCACGGTGCGGTGCGGCGCATCACGGCCGTCCCCCCGTGGGGCGAAGCCACACTGCGGTCGTTGCCGGCTGCAGGACCTGCTGGGTGGTGGTCAGCAGGTCAGTGGTGAGGCGGTCGAGGTCGACGTCGTCGCGCATCTGGTGGCGAAACGCCTCGACCGTCCGGGAGGCGTCGTACTGCGCCCGGTTGAAGCGTCGGTCCACCACCGCTTGCACCCGCCGGCGTGCGGGGCGGAACAAGGCGGCAGCTGCCAGGGTGGCGGCCGCGACCGCCACGGGAGAGTCGCCGGTCACCGGTGCCGTCATCGCGGTGAGAACCGTCACCAAGGCCAGGTACACCGCGATCAGCACCGCCGTGACGGTCGCGTACGTCACGGTCCGGCTGATGATCCTGTCGATGGCGTAGAGCCGGTAGCGCATGATCGCCACGGCGGCAGCCGCAGGGGGCAAGGTGAACAGCGCGATGTCGATGATCTCGATGCGCCGGCCCGTCATCCCGTCCAACGCGCCTTGCAGCACGAAGCCGACGATGAGGAGCACGCCCGCCGAGGTGAACCACTTCAACTGCTGGCGTTCCGCTCCGGCACTCCGCCGGTAGCGCACGATCAGCGCCGCCAGGGCGATGACGAGAGACAGCGCGGTCAACACGAACAGAACGGGTCCGGTCGCGCCTTCCTCGATGTCGCTGACGCCGGCGATGCCCAAGGGATTGACGATGGTCGGGCCGGAGTCCACCCCGAGATCGAGTGTCTCCTGGACCGATGCCAGCAGGGTCGCACCCACGGCGATCAGCACGATGGCTGCCGTGACAGGTCGCCACCGTCGCGATGGTGGTCGGCCGTCGGGAAACAGCAGCGGCAGGAAGATCAGCGTCAGGTAGAGCAAGGGGATCCAGGCCCACGTGTACATCCAGGCACCGGCCGTCACCCACCACGCGGGAGAGCCGCTCGCGCCGGCAAGCCCGACGAGGCGACCAGCCTCCCCAACTGCGCCGAAGAATCCGATGCCGGCGAACAGCCATCCAGTGAGAAGCCGCGGGCGCCGAATCGTCAGCAGCGCGCCGACGATGATGTTCGTGACGGGCCAGGCCAGCCCGGACACGAAGTCGCTGCCCGACTCGCGGAACGCGATCTGGGACAGGATGACGCCACCGGTGGCGATCACCGCCACGACGACCGCCAGCCCCCGGAGCAGCCGGTCGGTCATCGCGGCGTCTCCGGTCGCAGCCACACCAGCGAGCGGGATGGCTCCACGGTGAGGTCGGCGGCGGCCTGCAGTCCCGCCGCGATCGCCGTCAGATCGAGCTCGTCGCGCAGGGCGGCGCGGTAAGCGTCAAGGGTGAGCGCCGCGTCGTAGCGCGCCCGGTTGAACCTGCGGTCCACGGCCGCCTGGATCCGCCGGCGGGCCGGTCCGAACAGCGCCGCAGCCACCAGGGTCGCGACCGCCACGGCCGCAGGGGAGTCGCCCGTCACCGGCGCGGTGACCGCGGTCAGGGCCGTCACCGATCCCAGGTACACCGCGATCAGCAAGGCCGTGAGCAGGGCGTACGTCAGCGTCCGGCTGATCAGACGGTCGATCTCGTACAGCCGATACCGCGTCACCGCGACGCCGATGGCGATCGGGGGCAACGCGATCGCGATGCCGAAGAACAGGTTGGTGTCAGGCAGGAAACGGTGGAGACCGAGGCTCTCCGTGATCGGCAGCGCGGCCAGCAGGACCACGGCATAGAGGAACAGCTTCATCTGCTGCCGCTCGACGTCACGCGAGCGACGGAAGCGGATGATCAGCGAGAGCACCGAGCACAGTGCCAGGAACAAGGCGGCGCCGAACAGCACCCCCGCCAGCGCCGAGTCTTCGAACCTCGTGCCTGCCGGTCCCAGGCCGATGGGGTTGGGAACCGCGTACGCCGGGTCGTCGATGCTTCCGTCGGTCAGGGTTGGACTCGTCCACGACGCGACGGTCATCAACGTCAACACTGCGACGGCCGACCAGTACAGCCAGTTCCACCGCGGGGTGAGCGGGCGGCCAGTCGGGAACAGCATCGGGACGAACAGCAGGATCAGGACGAGCAGCGGGAACCAGTACCAGTTGTGGAACCAGGCGGCGAACACCGCACCGGGCATCTGGCCAGGGCGGACGACGAGACCGACGTACGCGTAGCTCTCGGCCAAGACCCCGAACGCCGTGAGCACGCCGACCCCTGTCAGGACCC
>DATLGM010000052.1:0-3740 GCA_035540515.1 Egibacteraceae bacterium | reverse complement strand
GCTCTATCCGGTGGACCTGGCGCAGGAAGGTCTCGAGCAGCACGACCGCCACTCCCGCGACGACCAGCCCGAGCAGCAGGGCGATGACCCAGTAGGTTTCGTCGCTCACGGCGTGCCTCGGGGGGTCAGGCTCGCGCGCGCGTCGGCTGCGGCGGCGACGATGCGCTCTGCAGTCCGGACCGTGTCGCCGACCTGCCACAGCCCCTCGGTGCGGTCCCGCGTGTCGTGCAGGCCGGCCAGGATCGCCTCGGCCTTCTCGGCCGTCTGCCTCGCTCCGCGGATCATCAGCAGCAGCACGACCACCACGACGACGACGACCGCGGCTCCGATCAGGTAACCCAGGATCCAACCGTTCACGGGACCTCCCAAGGGCGGATCGACCTCACCGCGGACCGTACACGCGATCCGCGGCTATGTGTATGGTGCACCTACGACCGGATGTGACTCACGGCACACCCTCGGCCCAGGAGCGGCAGATGTCAGACCGGCAGACGCGCACCCCACGGCAGGTCGACCGCACTCCTGCGCAGGAGCTGCTCGAGGGGCTCGGTCCGGTCGACCGGTACCACGACTACGAGGCGCTCGGGGACTTCGGGATGCCCGCCCGGGCGATGATGGAAGACCTGATCCCCCACATGGGGACGCCGGAGCGGTTCGGGCCGCTGACGAAGGTGCACGCGTTCTGGTTCGCCGGCGCCAGCTGCGACGGCTGCAGCGTCGCGGTCACCGGCGGGACGACGCCGACCCTCGAGAGCCTGCTGCTCGGTGCGCATCCCGGCATTCCCCAGGTGGTGCTGCACCACCCGGTGCTGAACATGGAGGCGGGTGCCCACTACCTGCGTCCGGCGGAGCAGGCGGTCCTCGGGAAGCTCGACGCACCGTACGTCGTCATCCTCGAGGGCTCGATCATGGACGAGCTCGTGGCCTACCAGGCCGGCGGCTACTGGTCGGCGCAGGGCGAGGAGCCGTGGGGGCCCGAGGGCGAGATGCGCCCGGTCAGCGCGACCGAGTGGATCGCGCGGCTGGCCCCCAACGCCGCCGCGATGATCGCGATCGGCACCTGCGCGACCTGGGGCGGGATCCCTTCGGCCGAAGGCAACCCGACCGGGGCGATGAGCCTGATGGACTTCCTCGGCAAGGACTACCGGTCGGTGCTGGGCGTGCCGGTCGTGAACGTCCCCGGCTGCCCGCCGATCGGCGACAACTTCAACGAGACGGTGGCCGCCGTCCTCTACTTCCTTCAGGGGTTCGGGCCGCTGCCCGAGTTCGACGAGCTGGGCCGCCCGGCCTGGCTGTTCGGCGAGACGGTCCACCGCCGGTGCGTGCGGGGCGCCTACTACGAGGAGGGGCAGTTCGCGCAGGAGTTCGGCGACCCGGAGTGCCTGGTCGAGATCGGCTGCTGGGGCCCGGTCGTGAACTGCAACATCACCTCACGCGGCATGATCAACCATGTCGGCGGCTGCATGAACGCGGGCGGTGCGTGCATCGGCTGCACGATGCCGGGCTTCCCCGACAAGTTCACGCCGTTCTACAAGCGCCCCCCGGGCTCGCTCGCCTCCACGACCGTCTCGCGCATGGTCGGCAGCGTCATCCGGCCGCTGCGCAAGTTCAGCAACAACAACCTCAACCGCGAGGTGCGGTGGGACCGCCAGGGAGCCACCCCCACCGCCTTCGCGCGGGAGAGGTACGAGCCGTCGCCGCTCGCCGACGTCGGCCACAGGTTCTACGACAAGATGCGCCGCGCCAAGGACACCGGCCAGAACGAGGGCGAGGTCTGGGGCAAGCGCGACGAGGCGCCGAGCGGCGGAAGCCCGAAGTCCCGCGCCTGAGCCTGCTGCCCGCCTGCCCCCGACGGAGGAGTCCCCGCATGTGCTTCAAGACCCTGCCGGTCGAGTTCGACGGCGCGGGCAACGCCACGCTGCGCGGCGGCATCCCGAACCCGTACGACCTCACGGTCGCCATCCCCGAGGTCGCGGTGACGGAGGAGGAGCGCACGGCGAAGATCGAGCGACTGGTGGCCCGCAACGGGCACATCAAGGACCTCAACATGGACCCGGTCACGCGCATCGCCGGCGCCCTGGCCGTGCACGTCACCGCCGACCTGGACAAGAAGGCCTACCTCGACTCGCACGCGCAGGCCACGCTGTTCCGCGGCTACGAGGTCATCCTCATGGGCCGCGACCCGCGCGACGCCATCTTCGTGTCGTCGCGCGCCTGCGGCGTCTGCGGCGGCGTCCACGCCCACGCGGCGGCGTACGCCATCGAGCAGGCCATGGGCATCTGCCCGCCGCCGCTGGGCACGGTCGTCCGGAACATGACCGAGGCCGCCGAGATGGGCTACGACAACCCGCTGCACCTGTACCTGCTGGCCGGCCCCGACTACTCGGAAGTCGTGCTGAAGGCGTCCAACCCCGAGCTGTGGCCCAAGGCCGAGAAGTGGCTGTGCCCCAACATCGACATCCACGGCTTCAAGACGATGGCCGACCTCGCCACCGCGCTGAACCCGCTGAGCGGCAAGCTCTACCGCGAGGGCTTGGAGTTCACCCGGCTCTCGCGGGAGATGGTCGTCCTGCTCACCGGCAAGTACCCGCACCCGGAGAACGTCGTGCCGGGCGGTGTCTCGACCACCCTCACGTTGCAGACCCTGAACGAGTTCCACTCCCGGCTCGGCAAGATCTTCGACTACGCCCAGCGGATGATGGCGGTGTGGGACGACATCCCGCAGTTCTTCTACGAGGCCGACGAGCGGTACCAGTTCGTGGGCTACCGCCCGACCAACCACATCGATCCCGGGTACTGGGACGACCCGTACGCCTACGACGCCACGTACGAGAACTGCAACAGCTGGGGCGAGAAGCGCTGGTCCACGCCCGGCGTCGTGCTCGACGGGCAGCTGGTCACCACCCGGCTGACCGACATCAACATCGGCTGGGAGGAGTTCGTCGAGCACTCCTACTACGAGCCCTCGCACACCTCGCGTTACGCGACCGACATGCTCGGCAACCCGCTCTCGCCCTACCACCCGTGGAACAAGCGCACGCTGCCCAAGCCGGGCGCCCGTGACTGGAAGGACAAGTACACCTGGTCGACCTCGCCGCGCTGGGACCGCCAGGTCGTCGAGGCGGGCTGCTACTCCCGGCTGCTCGTCACCGCGCTGGCGCAGAAGATGCCGGCCAGCGACTTCATGCAGGCCACCGGGCACAGCATGCGGTTCGTCATCCCCCGCGGCGAGTCAGGCGAGCGCGAGGTCGAGTGGCACGTGCCGGAGCGGTGGAACGCCTTGGAGCGCAACCGCGGGCGCGCCTACCACTACGTGTTCAGCCAGCTGGTCGCGCTCGAGAGCCTGCTCGAGGCCTACAAGCTCATGAAGCAGGGGGAGACACGCGTCGCGGCGATGAACCCCACCGAGCTGGAGAAGGCGATCCCGACCGACGAGCGCCGCAGCGTCGGCTGGTGGGGCGCCGGCCGCGGCTGGCTCACGCACCACCTGGTCATGGACAAGGGGAAGATCACCAACTACCAGATCTGCACGCCGTCGACCATCAACGCCTCGCCGCGCGACCCCTGGGGCCAGCCCGGTCCGTACGAGGAGGCGGTGATGAACACGCCGATCATCGAGGACGTGAGCGACCCGTCCCGCTTCACGAGCATCGACATGCTCCGGACGATCCGCAGCTTCGACCCGTGCATGCCGTGCACCACCCACGCGCACACCGGCGAGGGCGAGGTCGTGCGCGAGG
>DATLGM010000051.1:0-1501 GCA_035540515.1 Egibacteraceae bacterium | reverse complement strand
ATGCAGTTCGGCATCTTCTCGGTCAGCGACATCACGCCCGACCCCACCACCGGCCGCACGCCGACGGAGGCGGAGCGGATCAAGGCGGTCGTCGCGATCGCCCGGAAGGCCGAGGAGGTCGGCCTGGACGTGTTCGCCCTCGGCGAGCACCACAACCCGCCGTTCTTCTCCTCGTCGCCGACGACGACCCTGGCCTACATCGCCGCGCAGACCGAGCGGCTGATCCTGTCGACCGCCACGACGCTGATCACGACCAACGACCCCGTCAAGATCGCCGAGGACTACGCGATGCTGCAGCACCTGGCTGACGGGCGCGTGGACTTGATGATGGGCCGCGGGAACACCGGCCCGGTGTACCCGTGGTTCGGCTACGACATCCGCGAGGGCATCAACCTCGCCATCGAGCACTACGCACTGCTGCGCCGGCTGTGGCGAGAGGACGCCGTGGACTGGGAGGGCCGCTTCCGCACGTCGTTGCAGGGGTTCACCTCGACCCCGCGGCCGTTGGACGGCATCCCGCCGTTCGTCTGGCACGGCTCCATCCGCAGTCCCGAGATCGCCGAGCAGGCCGCGTACTACGGCGACGGGTTCTTCCACAACAACATCTTCTGGCCGATGAGCCACACGCAGCGCATGGTCAGCCTGTACCGGCAGCGCTTCGAGCACTACGGCCACGGCCGTGCCGACCAGGCCATCGTGGGCCTCGGCGGGCACGTGTTCATGCGCTCCAACAGCCAGGACGCCGTTCGCGAGTTCCGCCCGTACTTCGACGTCGCGCCGGTGTACGGGCACGGCCCGTCGCTGGAGGAGTTCAGCGCGATGACGCCGCTGACCGTCGGCAGCCCGCAGCAGGTGATCGAGCGGTACGCCGACATGCGCAACCACGTCGGGGACTACCAGCGCCAGCTGTTCCTCATCGACCACGCCGGCCTGCCGCTGTCCACGGTGCTCGAGCAGATCGAGATCCTGGGGTCCGAGGTCGTGCCGGTGCTGCGTCGCGAGATGGCGGCCAACCGTCCCGCCCACGTGCCCGACGCGCCGACGCACCAGTCGCTGAAGGAGGCCGCGGCCGCCGGCCACGATGTCGTCGGCGTGGGCGCGGTGACCGGGAAGGAGACGCGGTGACGACCCGCACGATCGCCGTGGTCTCGGCGGGCCTGAGCGATCCGTCGTCGACGAGCCTGCTCGCCGAGCGGTTGGCGCAGGCGACGACCGCAGCGCTGCGCGACCTCGGCGACGATGCCGTCGTCGAGGTCGTCGAGCTGCGCGAGCTCGCGCACGACCTGACCAACAACCTGCTGACCATGTTCGCCTCGGAGCGGCTCCAGGCGGCCAAGGACACGGTCGCCGGCGCAGACGGGGTCATCGCCGTGACGCCGATCTTCAGCGGGTCGTACAACGGGCTGTTCAAGAACTTCTTCGACCTGCTCGAGCCAGGGGCGCTGGACGACAGCCCGGTGCTGATCGGTGCGACCGCGGGCACCGCGCGCCACTCGCTGGC
>DATLGM010000050.1:0-6585 GCA_035540515.1 Egibacteraceae bacterium | reverse complement strand
GTGCCGCCCCACCCCAAAAACCCGCGCCGGCGCGGGTTTCTGGTTGTCTGACCCGGGCAGGAAGAGGGCAACCGATAGGAGGCGTCATGGCTGATGAGCAAGGCCCGCGCAACGAGCTGCGTGAGGAGGCGGACTCGTCGTTCGCCGGCCCTGGTGTCGTCGCCACGAAGAGTCAGATGGTCGGCGGGACGATCGGCACGGTCGTCGGCGCGATCGTCGGCGTGGTCCTCGGGCTGATCGCCGGCCTGGTGATCTGGGGCGGCAGCACCCTGAGCATCATCATCGCCGTGATCGCCTTCGGCATCGCGGGCATGACAGCCGGCGGCACGATGGGCGGCTTCCTGCGCAACCGGCAGGGCCAGCAGCGCGGCGACCCAGACGTCTGACCGCCGGCTGCGGCTGTTAGCCTCCGTGGGCGGCGCAGGTCGACACAGGAGGCGAGACGTGGTGGAGATCCGGCCGGGATGCGAGCCGTGGTCGTGTGAGGGCTCGGGCGACAACCGCGACATCGGGATCCTGGTGGTCCACGGGTTCACCGGGAGCCCGGCGAGCATGCGCCCGCTCGCCGAGGACCTGGCGCAACGCGGGTTCGCCGTCGAGCTGCCACTCATGCCCGGTCACGGCACCCACGTCAAGGAGCTGATGTCGGTCCGCTGGCAGGACCTGGCCCGCGAGACGGTCGGCGCCTTCGAGCGGCTGCGGGCTCGCACGCGCCGGCAGGTCGCGGTCGGGCTGTCCGTCGGCGGGCTGCTGTCGCTGCGCCTGGCCCAGACCCGGGGCGACGACCTGTCGGGCCTGGTCATGATCAACCCGTTCCTGGGCACCGATGCGCCCATGGCCAAGCTGCTGCCGATCATGCGGCTGCTGGTGTCGTCGTTCCCGGGGGTCATCAACGACATCGCCAAGCCCGGGATGGACGAGGTCGGCTACGAGCGGCTGCCGCTGCGCGCGCTGTACTCGCTGACCCAGCTGCAGCGGCAGGCCATCGCCGGCCTGCCGGACACCACCGTCCCGACGCTGCTGCTGACGTCTCGGGAGGACCACGTCGTCGGGGACTTCAGCGCCAAGCTGATCCCCGACCGGATCGGGGCGGTCGAGTTCGAGCACGTGTGGCTCGAGCGCAGCTACCACGTGGCGACCCTGGACTACGACTACCCCGAGATCCTCGACCGCACCGCAGCCCTGGCCGAGCGGGTCGGCCGCTCCGCGCAGCGGGGTCGGGCGCTGGGCTGACCCGTGTCGGTACGCCTGGAGACGTTCACCACGTCGGTCAACGTCAGCACCGACGCGCTGTGGGCGGTTGTGGGCGACCTGTGGCGGCTGCCGGAGTGGACCGACGTGGAAAGCGTCGCCGACGTCGATCCCGACCCGCCCGTGGTCGGCACGCAGGTCGAGACGGTGGAAGCAGGGACGATGCGGCGCTGGCGCGTGGTGACGTGGGAACGGCGCTTGTTCGAGATCACGACGACGACCGAGCGGGGAGGGTTCAGCGTCGGCTGCCGGGTCGTGCGCGACGCCCGCGGCGGCAGCCGCCTGGTGCTCGCCACCCAGGCCGACACCCCCGGGTTCGCCGGTGCGTTGCGCGGGCAGCTGTTCACCGCCCCGTCGCTGCGCCGGCGCATGGACCGGTGGGCGGCCGCGGCGATGCGGGTCGCGGCCACGACGCCGGGTTGAGGCGGGTATGAGCCGCACCGGCCCTCGCATGGTCATCGAGCACCGCGACGCGCTGATCTACATGCTCAGCGAGGCCGCAGAGCTCGAGCACGCCATCATGTGCCAGTACCTGTTCGCGGCGTTCTCGCTGAAGACCGATCCCGACGAGGGGCTCGACGAGCGGAGGCTGGCGACCGTCGCCGACTGGAAGCAGCAGATCTTGCGGGTCGCGCACGAAGAGATGCTGCACATGGCGCTGGTCAACAACCTGCTCGCCGCGGTCGGGGCGGCGCCGCGGGTCGGCAGGCCCAACCTGCCGCAAGCCGGCCGCTACTACCCGCCGGGTGTCCACCTGGCGCTCGAGCCCTTCAGCGAACGTGCCCTGCGCCACTTTCTGTTCCTGGAGCGCCCGGAGGGGATCAACCGCGACGACGTGGAGGCCTACCAAGCGCTGCAGGAGGCCGAACCACTGCGGGCCGCGCCCGAGGACATCGTCCCGTCCGGCCAGCACTTCGCCACCGTCGGCGAGCTGTACCGGGCGATCGGTGAAGGCATGGAGCACCTCGCCGAGCGGCACGGGGAGCAGTGGCTGTTCTGTGGTCCGCCGTACGCCCAGGCCGGACCCGACAGCTTCCAGTGGGCCGATCTTGTGCCGGTGACGGATCTGGCATCGGCTCGCCAGGCCATCGACACGGTCGTGGAGCAGGGCGAGGGCACCCGCGGCCACTGGCGCGACGCGCACTACGGCCGGTTCCTGCACATCCTCGGCGAGTTCCTGGAGTTGCGCCGCGCCGACCCGTCCTTCGAGCCGGCGCGCCCCGTCATCGCGGCGTGTGTGCGCGCGCCGGTCGACGCGCCGCCCAGTCCGCTGGTCGGCGACCCGGTGACGGCACGGGTGCTGGACGCGTTCAACGTCAGCTACGAGATCCTGCTGTACACGCTCGGACGGTTCTTCGGCCACGGCCACGAGACCCCGGCGCAGCTGCAGGCCCTGGCCGGCGTCGCCGTCGGTCTGATGGTCCAGGTGCTCAAGCCGCTGGGCGAGGCGGCCACCCGCATGCCGGCCGGGCCCGATCACCCGGGGCGAACCGCCGGCCCGTCGTTCGAGGTCTTCTACCGAGCCGGGTACATGCTCCCGCACACCGACGCGGCATGGGTGCTGCTGCACGAGCGCCTCGTGGAGGTGGCTGGGTACCTGGGAGCGGTGGTCGCCGAGCAGCAGCACCTGCAACGGCTTCTCCCCGTCGTGGACGCGCTGCACCGCTTCGCGGGCGTCATGGCCGCACAGAAGCCGGAGCTCGCGCAGCGGTCGGTGCGCTTCCCGGCCGCGTGGGGCGTGGGGGCGGTGCGCTCAGACCCCTGATCGTCGCGCGCTGCTACGGCTGCGACGGCTGACCGGTCACCACACGGAACGGCAACGCGGTGCGCGCGGTCGACCGACGGTCGGCGAGGTAGGTGGCGAGCTCCTCGTAGACGCCGTCGCTGGTCATCGCGCGCAGCTCCATCTCCATCGACACGTACACCGGGTCGACGCCCACGTGCGCGCTCGCCGCGTCGGTGCACCACCACTCGAAGTCGGCGCCGCCGGGCCCCCATGCCCCCCGGTCGTAGGAGGTGATCGTCGTGACATAGCAGTCCTCGCCGTCGTCGGCGACGTCCTCGGTGACCTCGCGTCGCAACGGCACGATCCAGCAGACCTCGGGCTTGTAGGTCATGTGGTGCTCCCCACGCGCCATGGCGTAGTGGTGCAGCGCGCAACCGGCTCCGGTCGGCCAGTTGTCCCGGTTGAGGAAGATGCAGGCGCCGTTGCGCACCCGCGTGCGGTGCTCACCGTCGGGCTGCAGCGCCGTGACCCCTTTGCGCTTGGCGTCGCCGTAGTTCTGCATGAACGTGGGGCCGAGCACGTCGACCATCGCCTCGACCCGCTCGCGGTCGTCCTCGTCGACGTAGTGGGCGCCCAAGCCGCAGCAGGCGATCTCCGGTCCCTTCCCGACGCCCGGGCAACCCTGGCCGTAGATGCACGTGTACGCCGACAGCAGGAAGCTGACGTCGAAGACGTACCGGTCGTACGGATCGTCCGGATTCGTGACGGAGACCCATTCGCGCTCGATCATGCGTGGCAGAGTAGGTGCTCGGCAGCGAATGGTGGATACTGCGCGGTAATGGAACAGGACTACGAGCTCGAAGAGGAGTACGCGCCCCGCGTCTTGTGGGGCCGTATCGCGTTCTTCCTCGGCGCCCTCGCCCTTGCGTTCTGGCTGGGCACGTGCGCCGGTGACGATGGTGTGTCGCAGGCGGAGTACAACGAGGCCAACAGCCAGGTCGTGGAGCTGTCCAGCGAGAACCAGGTCCTGCGCCAGCAGCTGGAGGCCGCCGCGGCGCAGAACGCCGACGACGCCGAGAACGACCAGGCCAACGCCGACGACGGCGACGGCGGGGACCAGCAGGCCGACGACACTGCCGATGACGGTGACGACGGGGATGCCGTCGGCGAGGGCGAGACGTACACCGTCCAGTCGGGCGACACGCTCACGCGCATCGCCGAGCAGTTCTACGGCGACCCGCGGAAGTTCGACCTGATCGTCGACGCCAACAACCTGGACTCGACGACCGGCCTGCGTGTCGGCCAAGAGCTCATCATCCCGCCGGACAACTAGCCCCCGTGCGGCTGGCCTGGCTGACCGTCCCCCGCTCCAGGCTGGACCGGGGCCGCAGCGACGTCGACGTCCACACCGCGTGCTGGGACGGTCCGACGCAGGGACCGGTGTTCGTCTGCGTGCACGGCCTGGGCGGCTCCCACGTCAACTGGGCGCTGCTGGCGCAACGGCTGGCCGACCGCGGCACGGTGTACGCGCCCGATCTTGCCGGGTTCGGGCTGACCCCCCCGACCGGACGCCGGCCCACCGTCGACGACAACCTCGACCTGCTGTCGGGCTTCGTGCGAACCGTGTCGCCTGACCGGCCGGTGATCTTGCTCGGCAACTCGATGGGTGGGCTGCTGACGTTGCTGCTGTGCGCCGCGCGGCCCCGCCTCGTCGAACGTGCCGTGCTGATCGCGCCGGCGTCACCACGGCCGCTCAACGCGCCGGTGGACCCGCGTGTGGTGGTGAACTTCGCCGCCATGGCCGTGCCCGGTCTAGGTGAGCGGTTCCTGGCTCGGCGTCAAGCGCGGACGACCCCCGCGCAGCAGGTCCGCGAGACGATGCTGCTGTGCGCCGCCCACCCGGACCGGCTCGACGCCGACCTGCTCGACAAGCACGTCGACCTCGTCCGCCGCCGGCGGGAGCTGCCGTACGCGCGCGCAGCGATGCTGCACGCGGCGCGCAGCCTGCTCAAGCTCATCGGGCCGGGCCAGCGACGCGTGTGGAAGGCGGTCGACGACAGCCGTGCCCCGACGTTGCTGATCCACGGCGCGAAGGACCGCCTGGTCCTCGCCGGAGGCATCGAACGGCTGGCGGCTCGCCGTGGGGATTGGGAACACATCACCTACGACGATCTGGGCCATGTTCCGATGCTCGAGGCACCCGACAGACTTGCCGATGACATCCTCATCTGGTTGGACCAGACCCAGGAGAGTTCGCAGGTTCTGTCGTGAGTGCCGCATCACTGCCGTTCGAGTCGACCGCCGAGGCGGTCCGCTCACTCGACGCCGAGGTGCTGCCGTACCTGGAAGGCGCGCCGTGGGCACCGCAGCCCACCGACGTCAACCGCCGGCCCCGCGTCGGGGTGGTGTTCGGCGCCGGTGGTGTGCTGGGCAACGCCTACCTCTCGGGCGCGGCGGTGGCGGTTCACGAGGCCACTGGCTTCCAGCCCCGAACCGCCTCGGTGCTGGTGGGCACCTCCGCGGGGTCGGTGCACGCGGCGTTGTACGGAGCCGGCATGCCGGCGCACTTCGGGCTGTGGCGGTCCCGCGGTGGGCGGCTGCCCCCTGACGAGCGCTATCCCGATCGCACCGATGACCCAGGCGAGGCGCAGACGCTGAAGGACATCTTCACCCCGGCGCGGGCGCTGCCGCGGATCGGCCCGCAGTCGCGACGCCTGGCCTTGAAGGCGCTGTTTCAGCCGTGGGCCGTCCGCCCCGAGGTGGCGCTGACGGCGTTTCTTCCGGAGGGCATGTTCACCAATGTGGCGATCGGGCACGCGCTGCAGCGCGTCGTCCCCGCCGGGTGGGCGCCTCACCCCCGGACGTGGGTCGTCGCGCTGAACCTGCGCACCGGCGAGCGTGTGGTCTTCGGGCGGCCCGGCTCACCGCGCGCCCACCTGGACCGGGCGGTGCGGGCGTCGTGCGCCATCCCGGGCCTGTACCGCCCCGTGAAGATCGGGCGGGACCGGTACGTCGACGGCGGGATGCACTCCCCCAGCAACGCCGACCTGCTTGCCGACCTCGACCTGGACCTGGTGGTCGTCATCAACCCGATGTCGTCGCTGGAAGGCCATGCCGCCGCGGGGTTCGTCGACCGGTACCTGTACCCCCTGCGCCGCGTGGCCCAGCGCCGGCTCGATGCCGAGCTGCGACTGCTCAACGAACGCGGCCTGCCGACGCTGGTCATCCAGCCGACCGCCGCCGACCTGGCGGTGTTCAGCCGCAACCTGATGGACAGCCGGCCCCGCGAGGTCGTGGCCGAGACGGCGGTCGAGACCACCGCCGAGCAGCTGGCACGGCCCCACAACGCGGCAGCGATGCACACGTTGCGGTCCGTCGCCGCCGCGGCCGCCGACAGCGCCTGATTGCACCGGAGGGCGCGCACCACACGGGTATCCTCCGTAGCCCGCACCCCCGTCGACCCTCGCGCGCACCGCCCGCGAGACCGGTCCTGACTGCAGGAGGTTCCCCGTGGCCCCGACCGACGAGACGCCGCAGGAGCCGCCGCAGGACACCGGCGTGCCCGAGGGGGCACCCCAGCCCGCGCCCCAGCCTGAGACCGCGCCGGC
>DATLGM010000049.1:0-6604 GCA_035540515.1 Egibacteraceae bacterium | reverse complement strand
GCGTAGCCGCTCCCAACCCCGTCAGCGGCAGGCGGCCGGACGGCGGTGAGGAGGCGTCGCCGGCCTGGGCGACGTCGGTCCCCGCCTCGCCGGTCGCGGCCCCGCCCGCACCCGGCGATGTGCCTGTGGCTCCCGTGTCGCCCCCGCCGGGCCGCCGTGCGCCCACCAGCGTCGAGTCGTACCCGGCCGAGCGGACCGGCTCGGCGCGGTCGTCTTGGGGACGCACGATCCGCGCCTCGGGGACCGTCTTGCGGTAGTCGGCCTGGTGGGCGGCGGGCGCGCCGTCACCGAACGGCGACGAGCAGGCGCCGCCGGGCAGGATGTCGGGGATCGGCCGCTTGTCGGGCAGGTAGCTGCCGGCCGGGGGCTGTTGCGGCGGGATGAACTGGATCCGGTTCCAGGTGCGCCCGGCGTGGTCTTTCTGGACGATGACCTCGTAGGCGCCGAAGAACCAGCGGTTGAACCGCAGGGCGTTCTCCGTCTCCCGCATCTGGCGCGGCTGTGCCATGTACTCGTTGATGCCCGCGAGGCTGGTGATGACGCACGACAGGTTCGCGTCGCCGCGCTGCATCACGTCGGTGACGCTGGCGAGCATGGGTGGCGCGTCGGCGAGCAGCCCTTCGAAGTCGCTGCGCATGTCCGACAGGACCGCGGCCGCGTCGGCCATGTCGCCGATCGACGAGGCGAGCGCTTCACGGTTGCGCGCCAGCGACGCGGTGACCTTGCGGCCCTCGGCGAACAACCGGTCGTAGTCCTGGCCGTTGTCGGCGATGTCGGCCGAGAACTCCGCGGAGTCGCTGATCATCGAACGGATGTCGTCGCGGCGTCCCCGCACGATGTCGGCCATCTCACTGACCAGCTTGCCGGCGTTCTCCGGGTCGACCGGCGAGAACACCTCGTCGGCCAGCGTCAGCAGCCGCTGGACCTCCACCGGTGTCACGACACTGCCCGGCTCCACCACGTCCCCAGGCTCGAAGTAGTCCTCACCCGCCCCCTCACGCGGACGGAAGTCGATGGCCTGCTCCCCCACCGCGCTGCGGCGCAGGATCACGACGTCGACATCGCGGGGGATTCGCCGGCCCTCGTCGATGGCCAGCTCGATCTCCACCTCGTCGTCGACCAGTGTGAAGTCCGTGACGAGCCCGACGGGGACGCCGGACAGCGTCGCCTGCTGCTGCGGGATGAGACCCCCGGTGGCGGGCACGCGGACCTTCAGTGGGTACGAGTCGTCCAGCAGCGCGCCGGTCAGCAGCTGCGCGAGCGCGTAGACGATCAGCGCCGCGGACGCCAGCGCGACGGCGATGAGGTTGGCGGTGGTGCGGCTGCCCAGGTTCACCGCTTCTCACCCCCGCCCCGGCCGCTGGGTCGCGGCCCGCTTTGCGGCAGGTCCTCACAGCCGCGGACACGGTCCCCCGGCGTGTCGTTCTCGCCGCAGACGATGAGGTCCAGCAGGATCTGGCCCATCTCGTTGTTGACACCGCGGATGGTGTTGAAGTTGTGCTTGTAGACCTCGTAGAACAACCGGTCGAGGTCCTCGTTGCGTCGCGTGATCTCGGCGGTGATCCGGTTGAAGCGGTCGAAGAAGACGTCGGTGCGCTCGCGGTGCGTGGTCATGATGTCCTCGCCCGTGATCGCCAGCTCCCGGATGTCGTCGACGGCATCCAGCAGCCGCTCGTCCTCCTCGTTGAGCACGCGAGCGGCACGCGCCAGCTCCGTGAAGGCATCGCCGTGCAGCTGCGCCTCCGGCCCGACGTCGGCGAGGAAGGCGTCGAGCCCGTCGATGAGCCGGACGATGTCCTCTGAGTTGCGGTCGTAGCTGGAGATGATCTGCGTGAGGTCGTCGAGCACCTGCCCAAACGTCTCGCCGCGTCCGCCGACGCCCCGCGCACCCGCCTCGATGGCACCCGCGACGGTCTCGGCCGTGACGGCGGCGAGCAGCTCGCTGCCGGTGCGGACGACGTCTTCGAGGTCGGCCACCAGCCGGGTGTCGGTGATGACGGCGCCACTCTCCAGACGCCCGCCGCTGCTGCGGTCGGGCACCAGCTCCACGAACCGCTCACCCAGCACGTTGGTCTTGCGCAGCCGGGCCGAGACCCGCGACGGCAGCGCCACCTGGGGATCCAGGTGCATGGTGACCATCGCCGCCAGGTCGTCAGTCAGCTCGATCGACTTGATCGTGCCGACACGGACGTCGGCGAGCTGGACCGCGTTGCCCTCGACGAGGTCGGCCACGTCCTCGAACTGGGCATTGAGGACGAACGGCTCCTGGCGTCCGCAGGCCGGGATGGCCAGCGCCAGGACCAGCAGCACGACGATCGGCAGGCGGCGCATCATCCGCCCCCAAGCCAACGCGACAGTCGGTCGCCCATCGACTCCCGGGGCGTCTGCTGCTCCAGCGTCGGGTCGGGCAGCGGCAGCCGCTCGGTCAGCGGCGTCGGTGACGGCGACGGGGACGGGGAGGTGCGCGGCCGCGACTGCTGCGCGTCCTGCTGATCCTGCTGGCGCCGGTTGCGTCGGCGTTCTCGCTGCTGTTCCTGCTCGATCTCGCGCTCGAGCTCCACGCGGGCACGGCGGGGCAGGAGGTTGAGCCCTGCCAGGACGGCGTCGCCGAACGATGTCTCGTCGGTGTCGCACTCCTGGAAGTTCGGGACGCAGGTGATGACCGGCAGCAGCGGCTCGAAGAACTCCTTGTCCGAGCACTCGTCGATCCCCAGGCGGATGCACACACCCGCCAGACGGTTGATCAGGCGGTCGGTCAGCACGGCAGGGATCTGCTCGCCTTCGTTGTCCAGTCGCAGCATGGCGTGCTCGTAGTCGATCGCGCGACCGGCGGCCGTGAACAGCTTGCGGCCTCCGCTGACGGCGGTCGCGACGCGGTCGAGGTTGCGCTCGACGGTCGACAGCGATGTGGCGAGGATCTCCAGGTCACGCACGAGGGCGTCCCCATGGTCGTCGACCAACGGGCGCAGCTCGTTGGACAGCCGGCGCAGGTTGCGGATGCCCTCGATGATCTCCGGGCTTTCGTCGGCGATCAGCCGCATGACCGCGGACAGGTCGTCGAACATCGCGCCGAGCTCCTCGTCGCGCTGCGCGACGGTCTCGTTGAGGTTCGCCAGCTGACTGACCGCGGTGTTCAGATCGCCACTGGAGCGCCGCAGGACGCGCACCGTCTCTGCGCCCTGCCCCAGAAGGCGGTTCAGCCCGTCGCCCTGGCCCTCAAGCGTCGCGACCAGCACATCGACGAGCTCGGCGAGGGTCTCTTCGTCCATGCCCTCCAGGAAGCGCTCGAAGCCGTGGAGGACCTCGTCGATGTCGGCGGCGATGGCGGTCCGGTCCTTGCCGATGACCGCCCCGTCCTCCAGCTTTGGACCGCCGGTGTACGGCGGCTGCAGCTGCACGAAGCGCTCACCCAGCAGCGACGTCGGGGCCACGGAGGCGCGGACGTCGGCCGGCAGCTCGACGTCGGGTTGCATCTGGACGACTGCCACCACGTCGGCGCCCTCGGGGCGCAGCTCGAGCACCTTCCCCTTGGGCACGCCCAGGATGCGGACGTCGGATCCCTCGAACAGGTTGTTGGTGCGGGTGAACACCACCTCGAAGGTCATCCCCTGCTCGGGTGCGAACGGTCCTACGCAGCCGGACAGCAGCGCCATCGCCAGGGTGAGCGCGACCAGGCGCCTCATCGCTCACCTCCGGATGGGACGGCCCGGCGCAGCAGGGCGTCGACGCCGGCGGCGTCGGGGCGCACGGGCGTCCCTGCCGGCTGGTCGTCGTCGTCCGGCGCGCCGCCGTCCGTCGGCTGCAGCTGCGCGCGGTTGCCGCGGTCGGGCTTCTGCTCGTCGGTGTCGTCGGGGAACGTCGCGTTGTCCTGCTCCTCGCAGGTGCGTGGGTCAGGCCCCAGGATCCGGTCGAGCTGCTGGTCGACCAGCCCACCGCAGCCGGCGAGCACGTCAATGCCGACCGGGCCCAGGGAGTTGGCGAACACGTGGCCCCACGGCACCTTCAGCTCGCCGGAGTAGGCGATCGAGGAGAACCCGTCGATGGAGTCGCCCACGTAGGCAAGCCCCTCGGACAGGTCCATCTGGTGCCGTGACAACGCGTCGGTGACCTGGTGGATGCCGGCGAGGATCTCGTCGAGCTCCTCGCGCTCGCGGCCGACGAGGTCCGCAGCGGTCGCGGCCGTCGTGTTGGTCTGGCGGAAGAACCGCTGCAGCTCCGCGCGACGCGCCCGCAGCGTCCGCAGCGTGCTGCTGAACTCGTCGATGATCGTGATGATGTCGTCGCCGCTGGCGTTGAGGACCTGCGCGACCTCGGCCAGGCTGTTGAGCAGGGACCGGATGTCCTCCTCCTGCTCGTTGATGACCTCGGTGACGCGGGTGCCGCCTTCGATCAGGGTGGCCAGCTCCTCACGCTGCCCGCGGGTGACGTCGGTGAGCGAGACGAGCAGCTCGTTGAGCGCGGCGGAGTCGACCTCGCGCAGCAGCTCCTCGGAGACGTCGCCGAACTCCGGGGCGTCGATGGGGATGTCGGTGCGGCTGACGGGGATGCGGTCTCCGTCGCCGAGCTGGTCGTTGTAGTCACCCTGGGCGACCAGGACCACGCCACGGGTGCCGGTCAGCGTCCGCACGACGATCCGCGCCCGGGTGTCCGCGGGCAGCTCGTGACCGTTGACCGACATGACGACCTCGACGTGATCGTCGACGATGTCGATGCGCTCGACGGTGCCGGCGCGCACGCCGGCGATGAACACGTCGTCACCGGGGCGCAGGCCCGAGGCGTCGGTGAAGTCGGCGGTGAGCTGGAACCCGCCGCGGAACATGCTGCCCTGCAGCACCAGCGACGCGACGGTGACGGCAACGATCAGCGCCACGGCGATGATGCCGATGAGGACGGCGCTGCGCTCGGAGAAGCTCACGGGGCCGCCTCCCCGCGATCGTCCAGTGAGACCTGGCGGTCACGGACGAACGCCAGGCCCGATCCCGGACGGTCGCCCAGCGCCGCGCCGGCGATGGCCGCGGCCGCGTCCACGCGCGCCGGCACCCGCGACCAGTAGCGGTCCGGCTGCCCCTCGCCGTTCCAGCCGACCTCGTGCCCGTCGTCCCCGCCGGACGGGTTGGCTTCGTTGGGTTCGCCGCAGGGGCCGTTCGCCTCGGTGCGACAGATCAGGACCTGCCCGCGGTTCTGCACCTGGACCGCCACCAAGCGCACGTTGAACCACTGGCCGTAGCGGCTGATCACCATGTAGACGGCCAGGCCGTCTTTGAGGGTGGCGATCGCGTTCTCGAAGTCGTCCTTGTTGTCGCTGACGGTGCCGGTGATCACCTCGAGCTGGGAGACGACGTCGCTGATGTCGGCGTCGTTGCGCTCGATCAGGTCCGCCAGCTCGGCCTGGACGTCGGAGATGTCCTCCAGCGCGGCGATCAGCTGGTCGTCGCGTTCGGCGAGGGTCGCGGACACCTGGGCGAAGTCCGCCAGGAACGCCTGGATGTCGTCCTTGCGCTGCGCGTAGGTGGTCAGCAGCGCGTCCCCGTTGCGCAGGACCCGGCGGATCTTGGCGTCCTGGTCGGCCAGCGTGTTCGACAGCGAGCCGAAGTCGCGGATCAGCTGCTGGGTGCGCTCCTCCTTGCCGGCCAGGGCGGTGTTGAGCGCTTCGACGACCCGGTTCTGCTGCTCCGGGTTGATGGCGCGCAGCAGGGGGGTGAGCCGCTCGAAGAACAGCCCGATGTCGGCCACCGGACGGGAGCGCTCCTCCGGGATGCGACTGCCGGGCTCGAGGACCGCACCGTTGCCGACCGGGTACAGGTAGAAGTACCGCTGCCCGGTGACGTTGCGCCACCGCGCGCCGACCTCCCAGGTGTCGCGCACCTCGATGTCGTCGTCGACGGTGAACGACACGACGGCCTTGCCGCGCTCGATCCGGATGCCCTTGACCTCCCCGACGCGCACGCCCGACAGCAGCACGCTGTCCTGGTCCACCAGACCGGACACGTCGCCCAGGACGGCTTCGTAGTCGTGCGTCGACGTGAAGAAGCGCACGTTGCCGGTCTGCTGCATGAGCCACGCGGCGCAGAACACGCACAGGATCGCGAAGGCGATGAACTTGATCGCGGGGTGACGCTCAGCCAAGCGGGTCACCTCCGGCGTTCAGAGAGCGCCGCAGCAGCGAGTCGACGCCGCTGCGCTGCGGCACCTCCGGCTCGGCCAAGTCACGCGGCAGCTCGACCGCCGGCCCCTGCTGACCGGGCAGGTCCGGCAGCGGCAGGTCGGGCAGGGGCAGGTCGGGGGGTTCGTGCCCACCGCCGCCACCGCCACCGCCACCGCCGCCTCCCCGCTGCTGACCGGAGCGGCGATCGACACGGCGTTGGAGGGCGCGGATGCCGTTGAGGTGCCGATGGCGTTGCGTGCGGTCACCGTGAACGTCGTGGTGGTGCCGGCCGGGAGCGCCATCGTCGCCGAGGTGGCCGCTGCGACCAAGGGCACAGCGCCGCTGGAGGTGGTGACCGTGTAGTCGAGGACGGGGCTGATCGCTCGTGGCGGCCGCTGGTCGAGGGTCCCGATGGCAACCCGCTCAACCTCGGCCGGAGCCGTCGCACGCCGAGCCGGA
>DATLGM010000048.1:0-3073 GCA_035540515.1 Egibacteraceae bacterium | reverse complement strand
CACCGGGGGTTGGTCAGCGAACTGGATCGTCTGGCGGGCGACGTCGCGGGCAACCCCAGGGCTGCGGTCACAGGGTCGGCATCCGGCCGGCGGTGACCGGGTGGGCGCTCGGCGCCGGCTGGATGCCGAGCTGGTCCGCCGGGGGCTCGTGGCCAGCCGCACGCAGGCGCAGCATCTGATCGAGCAGCGTCGTGTGACCCTCGGCGGCGTGGTGGCGGACAAGCCCGCGACGATGGTCGACAGCGCGGCAGCCCTTGCGATCGTGGACGGGGGCGCCCGGGCCTTCGCGTCGCGCGCCGGCCACAAGCTGGATGGCGCATTGCGGCGGTTGGCGGTGTCGGTCAGCGGCCGCCATGCGCTTGACGCCGGCGCCGCCCACGGCGGGTTCACCGACGTGTTGTTGCGCCACGGCGCCGCTCGCGTGGTCGCCGTCGATGTGGCCTACGGGCAGCTGGACTGGCGGCTGCGGTCCGACCCCCGCGTCGTGGTGTTCGAACGCACCAACGTCCGCCATCTGACGGCCGAGCAGGTCCCCGCGCCCCCAGCGGAGCTCGTCGTCGCCGACCTTTCGTTCATCTCGCTGACGCTGGTGCTGCCGGCGCTGCGCGGCGTCGCGGCGGGTGACGCCGACTTCCTTCTCATGGTCAAGCCGCAGTTCGAAGCGGGACGCGAAGCGGTCGGGCGCGGCGGCGTCGTCCGCGACCCCGACGTCTGGGCGCGGGCGATCCTGCGCGTGGTGACCGCAGCTGGGGAGCTTGGGCTGGGGGTGGCCGGTGTGGTGGTCTCGTCACTGCCCGGCCCGTCGGGAAACGTCGAGTTCTTCGTGCACCTTCGTGCCGGTGCGACCGGCGACATCGAGGCGATGATCGCCGGCGCCGTGGCCGAAGGAACCGCGCTGCGCACCAGCGGCGGCCGTTAGGGTACGGGCGGATGAGCGACACCCCTTCCCGCGTGCAGACGGTCGGTCTGGTGGTGCACGGCGGCCGCTCCGTGGCCGCCGCGGCAGCTGAGTCCGTGCGCCGCTCGCTGGCCGGCTCCGGGGTCACGGTCGTTGCGGTCAAGGGGGACGGCTGGGGTGACGGCGACGTCGACGTCCGCACCGCCGAGGAGTTCGGCGAGGGACTCGACATCGTGATCGCCATGGGCGGTGACGGCACGTTCCTGCGGGCGGCCTACCTCGCGCGGGACCGTGGCATCCCGCTGCTGGGCGTCAACCTCGGGCGGCTGGGGTTCCTGTCGGAGGTCGAGTCCGGCCAGCTCGACGACGCCCTTGGCCGCCTGGTCAGCGGCGATTTCGACGTCGAGGAGCGGATGACGCTGTCGGTCTCGGTGCACGATCCCGACGGGGCGGTGGTGGCCACCGCCTGGGCGCTCAACGACGCCTCGGTGGAGCGCACCGTGCCCCAGCGTCTGATCGTGTTCGAGGTTCAGGTCAACGAGACGGTCCTGGCCAACGTGCCGGCCGACGCGATCATCTGTGCGACCCCGACCGGATCGACGGCGTATGCGTTCAGCGCCGGCGGGCCCATCTTGTCCCCGCTGGTCGATGCGATCTTGTTGACCCCCGTGGCCCCTCACTCGCTGTTCAACCGCACGCTGGTGGTCGACTCCGGCGAGGTCCTGCACGTGCGCCAGGTGGCAGGGGAGGGCTCGTCGGTCGTCAGCTGCGACGGCCGTGAATCCCTCGCCGT
Organism: Egibacteraceae bacterium; assembly: GCA_035540515.1. Taxonomy (GTDB): domain Bacteria; phylum Actinomycetota; class Nitriliruptoria; order Euzebyales; family Egibacteraceae; genus WHTG01. Next base: position 1,382 of record DATLGM010000048.1, on the reverse strand, counting down.
CCCCAACGGCGGGGGGGTCCGGGTCTCGCGCGGCGAGCTGCCGGTGCGGATGGCGCGGCTGGCGCCGTTCGACTTCTACCAGCGAGTGCGGGACAAGTTCGGCTTGACGTGATGTCGCCGGTCATGTCCGACCCTTGGGCGATGATGGTGCCGTGCTGACCGAGCTGCGCATCCGCAACGTCGGCGTCATCGACGACGTCACGCTCGTTCTTGGCGAGGGCCTGAACGTGCTCACCGGCGAGACGGGGGCCGGCAAGACCATGGTGGTCTCCGCGCTCGAGCTGCTGCTGGGAGGGCGCGCCGATGGCGACCTCGTGCGCGCGGGAGCAGCGGCGGCGGTCATCGAGGGCTCCGTCGCGCCGGCGCCGCCATCGGCCGCGGAGTGGCTCGACGACGAGGACGACGAGCTCATCGTCGCACGTGAGGTCGCCGCGCCGGGCGCTTCCGCCGCCCGAAGCAGGGCACGGATCGGAGGGCGCATGGCGCCGATCTCGGCCTTGGCGGCCTGCATGGAGGCCACGGTGGAGCTGCACGCCCAGCAGGACTCGTCCCGGCTGTCGTCGCCGGCGGTCCAGCGCGAGCTGCTCGACCGCTTCGGCGGCCCGACGCTGACCGCAGCCCTGGAGAACTACCGCCGCTGCTTCGCGGCGTGGACAGCCGCGCGTGACGAGCTGGAGATGCTGCAGTCCTCCGAGCAGGATCGCGTGCGCGAGGCCGACCGCTTGCGCTTTGAGCTCGAGCAGATCGACACCGTCGCACCGGCTGACGGCGAGGAGGAGGCCCTTCGCGCCGACATCGGGCGTCTGGAGCACGCGGAGGCGCTGACGGCCGCGGCGCAAACGGCGGCGGCCGCCCTGACCGACGAAGGCGCCGGCCACGACCTGCTGGCCACCGCGGCTGCCTCGCTGGCACCGGTGCACGGCGTCGACGCACAGCTCGACAGCCTGCGGGACCGGCTGGTGTCGCTGACCGCCGAGGCTGCGGACGTCGGGATGGAGCTCCGGGCCTACGCCACCGCCGTCGAAGCGGATCCGGCTGCCCTGGAGCTGCATCGCGACCGCTACGCCGCATTGGTCCGGCTGACCCGCAAGTACGGCGACGCGGCGAACGGCGAGATCGACAGCGCAGGGGTGCTGGCCTACGCGGAGCAGGCCCGGGCCCGCCTGCATCAGCTCGACACCGGGGACCAGCGGTCCGAGGAGCTCGCCGGCGCCGTAGGACGGCTGGCGGCAGATCTGGACGCCGAGGCCCAGCGAGTGCGCGACGAACGCATCGCCGCAGGCAAGCGGCTGGCGGCAACGGTCGAGGGCCACCTCGCCGAGCTCGGCATGGCCGGCGCCCGGATGGACGTGTCCGTCGAGGCCACCGCACCGGCGCAGCAT
>DATLGM010000047.1:0-8772 GCA_035540515.1 Egibacteraceae bacterium | reverse complement strand
GAGGAGCAGCTGCCAGATCCGCGCCTGAGTGATGGCGTCCAGGCTCGCGGTGATCTCGTCGACGACCAGGTAGCGCGGACGGGCCAGGAGCGCACGGGCGAGGTTGACCCGCTGCAGCTCGCCGCCGCTGAGCTCGTGCGGCCGGCGGTCGAGCCAGGTGGGATCGACCAGCTGCGTACCGGCAAGCCCTGCACCGGTCGCGCCGGTGGCCAGGATGCGGCGGACGGTCCACCGAGGGTCCATCGCCTGCTGCGCGTCCTGCAGCACCATCTGGACCGGGAACGGGCCGCGGCGGTGCCGCGCAGAGCGGCCGTCCACGGTCACCCGACCGCGGTCGGGTCGGAGCATTCCGGCGAGCACCCGGCCGAGGGTGCTCTTCCCGCCGCCGCTGGGTCCGCACAGTCCCACGACCTCGCCGGGCGCCACCTGGAGGTCGACGTCGGACAGCACCCACGGCTGCGCGCTGTGGTAGCGGAACGAGACGTTCGCGGCGTGCAGCATCAGGTCCCCACCGGGACGCGGAAGCCGTTGCGTGGCAGCGCCTGCCACAAGGCCCGCGGGTACGGCGCGAGCCCGTTCCCGTCGCCGTGGAACGCGGTCGGCTCAGCGGTGCCGACGGTCGCGCCGTCGCGGCAGATGACGATCCGGTCGGCGACCCGCAGCGCCGCCTCGAGCGCGTGCGTGACGAGGACGACGGCGCAGCCGGCGTTCGCGTTCTCGCGCAGCTCGCGCAGCGTCGACAGGACGCTGGCCGACGGCAGCCCCGTGGTCGGCTCGTCGGCGATGATGAGGCGTGGTCGCCCCATGGTCGCCATGGCGACGAGCACCCGCCGGGCCATCCCGCCGGACAGCTCGTGCGGGTACTGGCGCATGACCTCACGTCCCAGCCCGCGCCGGCCGAGCGCCTCGACGGCGACAGCATCCGGATCGGCATGGCCCGCGATTCGGGCCGCCCGACGGACGTGCTGTCCGACGGTGCCGAGCGGGTTGAGGAACGTGACCGACTGCGGGATGAGCACCGTGTCGCGTCCGGCGAGGCGCCGACGACCGGCCGCGTCGAGCTCCGCGCCGTCGTGGAGCACGGCGCCGCGCTCGACGGCGTTCGGCGGCAGGAGACCGAGAACGGCATGGGCCAGCAGGCTCTTGCCGGCGCCGCTGGCCCCGACCACCGCGACGAGCTCGCCGGCGGCAGCGGTCAGGCCCATGCCGGTGAGGGCCGGGACGGTCCGGCGGCGGAGCCCTCGCTCGTACTGGACGAAGTCGACCTCGAGCCCGCGAACCTCGAGGGCGGGCGTGGTCCGGGGCGAGCCGTTCACAGCTGCCGGCTCCGAGGGTCGAGCAGTGCGCGCACGTCGTGCCCGATCGTGTCGACGAGCTTGACCACTACGAGCAGGCACAGGCCGGGGAGCACGGCGAGCCACCACGCCCCGGCCGTCAGGTGTCGCATCGACTCGGCGAGCAGCACTCCGATGGAGGGCTCGGCGGGGTCGATGCCGAGGCCCAGGAAGGACAACGCGGCCTCGTGCAGGACGGCGTGCGGGAACACCAGGACCGCCCCGACCAGCAGGTGCCCGGACAGGTGCCCGACCAGGTGGTGCCGGGTGATCCACGTCCGGCTCCGTCCGAGCTGCCGTGAGACGGCGACGTAGTCGGAGGCGATGACCTCCCGCGCCCGCCCGCGCAGCACCCGGGTGAGCGTCGGCCAGTGCGTGAGGCCCACCGCCAGGACGACCGCCTCGGTGCCGCCGCCCAGCGCGAAGGCCAGCAGGATCAGCAGGACCAGGTGCGGCAGCGCCAGGAACAGGTCGATGAGCCAGCTCACGATGCGGTCGACAGCACCGCCGAAGACGCCTGCGGCGCACGCCAGCAGCACGGCGATGCTCGCCGAGAGCAGCACAGCGGTGGTTCCGACGACCAGGCTGACGCGCAGCCCGGCCAGCACCCGGGCGAGCACGTCGCGCCCGAGCCAGTCGGTGCCGAACCAGTGCGCGGGAGACGGTGGGAGGTTGCGCTCGGGCAGGCTCGTCGTCTGCGCGACGTCGGCGGCGAGCCCGCCGGCGACGAACACGCCTGTCATCACGGCCAGGGAGATGCCGAGGTAGGCCAGGGTGCGGCGACGCCGGTCGACGAGCCACCCGCGCCGTTCGGCCACGGCCGTGACGACCGTCATCTGCGGTCCTCCGGCACCCGCGGGTCGAGCAGCGCGTGCGCGATGTCGCCGACCTGGTTGCCGACGTAGACGAACACGGTCGTGAACAGCGCGATGCCCAGCAGCAGCGGCACGTCCTGGCCGAGGGCGGCCGCCGTGGTCGCCGCGCCGAGGCCCGGGTAGGAGAACACCTGCTCGGCCAGGACGGCGCCGCCGAACAGCTCCCCCAGTGATGCGAACTGCAGCAGCACCGCGGGCGCAGCGGCGTTGCGCAGCACGTGGTGCACGACGACGCCGGCACGGGACTCGCCCAGCGCACGGGCGAAGGTCACGTGATCGCTGTCCAGCGCCTGGACCACCGCGTGACGGGTGTGCAGCACGACCGGCGCGACCCCCACGATCGACAGCGTCAGCGCCGGCAGCACGAGGTGGTGCAGCCGGTCGAGCAGGGTCACCTCGTCGGTCAGCACGCCCACCGGTGCGGCGCAGCACACGGGTGTCCATCCCAGTGACACCGAGAACACGTAGAGCAGCAGGAGCCCGACCCAGAAGGTGGGTGCCGAGGCCAGCGTGTACGCCCACCAGGTGATCAGGCGGTCGGCGGAGCGGCCGTGCCAGACGCCGGCGACGACGCCGAAGACGAAGCCGAGCAGCCCGGACAGCACCCATGCGGTGGCCATGAGCGCGAGGCTGGCGAGGAACCGCTCGGCAATGACGTCGGACACCGGCTGGTTGAAGGTCATCGACTGGCCGAGGTCGCCCCGCGCCACGTGCGAGGACCAGGCGGCGAAGCGCTCCAGCGGCGGCTCCCCCAGGCCCCACCGGTCGGCGATCAGGGCTCGCTGCTCCGGCCCGACCGCAGCGATGTCGGCGCCGACGTAGGCGTCGACGGGGTCGATCGGCGAGTTCACCATCAGGGCGAACGATGCGCCCGCGACCGCGGCCAGCAGCAGGACGAGCCGCAGGACGCGCGACGCCGCCGCCCGGGCGAAGGGCGTCGTGCGGGTCAGCAGGTCCACCGCCAGCCCGTGACACCGGCGGTGATGGGCCACCCGTGTCCGTGCGGTTCGACCTGCAGGGCTCCGACATCGAGGCACGTGTCGAGCAGGTAGGTGTGCTCGAGGTTGACCAGCCAGGCCCACGCGGCGTCGCCGGCGGCGCCGAAGCCCTGCCCTCGATCGTCGTGCTGGGCTGCCCGCCAGAACGGGATGGCGGCCTCCTCGTCGGCCGCGGCCATCGCCGCCTCGAGGTTGGCGTCGACGGCGTCGCTGGCGTAGAAGCCGGGGTTCCAGTACTCGACACCGGCCTGCGACGACGCGTACAGGTTGTACATCTCGGTCGGGTCGTGGCTGCCCCACCCGAACAGCACGGCGTCGGCGTGCATCCGCTGGCCGATGACGTCCCAGCCGACGCCGCTGGCGGTGACGTCCAGGCCGACCGGCTCGAGCATGTCGGCGACGGACAGCGCGAGCGCCTGTCGCAGCGTGTCCGAGGCGGGGTAGAGCAGCGTGAACGCGGCCTCCACGCCGTCGCGCTCACGCACGCCGTCGCCGTCCTCGTCGATCCAGCCGGCGTCCTCGAGCAGCTGCTCGGCCCGCGCAGGATCGGCGTCCGGCACGGCTGCGGCCGGCTCTGCCCACGGCAGCCCGTCGACCGGGCCGGTCGCCGCAGACCCATGACCTTCCAGGACGCCGTCGACGAGCGCGTCACGGTCGACGGCGACGTTGACCGCCTGACGGACCGCGCGGTCGGAGGTGACGTCGTTGCCGACCGGGTGCCCGTCCGCGGTCGTGCGCCCTGTGTCGGGGACGTAGGGGAACACGATGCCGCGGTTGTCCACCGACGGCACCGCGAGCAGTCGCATGCCCGGGATGTCGGCGCTCGCCAGTCGCGCCGGGACAGCCGCCAGGTGCAGCTGGCCCGCGGCAGCGGCGGCGACCGTGGCGTCCTCCGCGGTGAACTGGAAGACCAGCCGGTCGAAGGCCGGTGCCGGTCCGTAGTAGTCGTCGTTGCGCTCGACGATGAGCTGCTGGCCCTCGTCCCACTGCACCAGGGCGAACGGACCGGAGCCGACCGGGTTGCGGGCGTACTCAGGACCGTGCGCGTGCTGCGGCACGATGCCCAGCGAGACCAGCCGGTTGATGAAGGTGCTCTGCGGGCGGACCAGGCGCAGCTCGACGGTGTCCACGTCGACGGCCACCGCCTGCTCGAGCACCGTCACGTCGGTCAGGCCGCCGCTCCGGCCGGCCGTGCTGAAGGTGTAGGCGACGTCCTGCGCCGTGACGGGATTGCCATCGGTGAAGCGGGCGTCGGTGCGGATGTCGACGGTCCAGACCAGCCCGTCGGGGCTCAGCGACCAGTCGGTCGCCAGGTCTGGGACGACGTTCATGTCAGCGTCGCGTGCCAGCAGCGTCGACTGGAACAGGGGCGAGCCGTACCGCCCCCATCCGAGCGTGGGGTCGTAGCCGTCGTCGGGCTCGCCACCGATCGCGAGCCGCAGCTCGGCCGGAGCCGCAGCCTCGGCTGCGTCAGGCCGGTCACCGCTGGAGCCGCAGGCCGCGAGGGCCAAGGCCGACGCGGTCCCGAGGGCTGCCCACAGTGCTGCTCGTGCCACGTCACTCCGTCCCTGGATGCCTTGTTGCCCAGAGACTGTACTTGCGAACAGTTCGCAGCAGTGCATCCGCCTACCGCGGCCGGTGTGACGTCGAGGTGGGCGTAGCAGGCGCTGGCGGTCTCGACGAGCGCGTGTCCTGGGGCGAAAGACAGGCGGGGCGGAGGGCGAACCTGTCCCGGAAGACAAACCTATCTGGACGGTAAGGTTGCTGTCTCAGCGCATCCAGATAGGTTGCTTCAGGTCGGTTGGTCGCACAGCCGCAACGACAGGGCGTCAAGCCTTGGCGTTGCCGTTGGGCAGCGCAGAACCCGCAGAGGGGACCGGCGATGTCGCAACTGGACAGCGACGCGCAGAGCCCGGTCGCGTTGCTGCTGCGCCAGGTGGAGGGCATCGACGCCTGGAACCTCGCGCGGCAGGCTCGTGAGCGCGTCCTGCACGCGGGTCCGCTGTCACGTCAGGAGCAGTTCGAGGCCCGGCGCCGGATCGACCTGCTTGCCCACGCGCACGCCACCGTGCTCGCGTGCGCGTCATCCGACCTGGCGAAGCAGCCGGCTGCACTGGGCGGCGCGATCGGGCGCCGGGCGGTCGTCGCTCACCGGCATCTGCATTTCGCCGACAGGCTCAGCCAAGCGTTGTCGGCTCGCGGCGTCCAGGTGATCGGCGCGAGCGAGAACGGAGCAGAGGCTCTGGGCGTGGTGGTGGCTGAGCAGCCGGACCTTCTTGTGATCGGTGACGCGCTCGTGATGCTGAGCGCGGCCGAGCTGCTCAGCGAGGTTGCGCTGTTCGCGCCGTCGACCTTCCGGGCGGTTCAGGTGTCGAACAGCAACGGTGTTGGCCTGATGCTGGACGCGGGCGCGCACAGCGTCTTCACCCGACAGCTCTCGCAGGAGGAGACGGCCGACCAGCTCCTTGCGCTGCTGGAGCCACGGGTCCGGACCGGCCATCAGGTTCTCTGCTCAGACCGGGATGCACATGATGCGCGCTCGAGAAGGAGGTGGGATGCGTGAGGTCCGACGCCACCGCGTCCGACGACAGTGCCGGGTCCGGCGGCGAGGACCTCGAGAGCCTGGAGCGTGGCGACCTCGCCACGCGGCTGATGGAGCTGTCTCGGCAGCTGCACGGTCAGGACGACCCGGCCGAAACGTTGCTTGCCGTGGTGAGCTCCGCGGTGCGGCTGGTGCCCGGCGCTGATGACGGGTCGCTGAGCCTTGTCGCTGCGCGGCGCACCTTGGTGACGGAGGCTGCCTCCAGCACGTTCGCCTCCACCATGGACAAGCTCCAGGAACAGTGTGGTGAGGGACCTTGCCTTGACGCTGTCTACGAGCAGCACACCGTCCTGGTCGCTGACACCGCTGAGGAGGAGCGTTGGCCGTTGTTCAGCGCCCGGGCGTGCGCGGGCGGCGCACGTAGCATCCTCGCGCTGCAGCTGTTCGTCGACGGAGACAACCTGGGCGCGTTGAACCTGTACGCCCGGCAGCCGCACGCTTTCAGCGAGGACGCCCAGCAGGTGGGTCAGCTGTTCGCCTCACACGCAGCGATGGCCTACTCGACCGTCCGTCGGCAGGAGCAGCTGAAGCGGGCCGTGACGACCCGAGAGCTGATCGGGCAAGCGCAGGGCATCTTGATGGAACGTCACAAGATCACGGCCGATGAGGCGTTCGGGATGCTGGTGCTGGCCAGCCAGCACAACAACGTCAAGCTCCGCGACCTCGCCGAGCGCCTGGTGCGTACCGGGACGGTCAGCGACGACGGCCGGGGCTGAGCACGAGCGGCGGCCCCGGGGCCTGTGGCTCCAAGCACCGGGACCTGACCCCGCGTTGGCCGGCCGGTCTCACGCCAGGGCTGACAAGCATGTGCCCCGATCCTGGCGAGTTGCACAAGCAGCTGGACGATCTGACATGCGCCGCTGTCCCGGAAGAACCAGTTCCGACGCAGAGTTCCGACTGCGCCGCTCGGGGTTCGGCTCTCGGAGCAGCTTTCCTGGGGGCGCAGAGCCGCGCCTAGGAGCCGGTTCGTGGTGGAGCTTCACGACGATCGCTGGCGCCCGCCGGTGCTGATGACGGCCTGGCGCCGTGGTGTCCCGCGGACCAGCTCGCCAGCAGCGTCAAGGCGTCCGCGTCGGGCGACCCGGCGGGTGCGCTGAAGGTGATGAACGTCAGCCCCGGATCGGCGGGCAGCTCCAGGGCCTCGAACTCCAGGTTCAGGTCGCCCACGACCGGGTGGCGGATCGCCTTGCGGCCGGTGCGGTGCAGGCGGACGTCGTGCGCGGCCCACCGCATGCGGAACTCCTGGCTGCGGGTGGACAGCTCCCCGACGAGGTCGGTCAGCGTCCGGTCGTAGGGGTCCCTGCCGGCCTCGGTGCGCAGCGCGGCGACGTTGTTGTCCGCGGCCTGGTCCCAGGCGATCCAGAAGTCGCGGGAGCGGGCATCGAGGAAGATGAACCGGGCGTGGTTCGGACGCCGTCCGGCGCTGCTCGTCGGGCTCGCGAACAGCGGCGCGAACAGCGCCCGTCCGAGCGCGTTCGCTGCGACGACGTCGCCGTTGCCGCTGTTGACCAGGACCGGCACGTCGGTCATCAGGTCGAGCAGGCGCCGGACCGACGGGCGGACCTCGCGTGCCGGCGCCTGCCGGCGGGCTCGGGCCGCCGGTCCGGCTGCGCGGGCCAGGTCGATCAGGTGCGCCCGCTCGGCTTCGTCGAGCTGGAGGGCGCGTGCCAGCGCCTCCAGGACCTCCTCGGAGACGCCGGCGAGGTCACCGCGCTCCAGGCGGGAGTAGTACTCCACGCTGACCCCGGCGAGGTCGGCGACCTCGCTGCGCCGGAGCCCCGGGACGCGCCGGGCACGTCCGTGCGTCGGCAGCCCAGCCCGCCCCGGGGTGATCTTCGCTCGGCGGGAGCTGAGGAACGCCTTGACGTCGTCGCGGTGGCTCACACCACAACGGTAGGCCGCCTGTGCGGGCTGAGGGGTGCCCTGCTGGTGCACCTCTCAGCGGTGCCTTCCTCACGCCCTTCGAGGCGGGTTCTCTGGTGGCCAGCCGCCGCACGGCGCGGCACGACAGCATCCGAGGGGAGCGACATGACGCAGGGCAAGCAGGTCTGGATGATCACCGGCGCGGGCCGGGGCATGGGTGTGGACATCGCGAAGGCGGCCGTGGCCGCCGGGCACGCGGTCGTCGCCACGGGCCGCGACCCGCAGAAGGTGCAGGCCGCCGTCGGCGCCTCGGACGACCTCCTGGCGGTCAGACTCGACGTCACCGACCCGGCAGACGCGGCGGCCGCCGTGCAGGCGGCGGTGGACCGGTTCGGGCGCGTCGACGTCCTGGTCAACAACGCCGGCAACTTCTTCGCCGGCTTCTTCGAGGAGATCCCGGCGGACGACTTCCGGGCGCAGGTCGAGACCAACCTGTTCGGCCAGCTCAACGTCGCGCGGGCGGTCCTGCCCGTCATGCGCGGGGAGCGCTCCGGCCTGATCGTCGCGCTCAGCTCGGTCGCCGGCATCACCGGCTCGGCATTCACCTCCGCCTACGTCGCGTCGAAGTTCGCGGTCGAGGGCTGGATGGAGTCGCTCGCGCCCGAGGTCGAGCCGTTCGGCATCAAGACCATGGTCGTCGAGCCGGGCTTCTTCCGCACCGCCCTGCTGTCGCCGGAGTCCACGACCTACGCCCAGCCGACGATCGACGACTACGCCGAGAAGACCCGCCAGACCGTCGACGGCTGGAAGCAGATGAACGGCAAGCAGGGCGGCGACCCGGCCAAGCTCGCCGCCGCCCTCGTCCAGCTCGCCGGCAGCGACGATCCGCCCGTGCGCTGGGCCGCCGGGGCCGACGCCGTCGCCGCCCTGAAGCAGAAGGCCGACGACCTGCGCGCGCAGGCCGACGCCCACACGGAGCTGTCGACGTCGCTGAGCCACGACGACGCCTGACCACACCGGCCACGCCAAGCGAACCCGCCGAAGCCACCGCGCTCGCGGCGGCGCGGTGCTCCTGATCGCAACACCCTCCGCCCCGGATG
>DATLGM010000046.1:0-12285 GCA_035540515.1 Egibacteraceae bacterium | reverse complement strand
GGTGGTTCGCCAAGAACGTTCTCCCGACGCTTGCCGCTCGGCGTGCGGTCATGGCGCAGACCGACCTCGAGCTGATGGAGCTCGACGACGCAGCCTTCTGATCACGCGCGCCCCGGACGCTGGCGGATGCGGGCGGTCCCGGGGTGAGCGCGAGGGTGCTGCGGGTCGACCCGGCCGCGCCGTCTGCCGAGGCGCTGGCCGAGGCGGCCGAGGCCCTGCGCGCCGGCGCGCTGGTCGCCTTCCCCACCGAAACGGTCTACGGGCTGGGCGCCGACGCCCGGTCCGCGCCGGCGGTCGGGCGGATCTTCACCGCGAAGTCGCGGCCCGACGACAACCCCCTCATCGTGCACATCGAGTCGCTGGCTGCCGCGGAGACCGTGGCGGCGTGGGTCCCGCCGCTCGCACGCCAGCTGGCCGGGCGGTGGTGGCCGGGGCCGCTGACGCTGGTGCTCGAGGCGGACCCGTCGATGCCGGCCGAGACGACCGGCGGGCTGTCCACCGTCGCGGTGCGGGTGCCGGCGCACCCGGTGGCGCTCGCGCTGCTGCGCACCGTGGAGATCCCGGTCGCTGCCCCCAGCGCGAACCGTTCGGGCCGCCCGAGCCCCACGACGGCCCAGCACGTGCTCGACGACCTGGGTGACACCGTCGACCTGGTCATCGACGGTGGCGAGTGCAGCGTCGGGGTGGAGAGCACGGTCGTGGACGCGCGCGGCGAGCAGCCGATCGTGCTGCGGGAGGGGGCGGTCACCCGCGAGCACCTCGGGCTGGGCAGCGACGGACGCGAGCTGGACGAGCGCGAGGCCGCCCGGTCGCCGGGCACCCGGTACCGCCACTACGCGCCGGCCTGCCGCGTCGAGCTGGTCCCTACCGGCGACGGTCCGGGCCGCGCCACACACCTCGCGCAGCGCGGGACGGCGGTGGGGCTGATCGGCTTCACGCCGGCGCCGGCGCCCGTGCACACCATCGCCGTGGTGCGCAGCGTCGACGACCTCGCGCGCCGGCTGTACGGGGCACTGCGGGACGCCGAGGAGGCCGGCGTCGACGTCGTGGTCGTCGAGGCGGTGCCCGAGCGCGGCATCGGCCGCGCCGTCATGGACCGCCTCCGCCGCGCCGCCGCCGGCGACGGCAGCCCCAGCGCCGGCCTCAGCGCCCCGCCCTAGGCCTCAGCGCCCGCACACCACGAACCACTGAGGTGTGTGGGTCCAGGTCAAACCATCCCGGGCCGTGTGGGTCTGAGCGCACGAGCGTGCACTCAGACCCACACGCCCACGTCGCGTTGCACTCAGACCCACACAGCGCAGTTGGGGAGGCGCCGGCGCCGCAGGTGCCGGCGCCCCCGCCCCCGCCGGCGGGGGTTATGGGCGGGCGCGCAGGGCGTCGCGGATCTCGCGGAGCAGCAGGACCTCGTCGGACTCGGGGGCCGGCGTCTCTTCGACCGGCGGTCGGGTGAACTTCGCCGCGGCCCGCATGAGGAAGAACAGGACCGTTGCGACGATCACGAAGGAGATCACCGCGTTGAGGAACGGCCCGATGAGGAACGGCCCGATGGCGAGGTCGTCGACGGTGAAGTCACCGAAGATCGCCGCGATCGGGTTCATGATCAGCCCCTCGGTGAACGTCGTCACCACCGCGCTGAACGCCACGCCGAGGATGAACGCGACCGCCAGGTCGAGCAGGTTCCCCCGGAACAGAAACGCCTTGTACTCCTGCAGCATCGCGCCACCTTTCGACTGCGCCCACGCCGGGCGACGTGGCGGCATTCAACACCACCAGGTGGCTAACCGCTGCTAAGCCGCGAGGTCGTCGCAGAGCAGCTGCTCGGTGGCCTTCCACATGGCGGTGGTCGCTTCAGGGGAGTCCAGGCGCGCCAGCGCCATGAACGCCGTGTCCCAGCCGAACTGCGTCGTCAGGATCATCACAGCGTCTTCGACGCCGACGGTGGCGATGAGCGCGCGGGCGACGCCGCTGATGCTCGACAGACGCGGTTGGCGTTCCACGGGGGGTCTCCTGCTGAAGTCGTTGGGGCGTGTGTCCTCCCTACCAACGACTCTCCCCCGCCCGCGGTCACGTCATGTTTCCGAATTTTCCAAGTTCGCCCGCAGGAACTGCAGCGTCAGCTCCCAGGCGCGCACAGCGTGCTCGGGATGGTGCGCTTCCGGGCGGTCGTCGTTGTAGAAGGCGTGCCCGGCTCCCCGGTAGAAGTGGAACGTGCACTCCACGCCCGCCTGCTCGATGATCGCGGTCTCCAGCTCGCGGGCCTGCTCGACCGGAGTGAACTCGTCTTCGTCTCCGAAGTGGCCGAGGACGGGGCAGGTGATCCCGGACAGGTCGGGGGTCTCGCCCTTGAACACGCCGTAGAAGGGCACGGCCGCGCCGACCTTGTCGCCGTTGCGCGCCGCCAGGACGAGCACCAGTCCCCCGCCCATGCAGAAGCCGACGGCACCGACCTTGCTGCTGGTGACCGCCTCGTGGCCGAGCAGGTAGTCGACGGCCCCCGACATGTCCCGCGCGGCCCGCTCGATCTCGAGCTCCATCATCATCTTGCCGGCCTCGTCGGGCTCGGCCGTCTTCTCGCCGTGGTACAGGTCCGGAGCGAGGGCCACGAACCCCTCGCCGGCCAGCCGGTCGCACACCTGGCGGATGTGGTCGACCAACCCCCACCACTCCTGGATGACCACGACCGCGGGGCCGCTGCCGGACGCCGGCGTCGCGAGGTATCCCTGCGCCTGCTGACCGTTGCTGGCGAACTCGACCATCTGCCCGTCGGCCATGTGCTGTGCTCCTTCTTGCGCCTCGAGGCGCTCGCGTCCGGTGGGACGGGCAGCCTAGGCGAGGCTCCGAGCGCTCGTCAGCGGTCGGACCACACGGGCGCGCCGCGGTACCGCAGCGGCGCCGGGAACTCGCCGAGGACGCGACGGTCAAGACCAGCACCGGTGGCAGCGGCGTCGAGGTCGGCGGCCTCGACCTCTCCGGTGACGTAGCGGCGCAGCAGGTCGACGAACGACGGAACGAACAGCGGGAACGCCACGTCGATGACGCGGTCCTCGGCGGTGACCCAGATGTGGTCGATCTCACTGCCCGCCAGGTCCAGCGCCCCGCGGTAGACGCGCACCTCCAACCCGGCGGCCTCGACGATGGCCGCGGCCCGGCGGACGCTGAGCCGGGGGTCGCACGCGCTGAACGGCTCCTCGGTGTGCGCCCGCTTCAGTCGCCGCCGCAGGTGCTGCGACACGATGCGAGGCAGGGGACGCGACTGAAACGCCGTCGGAGCCATCGATCGCCTCCTCGAAGGTCGAACGCCGACATTCTGCCTGTTCTTCGCCGTCTTATCCGTCGGCTGCCCCCAGCGCCGGCTGAACCGCCGCCTCCGCCAGCCGCTGGGCGAAGAACGTCCTGCGCGCGCGTGCCCCCGAGCCGGTCCTGCGGGCCGCCTGCGCCAGCAGGCTCGCATCGCCGACCAGCAGCAGACCGCTGCGCGCACGGGTGATCGCGGTGTACACCAGCTCCCGCCAGAGCATGGGGCGGTGGCCGGCGTCGAGGACGAGCACCACCACCGGCCACTCTCCGCCCTGGGACTTGTGCACGGTGAGGCACCACGCCGGCTGCAGGTCGGCGGCGTGCTCGAGGTCGTAGTCGACGGTGCCGTGCGGGAAGGCCACCGTCAGGGTGCGCTCGCCGGGGTCGGTCGCGATCACCTCGCCGATGTCGCCGTTGGCGACATCCAGCTCGGCGTCGTTGCGGGTCTGGACGACACGGTCGCCTTCGTGGAACCCGCCCACCGGCCGCCGGCCCGCCGCGGGGTTCAGGCGCTGCTTGATCCGCTCGTTGAGGCGGTCGACCCCGGCAGGGCCGCGGTACATGGGTGCGAGCACCTGCACGTCGGCAGGCGGGAGGTCGTAGAACTGCGGGGCGCGGACCGCGACGATCTCCGCGACGCGGTCGGCGATCCCCGCCGGCCGCTCCGGCACGACGAACACGTCGTTGTCGCGTCCCCGCAGCGGCGGTACGGCCCCCGAGTTCACCTGGTGCGCCAGGGTCACGATGCGGCTGGACGCCGCCTGCCGGTGGATGCGCGTGAGCCGGGTGACGTGGATGCCCGCGGGGGCGTCGAGCAGGTCCCGCAAGACTGCGCCCGGACCCACCGACGGCAGCTGGTCGGCGTCGCCGACGATCACCAGGTGCGCGCCGTCGGCGACCGCCTGGACCAGCGACCACGCCAGCCGGGTGTCGGCCATGGACCACTCGTCGGCGATCACCATGTCATGGGGCAGACGTCGGCCGGCGTTGTACCCGAAGCTGAATCCCTCGCCGGGCCTGCCCCGGGCCTCGAGCAGCCGGTGGATCGTGGACGCCCCGTGGCCGGTCAGCTCCTCCATCCGCTTGGCGGCGCGCCCCGTCGGCGCGCACAGCGCCACCCTGACGTCGTGGGTGGTGCAGGCGCGCAGCAGCTCGACAACGGTCCGGGTCTTGCCCGTTCCCGGTCCGCCGGTGAGCACCGAGACCGTCGCCGTCACGCCGGCGCGGACCGCGTCGCACTGCTCGTCGGTCAGCTCCTCGGACGGCGTGACGTCGCGCACCGACCGCGGCAAGCGCGAGGTGGCGGCCAGGATGCGGGACAGCTCGTCGGCCAGGCCCTGCTCTGCGCGCAGATCGGCCGGTGTCCACCAGCTGTCGCGGTCGGCGATCAGCTGCTCGGCGTCAACCGCGAGATCCAGGGCGCGACGCGCGTCGAGGGCGTCGACTCGCAGCAGACGGCCGGCCTCGGCGACCAAGGGCTCGGTCGCGACAGCCATGTGGCCCCCGCGGGCGCACAGGTCGCGCTGGGCCTGGGTCGCCCCCGCCCGCAGCCGCCGCGCGTCGAGGCGGTCGATGCCCGCGGCAGCGGCGAGCGCCTCGGCGTGGGCCCAGCGCACCCCCCTCACGACCAGCAGCGCGTACGGGTCGTCGACGAGCACCTCGGCGGCGCGGTCGCCGAAGTGGCGGTGCACCCCCTGCGCGACCGCCGCGGGGATGCCCGCACGGTTGAGCTCGCCGACCAGCCCCGCCAGAGCACCCGCCGCCTTCCACGACTCCGCGATGGTGTCCGCCAGCGCCGCGCTGACGCCGCGCACCTCCGCCAGCCGTTGCGGGGCGGTGGTGATGACGTCGCCGATGTCCAGACCGAACGCGGTCACCAGCCGCTGCGCCAGCGTCGAACCGACGCCCGGAAACCGTTCGGAAGACAGAAACGACACCAAGCCCGAGGTGCTGCGCGGCGTCGTGTGCTCGTAGGCGACCGCCTCGAACGTCGGCCCGTACCGCTCGTGCTCGGTCCACGAGCCGAGCAGCCGCACCGCCTGGCCGGGCACCAGCGAGGCCAGCGGACCGCTCGCGCGCGGGCCGTCCTCACCGCGCTTGCTGGTCAGCTCGACAACACCGAACCCGCTTTGCGGGTTGGTGAACACGACGGCGGCGACCTCGCCGGTCAGCTCCTGGGTGGACACCCGGCGAGTCTGCCAGCCGCCTCGGACACCGGCGGCCGGCCGTCCCCAGCGTGCGTCAGGTGCCGGCAGCCACCTGCAGGTCGACGTCGGTCACGCCGTCGACGCCCTCGATGACCGCGCGCAGGGCTTGCTCGTCGACGCCAGCGGGCACCGAGCCGCGGACGAACACGGTGCCGTCGACGACGTTGACGTTCAGGCGCGGCAGTGACGCGGTGCGCGGGTCCTGACCGAGCGCCTCGCGGACCCGCGCCTCGAGCGGCAGCGCCACGCCGGGCGCCGTGGAGCGC
The DNA here is from genome assembly GCA_035540515.1 of Egibacteraceae bacterium. GTDB lineage: Bacteria > Actinomycetota > Nitriliruptoria > Euzebyales > Egibacteraceae > WHTG01. Next base: position 6,515 of record DATLGM010000046.1, on the reverse strand, counting down.
TGCTCGCCGGTCGGCGTGTCGATGTCACCGGCGCCCCAGATGCTGTCGTCGGACTCCTCCTGCGACCGGCGCATGTAGGCGACCCCGGCAGCGACGCCCGCCGCGACGGCGGCCCCAAGCACGATCGTCCACGGGCGAAGCCGCCGGCGGCGGCGCAGACCCATCCGCTTGCCCACCTCGCCGTCGCCGATCCACTCCCCGACCCGGTCCAGGGTGCGGTCGGCGACCTCGTGCGCCGACTTGCTGACCTGCGCTGCGGCCTCGGTGGCCTGGTGTGCGACCGCGCTGTCGCGAACCCGGCCGACCAGCTCGTCCACGCCGGCCTCGTGCGCCAGCTGGCGGACGGTCCCCGCGAGCTCCGCCGCCTTGGCGTCCAGCTCTGCCTGCCGCACCTTCGTGCGCGCCAGCGCGGCCAGCTCGGCCGCGCGCTCGTCGAGCTTGGCGTCCCGTACCCGCTCGGCCAGGGCGGCGGCGCTGCCCTGCACCCGTGCGACCGTCTCCTTGCGCTCCATGCGTGCACCTCACTTGCCGGTTGCGTTGCGTTCCGCTGCAGGGCACCTACCCGGGCCCCCGGACAGGGAATCCTTCCACGCCGCGGCCCGCGCGTCGCCCCCGTTCAGCCTGCGGCGGTCGGCTGGGACGCCTCCGGCCCGATTTCGGCGCCGATCTCGGTCAGCAACCCCGCAGGATCGAACAGCTGTGAGGGGGTCACGACCCCCGGCTGCCCCGCGCCGTCACGAAGCCGCCGCACCGCCGACAGCGCGATCCTGGCCGTCGTCTCGTACAGGTCGGACAGCCGCGCCCACCGCACCACCGACACGCCGTCGGCGCTGGCGACCTCTGCCAGGACAACCGTGGCCGTCCGGCGGCGCTGCTCGGCGTCGGGCCCGGCGGGCATCCGGTCCACGGCGCGCTCCAGCAGGCCCCACACCGGGGTCGCGGACAGCAGTGAGGTCAGCCGCTGGGCGGGCACCGCCACGGAGGCGACGACCCGTCCGGCGGGCACGACGAAGTAGCTGCGCACGACCTCGGCACCGACAGACCTGCCGACGGTCACGACCTCGGGCAGCGGCGCGGACACGGCCGTCTCGGGACCGGGAGGTTGCGGGAACGGCACATGCCAGTGGTCGATGCCGACGGGCTCCTGGGCCACCCGGCCCGAGCGCCACACCGCACCCCCGCGACGCAGTCCCTCCAGTGCGGTCCGGGCCGTGCCCGCGCTGACCCGGCCGTCCTGGACCGCGTAGGCGACGCGGGCGCGCGCCACGGGACGATCAAGCGCCTGCGCGGCCAGCGCGGCCAGCAGGTCACCGGGCACGCCGTCGAAGCCGACACCGGGCGCAAGGGTGACACCCCGCTCGACCGCGCGGGGTGACTGCCGGTGCACCCACGTCAGGAACTCCACCTCACCGGTGACGTCGACGTACGCGCACCCGGCGTCCAGCGCCGCCTCGACCGGTTCGTGTCCCAGCTCGTTGTACGGCCCGACGGTGGACAGCAGCACGTCGCTGTCGGCGGCCACCTCGCGCAGGGCATCGGGATCGGTGACGTCCGCCACCGCCACGCGCACCGGCACCCCCGCCTCGGCGCAGTCGGCGGCCAGCTCCTCGAGCGCCTCGCGCCGCCGGCCCGCCAGCCGCACGGGCATGCCCAGCCGGATGGCCTCGTGCACGCACAACCGCCCCGTGTATCCGGTGGCCCCCAGGATCGTCAGCATCGGTTCGTCAACCATGGCGGGAACCTACCCGCGGCGGCGGGCACGGCCGTCGAGGAAATCGCGCACGACGACCCGGCCGAGGTCATGCAGGTCGGGATAGAAGATGCGGCCGCCGCAGGCGCGCACCATCTCCTCGACGAACGCCGCCGCCCCGGGATCGTGGTCGAGCAGGAAGACGTTGAGCGTCGCCCCGGTCCGCGCCAGCCGCCGGGCTTCTTGCATCGCCAGCTGCAGCGTCCGCGGCTCCGGCGGCCAGGCGAACCGCGACTGCGCGCCCTCGAGATGGGCGGTGGGTTCGCCGTCGGTGACCATGATCACCTGCGGCTGGGCGTCGGGGTGCGCCGACAGCAGCCGGCGGGCGAGCAAGAAGGCGTGCTGCATGTTCGTGCCGAAGACGCGCTCCCAGCCCCCTGCGAGCAGGTCGCGCGGTTGCAGCCGCCTGGCGAAGTCGCTGAACCCCACGACGTAGAACCGGTCCTCGGGGAACTGCCCGTCGATCAGCGACTGCAGCGCCAGGGCGACCCGCTTGGCGGGAACCCAGTTGCCGCGCAGCGGCATCGAGAAGCTCATGTCCAGCAGCAGCACGGTGGCGACCCGCACGCGGTGCTCGGCCTCGGCGAGCTCGAAGTCGTCCGCGGTCAGACGGACGCGTCCTGGCCCGGGACCGTTACGGGTGACCGCGTTGCGGATCGTCTTGCTGATGTCGATGCGAAACGGGTCGCCGAACGCCCACTGGCGGGTCGCACCGGTCGCCTCCCCGTCGCCGCCGGTCCGGTCGATTGGGTGCCCACCGGCCGCGCCGTCGGTGGCGTCGGAGAAGATGCGGGCCAGCGACTTCTCGCCCAGCCGGCGGATCCCCGCCGGCGTCAGCTCGAGCCGGCCGTGGTGGCGGGCGGTGGCGCCGGCCTCCTCCAGCACCCGCTCGATCTCGCGCAGCGCACGCAGGTCCACGACGCCGGCGTCGCCGAGGGTGCGGCGCAGCGCGTCCTCGTCGACGTCCTCAAGCCGCGCGCCGGGGTAGCGCTGGCCCAGCGCGCGGGTCAGGTCCTCCAGCTCCTGCACGCGCTGCAGCCAGTCCACGGTCTCCGACAGCGACCCGTCGGCGTCCCCCGCGGGCTGGCCGCCGGCGACCGGGTCGTCCCAGCCGAGGTTGGGGTGCGCCTGCTGCAACGCCCGCCGCAGCTGGTCGGCCTGAAACGACAGGTTCATGTCGCCGAGCAGGCCCCGGGCGAGCTGGTCGAGCTGTGCCCGCTGGTCCGGCGACAGCCCCGCCATCAGCCGCGACGCTGCCGCCATCCGTGCCGCGAGCTGCGCGGTGAGCTCGTCCAGCGTCTGCGCGTCGGTGCCGAGCGCGTCGCCGTAGCGGCGCATGAAGTCTGCGAAGTCGGCGGCGACATCGTCGCCGCGCTGGTCGCGGGCGATGAGGTCGTTGAGCTCGGCGAGCATGTCGGCCAGGCGGGCGACGTCGCCGTCGTCCATGGACTGCAGCGCCGTCGCGAGCTGTCCGAACGTCGCCCGGGCGACGTCGTGGCGCAACGACTGCAGCAGCTCGTCGAACTCCCGACGCGCCTGGCGATCGTGCCACGGGTGCTCGCGCAGTCCGGCGATGCGACCGGGCACGTCTTGGGGCAACGCGTCGATCGAGGCGTGCCCCGCCGCGGCGGTCTGAGGGTCGTCAGCCAGGTCCAGGGCAGCCCGCTCCAGCGCGACGATCTCCTGCAGGCGCTGCTCGACGCGGCGCAGTGGCCCCTCCAGCCCCAGCCGCTGCAGCTCACGCCGGCGGGCCTGTTCCACACGCCGACGAAGGTCGTCCAGGCCGGAGACCCTCCCGTGCGCGCCGTGCCAGCCCCGTTCGCGCAGGGCCTGCAGCGCCTCGTCGGGGGACAACCCGTCCAGGACGTCGTCGGCCAGCTCGCTCAAGACGTCGTCGGGCGAGACGTCGGCGGGAAACGGCTCCTGCGTGCCCGACCAGCGGCCGTAGCGGACGCGCACGTTACCGCCGCCCGAACCGCGCGCCGCCGGCGCCCATGTCGTCACGGTCGATGCGCCGCTGCAGGTGCAGGCCCTCCAGGGCGAACTCGACCGCGGCGGCGGCGACCGCCGGGGATTCCTCCTCGACCTCCAGCGCCGAGAGGAGCCGCCCCAGCCCCGGGATCTCCCCCAGCTGCCCGAGCAGGTCGGACCCGGCGACGAGGTCTCCGGTCTCGACGGTCGCGCCCCCGTCGAACAGTGCCACCAGCCCGGCCAGGTCGACGCCGGCGGTGCGGCGTCGGAACACCTCTTGCACCGCACGGCGCACCAGCCGCTCGAGCACCTCGGCTTCGCGCCCCTCCTCGAAGGTCTCGAACTCCACCTTGCCCAGTCCCGCGGTCAGGACCTGCGCGAGGTCGGCGGGGCGGGGCACCGCCGGGGACTCGCCGGTGCGCAGCGCCCGGCGGACCGCGCTTGCCGCCAGCGTCTCGAAGTTGGCGATGGAAAAGCGCACGGACACGCCCGAGCGGTGGTTGACCTCCGGCGCCGACCGCAGCCCGCGCGTGAACGCCGCGAGCACCTCGGCCATGAACGCGGGCACGTGCACCGGCGGCAGGTCCGGACCCTGGGGCAGGCGCGCCTCCTGGCGCATCACCGCCACCTCGTCGGACAGCTCGACCGGGTAGTGCGTGCGGACCTCCGCGCCGAACCGGTCCTTCAGCGGCGTGATGATGCGACCGCGGTTGGTGTAGTCCTCGGGGTTGGCGGTGGCGACGACCAGCAGGTCCAGGGGCAGGCGCAGCGAGTAGCCGCGGACCTGCACGTCACGCTCCTCCATGACGTTGAGCAACGCGACCTGGATGCGCTCGGCCAGGTCGGGCAGCTCGTTGATCGCCACGATGCCGCGGTTGTGCCGCGGGATCATCCCGAAGTGGATCGTCTCCTCGTCGCCGAGGTGGCGTCCTTCGGCCACCTTGATCGGATCGACGTCGCCGATCAGGTCGCTGACGGAGATGTCGGGGGTGGCAAGCTTCTCGGCGAAGCGCTGCTCGGGGGCCAGCCACTCGATGGGCGTCTCGTCGCCCCGCTCAGCCAACCGCGACCGGCCGGCGGCGCTGAACGGCTGGAACGGGTGGTCGTTGACCTCGCTGCCGGCGATGACAGGGACCGCCTCGTCGAGCAGCGCGACCAGCGAGCGCAGGATGCGGCTCTTGGCCTGACCGCGCTCACCGAGCAGGATCACGTCGTGTCCGGCCAGGAGGGCGGTCTCCAGCGCCGGCAGCACGGTCTCGCCGAAGCCGACGAGACCGTCGACCAGTGGCAAGCCCGCGCGCAGCCGAGCGGCGGCGTTGGTGGCCACCTCTTGCTTGACCGTGCGGACCCGGTACCCGGACTCGCGCAGTTGACCGACCGTCGCAGGGCGAGTGGTCATGGCCGTTCCTTCTCGTCGTGTGGCCGCCCCCAAGAGTAGTGTGAGCCGCCTCCGAGGTTTTCCGGCCGCCACCCCGCACAATGTCCCGCCCCGCGGTCTGGACCGGACCGCTCGACCGGCAGGTGTGCATGCGAACTCGCGGACGCTCCAGGCCCGCGGCAACCGTCGAGGACGGGGTGCTGATCCGCTGCCTGGTGGGTCAGGGGCACTGGGCCGAGGACATCCCGCCCGTCCCGGCGGGTTTCGCGGTCACCGTGTCCTTCGGTTGCGAGACGACCGCAGACGAGCACCGCGACGCGCTCGAGCTCCTCGGCTACCGCATCGTGGACGCCCCGCGCCCCGCTGACCCGACCCTGGTCGGCGCCGCTGACTTCCTGGTTACGCAGGATCTCATGGCCGCGTACCCGACGTACTGGCGGTCACTGGCTCAGCACGGCTGCCGGGCGTATCACCTGTCGCTGGGACCAGCAGCCGCCGCCGTGGCGGATGTGGTCGCCGCCCACCGGCGCCTGTCGCCGGCCTGAGGCGCTACCGCGCCGCCGCGACGTCCAGCAGGTCACCCCAGCGCTTGCGCAGCTTGACGTGGGTGCCGTCGTCAGCGCGGACGAAGTGCAGCTCGTCGACCAGCTCCTGCATGAGCCACAGGCCGCGGCCGCTCTCGACGTCTTCGCCGCGCAGCTCGATCTCCTGCGGATCAAAGCCGCTGCCCATGTCGACGACCTCGACCTCGCACTGCTCGTCGCCGACCGCCAGGTGCACGATGTACTCGCCGACGTCGGAGTGACGGACCGCGTTGGCGCACGCCTCGGTGACCGCCAGCTGGATGTCGTCGCTGGCCTCCTCCGGGACGCCAAGGTCGCTCATGACGCAGTTGGCGACGTTGCGCATCATGCCGACGTAGCGGGCCTCCGTCGGAAGCGACAGCTGCATCTTCACGAGCACGGCGCTGGGCTCCTGTGGTCACGGGGTCTTGGCGAACGCCACTACGCTTCCCGTGCTTGCTGCTTGCTAATCCGAAATCACGTTGTCCTGATTTGAGAAATCTCACACTACGGATCGTGACGTGGAACGTACTCCACGCACTCGATCTGCGGACGGGGCGGATCGACCTCGACGTCGTCGCGGAGCACCTGGCCGCGCTGGCGCCCGATGTCGTCGGCGTCCAGGAGGTCGACCGCGGCCTGGCGCGCAGCGACGGCGCCCACCAGATCGACGAGCTGGCCGAGCGGCTCGGTTGGCAAGGGGTGTTCGCCCCGTCGCTGGTGGGATCCCCCGAGGTCCGCTGGAAAGCAGCGGGCGAGCGCGACGAGGGCGGACCGGGCTACGGCATCGGCCTGCTCAGCCCGCACCCGATCAGCGAGGTCAGGCGGGTGACGCTGCCCGGTGGGGGCGACG
>DATLGM010000045.1:0-1809 GCA_035540515.1 Egibacteraceae bacterium | reverse complement strand
GTCCTGGCCGGGGACCCGCCCCCGCAAACCGCCTGCGACCAAGTGCTTAGAAGGCACCTGCTCTATCCGCTGAGCTACGGGCGCGGGTGCAGCGGTGACCCTGGCACGAACTCTATGACGGCGACGGCGACGGCGTGTGCCGCGCCGCGTCGGTCGCAGGCGGTTTGCGGGGGCGGGTCCCCGGCCAGGACTGTGCGCGAGGTGCCTGCCAGCACCTCCGGCCACGGGAGGCGGCAGTGAGCAACCCGCTCGGACGGCTCATCAGGTGGCGGGTCGGGATGGCCGCGGAGCCGTCACCTCCCAACGAGCTCGTGCTCAAGGCGCAGCAGCCGCTCTACGACCTGCTGAACAGGTACTACTTCCGGCTGGAGGTCGACGGCTGGCAGCGGGTGCCCGACGAGACGAGCCTGCTGGTCGGGGTGCACTCCGGTGCCACGCTCACGATGGACGCCTGGACGCTGGTCAGCGCGTGGCAGGACCACTTCGGCGGGGAGCGCATCCTGCACGGCACGGCGCACGACGTGCTCATGGCGCTGCCGGGGCTCGGTGACTACTTCCGCGCCGTCGGTGTCGTCGCCGCGAACAAGAGCACCGTGACGAAGGCGCTCGCCAAGGGCGAGGACGTCGTCGTCTGGCCCGGTGGTGAGGTCGACGCGATGCGCAGCTGGCGGCGCCGCGACACGGCGATGCTCGCCGGCCGCAAGGGCTTCGTGCGGCAGGCGATGCGGTCGGGCGTGCCGATCGTCCCGGTGGCCACCGTCGGCGGCCACGACACCGTCTTCGTGCTGTCGGAGGGACAGTGGCTGGCGAACGCCGTCGACAAGGTCACCGGGCTGAAGAAGACCCTGCGCGGCGCGAACCTGCCGATCATCGCCGGCCCGCCGTTCGGTCTGGCCTTCGAGGTCCTGCCCGCGCACATCCCGCTGCCGGCCAAGATCCGCACCGAGCTGCTGGACCCGATCGAGGTCGACCACGACCCGGAGCGGGTTGACGACACCGCCTACGTGCAGAGCGTCTACGACGAGGTGGAGGCCTCCATCCAGGCCGGCATGGACCGGCTGGCGGCCAAGCGGACCCTGCCGGTCTTCGGCTGAGCCGCGCGTCCACACCGCCGCCCGTCGTCCACAGGCTCGTCCGCGCCGTCCCGTCCGCGCCTCCCGCGGACGACCGTTGACGACGGCGGGAGCTCCCCGCCTCGACCGAGCGGAGGACGAGTGAACAAGCCCAGCATCCGGTTCAGCGGCAACGTGGCCGCCAAGCCCACCCTGCGTCCCGTGAACACGCCGAACGGGCCGGTGGTGGCGGCGACCCTGCGGGTCGCCGTCACCCCGCGGCGCAAGGCGCCGGGTACCGACGAGTGGCACGACGACGAGACGATGTGGTTCAACGTCAGCACCTGGCGCGGGGTGGCGCAGAACTGCGTCGCATCGCTCAACCAGGGGGACCGCGTGCTCGTCGCGGGGACGCTCTCGCAGCGCACCTGGAAGGACGCCGAGGGGGTCGAGCACGCGTCGTTCGAGGTGGCGGCCGAGGACGTCGCGCTGGACCTGTCCCGCAACGCCGCCGTCGCCGTGCGCCGGCCTGCACCCGTTCAGCGCCGGGGCGAGCAGGACCCCGGCGACGAGTGGGTGAGCACCGGCCGTGTCGACGAGGCGACCGGTGAGGTGCTCGTCGAGCGCACCGGGGCGGCCGAGACCGAGGCGCTCGACGACGACGACGTGGACGCCCCCGAGGTCGAGCCGGCCGTCGTCTGAGGCGGGCGGGGCGGGCGGTCGCGACGCCACCGGCCGCGCCGCCCGCCCCGTAGGC
>DATLGM010000044.1:0-3148 GCA_035540515.1 Egibacteraceae bacterium | reverse complement strand
CAGGACCGTCACGACGTCGGCGTCCGCGGGGTCCTCCTTGTCCGAGGCGAAGCTGCCGGCCAGCCACTGGCAGTGCACCTCGACGATCTCCTCCAGCGCCCGCCGGTGGTCGTGCCAGTAGCGGAAGATCGCCCCCCTCGTGGTGGACGTGGGGAAGGCGGCCACCAGCGCCTCACGCACCTCCTGGACGGTCGCGACGTGACGTCCCGGGGGGAGGTTGCCGTTGTCATCGAATGCGGGGATTGGCACGGCCCGACCTATTGCCCGCGGAAACCGTGCCTAATCGGCCGACCCATGGACGTCTACAGGCCCATGGCTCGGGCGATCACCAGCTTCTGCACCTCCGACGCCCCCTCGACGACTCGCAGCATCCGCAGGTGGCGGAGCACGGCCTCGATGGGCCCCTCCTTGAGCAGCCCCTGGCCGCCGAACACCTGCAGGCAGCGGTCGGCGATCTGGTACGCGCGGTCGGTGTTGAAGTACTTCACGATGCTGCTGTCGAGCATCGGCATCTCACCCTGGTCCACCTGCCACGCCAGGTGGTAGGTCAGCCAGCGCATCGCCTCGATCTCGACCTTGGACTCCGCCAGGGGGAACGACACCCCCTGGTTGCGTGCCAGCGGCTTGCCGAACGCCGTGCGGGCCTTGGCGTGCGCGACGGCCTGGTCGACGCACCACTGGGCCATCCCCAGGCACTGCGCCCCGATGTAGGCGCGTCCACCGTTGAGGAACTTCATGGCGGCGTAGAAGCCGAAGCCCACCTCGCCGATCACGTGGTCGGCGGGGATGCGGCTGCCGTCGAAGACCAGCTCGACGGGGTGGGTGTCGGCGATCGTGTACTGGGTCTTGGTGACCGTGTACGCGTCCCGCGGGACGACGAAGGCCGTGATACCGCCGTGGGCGCGCTTCTCCGCGTCGGTGACGGCGAACACGATGGCGAAGTCGGCGGCGTCGCCGTTGGTGATGTAGTGCTTGGTCCCGTCGAGCACCCAGGTGTCGCCGTCACGGACAGCGCGGGTGCGGATGGCCTGCGCGTCCGACCCCGCCTCCGGTTCGGTCAGCGCGAAGCACATCGTCGCATCGCCGGTCATCAGCGGCTTCAGGTACTGGTCCCGCAGGTGCTCCGGCAGCTCCAGCAGCAGCGGTGTCGGCGCCTCGGGATTCGGCGGTCCCAGCGCGAACAGTGCCATCCGCATGCCGCTGCGGGCGGCGTCCTCGACCAGCAGGGTCATCCCGAGGTTCGACAGTCCCCAACCCCCGACCTCCTCGGGAAGATACGCCGCGTAGAAGCCTTCCTCGCACGAGCGACGCTTGATGGCGCGGCCGGCGTCGCGCATCTCGGGGGTGAACGTGCCGCGCCGGAAGGACTCAGCGAAGCGGTCCTCGACGGGCCGCACCTCACGCTCGAGGAAGGTCGCAAAGGACTGGCGCAGCGACTGCAGCTCTGAGGGCACGGAGAAGTCCATGCCGCATCGTAGTCACCGGGTGGATCCCGGCTGCCGCCATAGGATGCGCCGATGTCCGAGGCTGCTGCGACCCGCCCTGCCGCGACCGTCATCGTGCTGCGCCAGGGGCCGCCGGCCCAGCCCGTGCAGCTGCTGATGGTCCGCCGGCACGGGCGCGCGGGCTTCGCTGCCGACGCATGGGTCTTCCCCGGGGGCGTCGTCGACCCGGCGGACGCGACGCTGGCGCCGTCACGGTGGACCGGCCTCGACCTCCACCGCCTTGCGGAGCGGTTCAGGGCGCCGGCCGAGGCGGTCCTTGCCCACCACGTCGCCGCGGTCCGTGAGACGTTCGAGGAGGCGGGGCTGCTGCTGGCCCGCCACGCCGACGGCACGCCACCGGACCTGACCGACCCAGGACTGCTGCGGCTGCGCCAGCAGCTGGCCGACGCCAGGGACGCGGCCACCTTCACCGACTGGGTCGAGCAGCAGGATCTGGTGCTCGACCTCGGCGCTCTGACCTATCTGAGCTGGTGGGCGACGCCCACGGCCGAGCGCCGGCGCTACGACGCCCGTTTCTTCCTGGCGCGATCGCCGGCCGAGCAGACGGCGCTGCACGACCGCATGGAGCTGACCGACCAGCGCTGGATCGGGGCTGACACCGCGCTGGAACAGCACCGCGCGGGCGAGATGCCGATGATCTACCCCACCATCAAGACGCTGGAGCAGCTGGCCGTCCACCAGACCGTCGACGAGGCGATCGGCGCGGCCCAGCACCAGCCACCGCCCCGTCGCGTCCAGCCCCATGCCGTGCTCGACGCCGACGGACGCCTGGAGCGGATCCTGCATCCGGACGACCCGGACTATCCCCACCACCTGTATCCCGCCTCGGCATGACCGCGACGCAGCTGGACGAGCTGACCAGCGTCGTGCTGGCACCCAACCCGTCGCCGATGACGCTGGAGGGCACCAACACCTACCTCGTGGGAGCGCCGGGCGCCGGTGACGTCGTGGTGGTCGACCCGGGCCCGCACGACGACGGGCACCGCGGGGCCGTGGAGGCCGAGGCCCGGCGCCGCGACGCCCAGATCACCGCCGTGGTCGTCACGCACCACCACCGGGACCACGCCGAAGCGGTGCCGTGGGCGCAGGCGTGGGGAGCGGAGCTGCTCACCTACGCACCGGAGCTGCTGCCCGTGCCCGCGCCGGCGTCGCCGCTGCGTGACGACGCCGCGGTCCGGCGCGCCGGCGTGACGCTGACGGCGGTCCACACACCGGGGCACGCCAGCGACCACCTGTGTCTGCGCGTCGACGAGACCGGCGCGGTCCTCACCGGCGACCATGTGCTCGGCCGAGGGACGACGGTGGTGGCCTGGCCCGACGGGGACATGGCCGCCTACATGGCGTCACTGCGCCGGCTCGAGCGCCTCGACGCCTCTGTGCTGTACCCCGGGCACGGCCCCGTCGTGCGCGACCCCGCCGCCGTGGTCGCCGATTACATCGCCCACCGCGAGGCGCGCGAGCTCCAGGTCCTGGCCGCGCTCGCCGCCGGCGACACCACGCCGGCGGCGATCGTGGCCCGCGTCTACGCCGCAGTCGACCCGGTGCTCCACCCAGCCGCTGAGCGCAGCGTCCGCGCGCACCTGGCGAAGCTGGTGACCGATGGCACGATCGTGCAGCTGGTCGACCCGTCCGTGAACGAGGAG
>DATLGM010000043.1:0-9307 GCA_035540515.1 Egibacteraceae bacterium | reverse complement strand
GATGATCTCGGCCACTGCGCGCTCCTGTCGGGATCGTGGGGTTGGCAGGATAGCGGCCGGAGCCGGCAGCCCGATCAGCGCCGCAGACATGGCACGGCCCCCGGGCGGACCCGGGGGCCGTGCATGGTGCGGCCGTCAGCTGCGGACGAAGCGGCGAATGCCGAGGAGACCTCCGCCCAGCAGAAGGCTGAGCGCCGCAAGGCCGGTCAGGAGAACCAGGCGCCCACCGGTGGAGGCGAGCACGCGGTCGGTGGTGCCGGTCGAGTCGTCGCCGATGGTGCGGTCCGGCGACGGGTCGCGGTCCACGTCCGGGTTGGGGTTGGGGTTGTGGACGATGACGACCGGGTCGTCGTCGGACGGCTCACGGACGACGCCGTCCGGGTCGGTGCCGGTCCCGCCGTCCTTGCCGCCCTTGCCGGGGTTGGTGCCCGGACCGTTGCCGTTGTTGCCACCGGGGTTGTTGCCACCCGGGTTGTTGCCACCCGGGTTGTTGCCACCGGGGTTGTTGCCACCGGGGCTGTTGCCACCGGGGTTGTCCGATCCGGCGACGCAGGCGCCACCATTGCTGAAGTGACGTCCGTATCCGGGGCCGTCGCCGCTGCGCTCACGACCCGACTTCACATAGGCGCTGGTCACCGTCTTGCCGGCGTTGGCGCCGGTGCCGGAGAACGTGCCGCTGGTGCCCTTCAGCCCCTCGAACCGCTGTGTGGTGCCGTCCTGGAACACCAGCACGACGTTGGACAGGTCCTTCGACGAGGTGGCGGTCACCGAGGTGCACGTGAACGACGCGCTGATGGTGGCCGTACCCGGGGCGTCGGGACGGTTGCCGTTGCCATTGCCCGGGGAGCTGGGCTTGCCGCGCCCCCCGCTGTTGCCAGGAGCGGCCGCCCCGCATCCCCCGGCAACAGCGCAGGGAAGGGCAAGCCGGACGGGCCGACTGCGCCGGCGCCGGCTGGGCGCCGGACTGCCCGGGACTCTGCGGCTTGCCGGGGGCAGCCTCGGACTGACCCTTGGGAGCCGCCGCATGAGCCGGCGCCGCGTCGGTGCGGTTGTCTGCACGCTCAGCCTTCTCGGCGGCGTGGTCGGGGCGGCCCTTGGCCTGGGCGGGAGCGACCAGGCCGAGCAGCAGGACAGCGGCAAGCGCGAACAGCACTGCCGCAGAGATGCGGGAACGGGTAGCAAGAAGCATGTGGCGGTCTCCTGAGCCGTATGCCGGTGGGAAACGACCCCACAAGGGGGTCGGGTCCGGGGCGGGCTCGCCACTAGCTCCCCTCGAGGCCGGGCGGGCAGGGTGATCACACCCGCCCGGGCGACCGAAATGTGCCTCGAGGCTCGTTGCTTCCCGGTTCACGTCGATCACTCGACGTAAGCGGAAAGTTACACTCTGTAGTTACAGTGCGCAAGGAAAAAGTTGCGGAGAGTTATCCCGCTCAGGCAGACAGTCGCGTGCCGTGCTCCCGCAGCGCCGAGATCACGTCGCCGAGCTGGGCCCGGTCCTTGACGAGGTAGCGGGTGGCGCCACTGGCGATCGCGCGAGCGGCGACCGCCGGGTCTGTCGCGGCAGAGAAGACCACGATGGTCGCGTGCGGCAGGGCGCGGCGCAGCGCCGGCAGCGCCGCGATGCCGTCGAGCACAGGAAGCTCGACGTCGAGCACGATCGCATCAGGGGCGAGCTCGACGGCAAGGTCGATCGCCTCCAACCCGTCGCCGGCCAGACCGACGAGCTCCAGGTCGTCTTCCAACGACAGGCACACCTGGAACAGGTCGCGAAGACTGTCGTGGTCGTCGACAACGAGGACTCGCATCGGCACAGGCACCTCACACGGCGGCGGTCGGGGACCTACAGTGCAACACCTCTCCCAGCCGGCCGCCATGGTCATCTGTCACGTTTTCGCCGGCGCCGCAGCGACCCGTTGGAACTAGCCACCCCGTGTTGCGCTGCGTGGCACCCGTCGCGCTGAGTAGACGAAGCAGCGGAAAAGGCGTTGAATGCGCCAGCGACCGCCGCCCATACGCGAGGGAACGCCCCACCGTGACCACCTTCGCCCTCGAGCTGGAACCGGACCGCGCGAACGTCTCGCGGGCTCGCCGGTTCGTCACCGACGCCGTGCATCAGCTTGGACGCGACGCGTTGGCCGAGGTGGTGGAGCTGTTGACCAGCGAGGTCGTCACCAACGCCGTGCTGCACGCCGGCACCCCCGTCACGCTGACGGTGATCGCCGACCCCGATGCCGTGCGCATCGAGGTCACCGACGGGGCTGCCGTCGACGTCAGCCCCCGCAATTTCGGCCCCGAGGCCGCCACCGGTCGCGGCCTGGCCCTCGTTGACGCCCTCGCCTCCCGGTGGGGGACGCGCACCGAGCCTCGCGGGAAGACCGTGTGGTTCGTCGTTGGTCAGGTGGACGCCGCGTGACCGAGCTCGTCGAGGTGCAACTGCTCCAGCTCCCACTTGACCTGCTGGCACGGGCCCAGGAGCACTCCGAGGAGCTGCGCCGCGAGTTCCAGCTGATCGCGTCTCCGCAGACCGACGACACCTCGGTGCCGGCACGCCTGCTGGCGCTGTCCCAGCAGCTCAGCGGGCGCTACGGCATGTACACGCAGGAGGCGGACCGGGTCATCGCCGCAGCCCGTGAGCGCGGGGAGGACAGCGTCGACGTGACCATGTCCGTCCCGGACTCCGCGGGCGACGCGGCCCGCGCTCTTGGCGCGATGTTGGCCGAGGCGGACGCCTTTTGCCGAGACGGCGACCTGCTCACGCTCGCGACGCCGGAGGAGCTGGTTCGTCTTCGCGAGTGGTACCTGGACCAGTTCATCACGCAGATCGAAGGCGGCCCACCCGTCCCCTGGCCGCAGTACCCAGGCTGACGCGGCACGCATCGAGCCGGTCAGGCCATACCGGGGAAGCCCACCTCTTCGTAGATGCGCTTGCAGTCCGGGCAGACCGGGAACCGCTGCGGGTCTCGGGAGGGGACCCAGGCCTTGCCACACAGCGCCACCACCGGTGTGCCGAGCACCCGCGCTTCGGTGACCTTCTCCGCCCCGCTCTTGGCCGGCGGGGGCCCGTCGGCCGGCACGAGGTGCGCGAACCGCTCGTGGTCGCCTTCCTCGGTGGCGACCCGGTCAAGGTCAGTCCTGGTGTCGGTCACGTCGCTCCTTACGCGTGGGGTCGGCTGACCGGCGCGGTCGTGGGGATGACCTCAGCATGGCAGCCCATGGTCCACCACTCCACGCCGCCGCGGCCCGAGACGTCCGTTGACGCCCGAAATTCATCGATTTGGATGATGACCGGGGGTCGGCCAACCGCCACAGTCCTGCCGAACGTTGCAACCCTGCCAGTAGGAGTGGCCATGAACGAACGCGACACCACGGCCCTTTCGGAGGAGCTGTTGACCCCTTCGGAGGTCGCCAAGCTGTTCCGGGTGGACCCCAAGACCGTCACTCGCTGGGCACGCAGCGGGAAGCTGTCGGCCGTGCGGACCCTCGGCGGCCACCGCCGCTACCGGGTCTCGGAGATCAGCGCGATCCTGGGGATCGACGCCGCCGACGCGTAGCGAGGTCGGCATCGTATTGATGCCGTAACGCCGTGACGGGACGATGCTCGCGATGACCGAGCGTCGCCTCGTCTTGGCCGCACTGGCGGTCTACGTCCTGACGGGCGTGCTGCTCGTCACCGGGGTGGCCTTTGCCCTCGTTGCCACGTCCCAGGGCAGCCCGGTCGAGACGAGCTGGGTCGACGTGGGGTTCGTCCTGGCGCTGTTCACCTTTCCGACCGTCGGCGTGATCGTCGCCAGGCGCCAGCCGCGCAACGCGGTGGGGTGGATCCTGATCGGCGTGGGCCTTGCCTGGCAGCTCAGCACGGCGGCGGAGGGCTACGGGGCGTGGGGGCTGCAGCATCCGGCCCACGCAGCGGCGGCGCGCTCGGTCCTTGGAGGGACGTCGTGGTTGTGGTCCCCCAGGGCTCGTCCCGCTGGCGACATTTCTGCTGTTGCTGTTTCCCGACGGGCACCTGCCCACGCACCGGTGGAGAGGCTGGGCGTGGTTCACGGGGATCGGCTTTGCCACCCTGACCCTGATGATCATGCTGGCGCCGGGTGAGGCCGAGAACGCCCTCGTCCCAGGACTGGAGAACCCCCTGGGCGTGGAGGCGCTCCGCCACGTCGAGTTCCTGCTGTGGGGGGCGGTACTCGCCGTCCCGTTGTACATGGTCGGCTGCGCGACGGCGCTCGTGCGACGCTTCCGTCACTCCCGCGGCGGGCAGCGTCAGCAGCTGAAGTGGCTGGCCGCAGCGGCGGCGGCGGTGGCGCTGGTGTACGGCACCGCACTGATCGTCAGCGTCCCGTATGGCTGGACCGAGTCGGCTTCAGGACCTGGCGCGCCGCCGTGGCTTGGCCTGCTGCAGAACACCGCACTGCTGTCGTTCATCCTCATCCCGGTGGCGGTGGGTATCGCCATCCTGCGCCACGGCCTGTACGACATCGACCGCCTCATCAACCGGGTCTTGGTGTACGGCGCCGTGTCGGCACTCCTGACCGTCGTGTACGTCGCCGGGGTGGTCGCGGCGAGCGTCGTGCTCCGCGGTGTGACTGGTCAGAGGCCCGGCGCGGCCGCAGTCGCCGTCTCGACGCTGATGGTGGCGGCGCTGTTCCGCCCTCTCCGCGGACACGTCCAGCGGGTGATCGACCGTCGCTTCTACCGTCGCCGTTACGACGCGAAGAAGGCGGTTGAGACCTTCGCGGCCAGCCTCAGGCACGAAGTCGACCTGGCCGCGCTCACCGACGACCTGCGCACGGTGCTCGGCGAGACCGTCCAACCCTCCGGGGTCCTCGTGTGGCTCGGCCACGGGTCCCTCCGCCACGACTGACGTGGCGGGGTGCCGGCAAATACGGCCGCGCCGAACCCTGGGACCGGGTCAACAGGTGGCCCGAGACTGACGGACCCTGCGGACACCTGAGCGACGGCCTCTGGGACACGACCCTTGGTGGTCAGCCGCACGCGATCTCTCGCGAGGACTTGTGCGGCCATTCGGGCCATGGGCCGCGTTCACGTGGTTCTCGCGGGCGCCGAAACCCGTCCCACACCGTGACGACGACGCGCAGAACACCCAGGACGATTGCTAGCCCCGCACCGAAGCTCAGTGCCCACCCGACATCAGGGTAGAAGTGGCGGGCCATGCCGAGCGGTGCGGCCACCATGACGAAGCCGGCCCCGAGATACATGGCGCCAGGCAGCACCGATCGCATCCAGCCGCCGGCTCCCGGCCGGCGGGTCGGTCGCAGAGCGCCGCGACGAAGCCTGGTCACGTAGCGGACACCGGTGATCAGCAGCAGAGCGACGGCACCCCATGCGACGGCGGGGATGACGACGGTCATGAGCGCTGTGGGCCCGACGGGTTGGTGCTCCTCGCCGAGCAGCATGCGGAGGAGCCCGAAGCCGAGGTCGTACTGCGCATTGTGGCCTCGATCGCCCACGCCGCCCGCGAGAAAAGCGCTGGCGTTGGACACCACGGCGATGCCCAAGCCGTCGGCTTCCGGGGCGAGCAGCACGTGAGCGGTGAAGTGGCCCAGCGACCCTGGGTGGCTGACGATGGTCGTGCCGGCGAGCTCGTCGACGAACCAGCCGCGGCCGTAGCCCGCGTCCAGAGTTGTGGTCCAACCCGTTGGCTCGACCAAGCCGGTCGCGATGTCCAGAGCGCTGGCGGGGATGGCCGGATGACCCTCCAGGTGTGCCTGCATGAAGGTGGCGAGGTCGGCGGCGGTGGAGGCGACGTAGCCCATGGCGACACCTGCGTCGTCGTAGGGCAGCGCTGCGGGTCGCCACTGTCCGAACCACTGGCGGTGCCCCGTGGCCAGGTCCCCGGCCCGGTGGTCGTCCGCGGTGGCGAACGAGTCGGCCATCCCCAGTGGGGTGAAGATGCGGTCGCGCAGCTGCTCGGCGAAGGTGGCTGCGGTGACCTGCTCGACGACCGCTGCGAGCAGCATTGGCCCGGCGTTGCTGTACTCGAACGCATTGCCGGGGGTGCCCGCGAGCGGTCGGGACAGCAGCTCCCTGACCCGCCGCTCCAAGGCGTCGGGGCCGTGGTGGACCCTGACCTCGCCGGCGACGCCGACGTACATGCCCAGCCCGCCGGTGTGGGTGAGCAGCTGCTCGACCGTCACCGCGTCGAAGCCGTCCGGGGACTCGTCAACGAGGTGGGCCAGGTGCGGCCAGACCGCTTCGTCCCATGTCAGGACGCCTTCTTCGACGAGCTGGCCGACGACGGCGGCGGTGAACGGCTTGGACACCGAGCCGAGCAGGAAGGGCGTGTCCGGCGTGACTGGCCGGCCGGTCTCGTCGGCAACGCCGTAGCCGGCTAGGTGCACGACCCGACCGCCTCTCACGACCGCGACCGCGACGCCGGGCAGGTCACGGGCGGCCATGCGGTCCTCGATCCAGCGGTCGATGTCCGCCGACCCACCGGTCCGGATGCCCGCGCCACCCTCGGGTGCGGCCGCCGCCGGGATGCTTAGCAGGAGCAGCGCCCCGCTGAGCGCGACGAAGGCCAGGGTGAGGCGCCGGCAGATGCGGGTGGACGTCACACCTGCGCCTCGACGCGCTCGTGACCGGCTGTGCGTCGCACGGTGCGAGGCCAGGTCCAGGCCGTCCGGATGATCCACACGAGCAGGCCAACCTCCAAGGCGGCACCGAGGCCATAGAAGTAGGGCCACGACCCGCCGACGACGTTGAAGATCGAGACGGGAACGTAGATCGACGCCACGACCATGGTGGTCGCCCGGCAAGCTCGTGCGGGCAGGGTCGTGGACAGCACCACCATGAACAGCGGGATCGCCACAAGGATGAGGGCGCCGACGACAAAGGTCTGGGTGATGTCCAACCTCCACACGACACCGTTGAGGATGTCTTCGACGGAGCCAGGCTTGTACAGGTGGAAGTAGTCCACGTAGATGTACAGGAACATGAAGCTCGTCCATGCGGCTGCGAGCTTCGCTTGCACCGGGACTGGCGTGTTCTCGAGCGGGCCTGCGGGGCGTTGCTGTGTGCTCATCTCTGCTCCCTTGCCGATTGGCGAGCCGTGTCACGGCTCGTCCGCTTCAAGCTGGTGGCATCACGATGACGAGCGGCGGTGTTGCGCACATCGGTCTGAGGGCTCGACCTGCCCTGGCCGCGAGGACGGTGCAGGTCTCGTCCTTTCGGCGGCTCGCGTCATTGCGCTCCGGCTGTGGTCAACCGCGGCGTGGGGGTCGCGTGCTCCGCCGGGGCGTTGGTGCGCGTGCTGTGCCACAGCGAGTAGCCCAGCGCCACCATGGCGACGCCGTTGGGCCACGCCAGGAGACGGTAGAAGGCGTCGGGCATCACTGACAGCGCAGCGGTGACCAGACCGCTGACTGCCAGGAGCGCGCACGCCCAGCGAGCCAGCACGCGGGCGCGGTAGAGCGCGATGCCGAACAGCAGTGCGCCGGCGAGGAAGCACACGCCCTGCAGCGCGATGACGGTCGCCAAAACGCCGATGTCCCCGTCCGGCGTGCCGGCGAGGGCCACGGCGATGACGTCGTTGACGTAGCCGGGGTTGGCCTCGGCGATCTCCGGGAGGACGAAGGCGGAGACGAACTGTGTGCCCAGGATGAGCAGGTACCCGGCAGCGAACAGCAGGTAGCCGAGCAGGCCGAGTACGCCCGTTTCGCGCACATGGCGCAAGTACATGCCGGTGATGCCGACCAGGGCCAAGGCGGCCATCAGGCCCTTGACCGAGCTGCGGACCGCCATCTCAGTCGTGGCGATCGTGGCTGCGTCGAGGTGCGGGTGGCCCACCTGGACGCCGATGAACAGCAGGTCGGCCACCACGGCGGCGCTGCCGGCGAGCCGGGTGAGGGTGAGGGGGGTGATGCGCATATCCGCTCCTGGTTCCTGGCCCGTGCCCTGACGGCCGGGCGCCCGCAGTTGTATACGACGTATACAACGCTGAGGGAACGTTACGGTATACGCTGTATACATGTCAACGCACTGCGAGGAGCCGCGCATGACCGGTCGCCGGCAGGGCCCCCGCAAGGCGGTGCTGAGCAGGGAGTCAATCCTGCGCGCCGCCGTCCGACTGGCCGATGACGACGGCGTCGACGGACTGAGCATGCGCAAGCTGGCCGAGGGGTTCGGGGCGACGGCCATGGCGCTGTACCGGCACGTCGGGAACAAGGACGACCTGCTCGACGGCATGGTCGACCTCGTCTTCGGCGAGATCGAGATCCCCCGGGACGGGGGTTGGCGGGCGATCATGCGGCAACGGGCGGTTTCGATGCGTGCGGCGCTGCGCTGCCACCCCTGGGCGGTGGGCCTCATGGAGGCCAGGCAGCCGAGCATGGCGAACCTGCGCTACCACAACACCGGGCTCGCGTGCCTGCGGACGGAGGCCGGCCTGCCCATCGGCGACGCGATCGCCGCCTACAACCTCATGGACAGCTACGTCTATGGGTTCGCACTCCAGGAGAAGGCCCTCCCCCGCGACATCGCCGCAGAAGCCCGCGCCCGACGCGACGCGTTGACCGGCGCCGACCCCTCGTTGGCGGAGCAGTTCCCCTACCTCATCGAAGTTGTCGACGAGCTCGCCGCGTCGGGCTACGACTACAACGAGCAGTTCGAACGAGGTCTGGACGTGATCCTCGACGGCATCGAACGGCTGCGGCAGTGACCACCCTTCCTCAGGTGTCGATGCGCCGGGTCTCGTAGG
The DNA here is from genome assembly GCA_035540515.1 of Egibacteraceae bacterium. Classification (GTDB taxonomy): domain Bacteria; phylum Actinomycetota; class Nitriliruptoria; order Euzebyales; family Egibacteraceae; genus WHTG01. The sequence goes on along the minus strand of DATLGM010000043.1, from coordinate 591 downwards.
CCCACATGGCGATCTCGACGCGATTACGAGCGCCGAGCTTACGCATGAGGCTGGCGAGGTGGGTCTTGACGGTGCTGACGCTGATGTGCAGGTCGTCGGCGATCTCGTGGTTGGTCCAGCCCTGCGCGACGGGGATGAGGATCTCCTCTTCCCGGCTGGTGAGCGGTTCGATTGGCTGGGCCGGTGGCTGCCGGGTGGGGGTTTCGGCGAAGGCGGCGAGGAGCCGTGCGGTGATGCTCGGCGCGATGAGGGCGTCGCCGTTCGCGGCGGCGTGGACGGCCTGGGTCAGCAGGTCGGGGCCGGCGTCTTTGAGCAGGAAGCCCTTCGCGCCGGCCTTCAGCGCTGCGTGCACGTACTCGTCGATGTCGAAGGTGGTGATCACGATGACCGCCAGCGGGTCGGCGACGGCGGCGCCAGCGAGCTGGCGGGTGGCCTCGATGCCGTCCATCTCGGGCATGCGGATGTCGAACAGGCACACGTCGGGGCGCAGCGTGCGGGCGAGGGCGACCGCTTCGCGGCCGTCGGCGGCCCCACCGACGACCTCGATGCCGGGCTGGGCGTCGAGGATCATCGTCAGTCCGGCCCGGACGA
>DATLGM010000042.1:0-8455 GCA_035540515.1 Egibacteraceae bacterium | reverse complement strand
GACGTAGGGAGTGATCGTCATGCGGCCGGTGATGTTCCGAGCGGCGTCAACCTGCAGGTTGAGCGGGCTCTGGGTGGCGTAGACCTTGGCGCTGCTCACCCCCGCGGTGGTGAACGCCTCGCCGAACGGACCGCCGCCGATGTAGCCGCAGCCGAGGTCGTTGGTGCCCGGCGCGTTGGCCAGGTGCGGCCGGGCGTTCGCGCCGCAGTCCGCCCCGTCGTTGCGCAGGAACAGCATCCGCTGCGCGTTGTAGTTCTCCGCCGATGCGACAGCGCCGCCGAGCATCGACAGAACCATGACCAGCCCGAAGATCCGGGCCACAGCGTGACGACGCATGGCGCCACTCCCCGCGTTCGGTGATCCCTACCAAAAAGGAACCGCTCACCATGGATATTCGCCACGGTGAGCGGTTTCTCCTGCGCTCCTACTGGACCGGTTCCTCGGCCCCAACGATGACCGGGACGTCGAACCACGAGGTGTCGTTGGCGCCGGTGTAGCCGGAGTACACATGCAGACCGCGCACGTCGGTCACCAACGTGAGCTCCTTCAGCTCGACCGCGCCCAGGGCCTCATCGACGTCGAAGGTGAATGGGATTGCGAACGAGTTCTCACCGGGCGTGGCGTTGCCCTTGACCTGGACGGAGCCGAAGTCGACAGCCGTGCCGTCGACGGCCACTGCCCGCAGCGTGAGGTCGGCGACGACCTCGCCCACCCCGATCCGGGTGGGGACCGCGGGGTCGGGACGGCCGTTGCGGATCGTCAGCTGGCCGGTGATGTCACGCGCACCGTCGAGGAGGTAGGTGCCCTCGGCGGGCTGCGTCACGTAGCTCCGCTTGTTCGCCTCGTCCTCGGTGGCCCGGTAGATCTCTCCGAACGGCAGGCCGTGGATGTAACCGCAGTTGACGTCGGTCCCGTCGCCGGGGACCTGGCTGAGGAACGGGAAGCCGGGGCAGCCGCCTCCGTCGTTGCGCAGGTACAGCCGGGTGGCCTCGCCGGCCTCGGCGTCCTGAGCGGCGGCGCCGGCAACGCCGAGGGACAGGGTCAGCAGCGTGGCGGCAAGCAGCCGCAGCAGACGGTGGCGCATCACAGGCTCCCGAAGACCGGGGACCGCCGGAAGGCGGTCCGCTCGCCGTCAGAAGTTCGACGCGGGTGCCCCCGGCTCCTGCCGGTTCAGGTCTCCCCGCCCTCGACGCGCATGACGCTGGCGACGTCGCGGACGACCGCAAGGGTCCGTAGCGCCGCCAACGTTGCCTGCAGGTCACCTTCGCGGGCGGCGTGGGTGATCAGCAGCAGCTGGGCCGAATCGCCGTGCCCTTCCTGCCACACGCTGCGGATCGACACGTCGTGCTGGCCGAACGTCGATGCGACAGCCGCGAGCACGCCGGCCTCGTCGGCGACGTCGAGCAGCACGTAGTACTGAACGGTCAGGTCCTCGATCGGCTGCAGCGTCTTGTCGGCCTGGTGTGAGCCGGCGTACGGGCGCTCGCCGGACAGCACGCCCCGCGCCACACTGACGATGTCGCCCACCACGGCGCTGGCGGTGGGCAGCGAGCCGGCGCCCCGGCCGTAGAACATCAGCTCGCCAACCGCCTCGGCCTCGACGAAGACCGCGTTGAACGAGTCGCGAACGCTGGCGAGCGGGTGCGCGGCAGGGACCAGCGCGGGGTGGACGCGGACGCCGACCCGCCCGTTGTGGCTCTCGGCGATGCCAAGGAGCTTGATCACATAGCCCATGCGGCGGGCGTGGGCGATGTCGGTGGCCGTGACGCGGGTGATTCCCTCGCGGTAGACGTCGCCGGCGAGGATCCTGGCATCGAACGCGAGCGAGGCGAGGATGGCCACCTTCGACGCCGCGTCGGCGCCTTCGACGTCGGCGGCCGGGTTGGCCTCGGCGTACCCGAGCCGCTGGGCGTCCGCGAGGACGTCATCGAAGTCGGCGCCCTCCTCGGTCATCCTGGTGAGGATGTAGTTGGTGGTGCCGTTGAGGATGCCCAGGATCCGTTGCACCCGGTCGCCGGCCAGCGACTCCCGCAGCGGTTTGATGATCGGGATGCCGCCGGCGACTGCGGCCTCGTACTCCAGCCACACACCGTGCTCGGCGGCGAGGTCGGCCAGGTCGAACCCGACCGTTGCGACGAGCTCTTTGTTCGCGGTGACGACGCTCTTGCCGCCCTTGAGCGCTCGTTCGATCAAGGCCTGGGCCGGGTCGACGCCGCCCATCACCTCCACGACGATGTCCACGCCGGGCCGGTCGACGACGGCGGACGCGTCGGTCGTGATGTCCGCCACGGCGACGTCGCGCACGCGGTTGGGGTCGCGGACGGCGACCGGCCCCAGGTGCAGGCGTGCCCCCAAGCGGGCGGCGATCTCGTCGCCGTGCTCGGACAGCAGGCGGGCCACGCCTGTCCCGACGGTTCCGAAGCCGAGCATGCCGACGGTGAGCGTGCGTTCAGTCATCGGCGCGGAAGTCTACGGAAGCCGGGTCGGTGACCTACCATCCCCCACGCGAGCGGGCCGGCCCCCGCTGCAGCCACGGGAGGGCGGCCATGACGGTCGGGGCGGTGCGGATCTGCAACGTCTGCGGGACGTCGGCTGCGTCGTTCGGGCCCAGCCCGGCCGGCAACCGGCTGGAGGTCACCTGCCCGACCTGCGGCAGCCTGGAGCGCCACCGCTTCCTGACCCAGCTGCTGCACGTGGTTCTGCCGCTGATGCGCGCAGATGGGATCGTGCTGGACGTCGCACCGTCCCCGTGCCTGGCACCGGTTCTGGCCGGGGTCGCCGGCGGCCGTGTCGTGCGTCTCGACGCCGAGCCACGAAACCGCCAGGTCGATGTCGCCGCATCGCTGACCCGTCTGCCCCTCCCGGCGGGCAGCGCCGAGGTGGTGCTGTGCTACCACGTCTTCGAGCACATCCCCGACGACCGGTCGGCGATGGCTGAGGTCGCGCGAGTCCTGGCGCCAGGCGGTGTCGCGTTCGTCCAGGTGCCATGGCGTGCTGGCCCGACGGACGAGGACCCCGACGCCGACGAGGCCGAGCGCGTGCGGCGGTTCGGGCAGGCCGACCACGTCCGTCACTACGGCGAGGACTTCGGCGACCGGCTCGCGCGGGCGGGGCTGCGCAGCCGGGTGGTGACGCCCGAGGAGCTGGCGCCCACCTGGGTGGTCGACCTGCTGCGCCTACGCGCCGAGGAGAAGGTTTGGCTGTGCAGCCGGTGCGAGCAACCCGAGCCCGACGCGCTGGCGCGGATCGAGGACCGGTGGCCGGCGACGGTCGAGCAGCTCGTTCGGGCGCTGGGGCAGCGCTCGCTGCGGCTGGAAGCTGAGGTGACCGAGCTGCGCCGCAGAAACCGCCGGCTTCGTCGTCAGCGTGACCGGGCTCGCGCCGCGGCGGTGCCGCCGCGCGTCTCGCTGACGGCCCGCGTGTCACGGCGGCTGACCCGCCGGTGACCGAGCGCACCTCCGGAAGCCCGCTCGCGGGCCGCGACGTCGTCCTGTCGATCGCCGGCCTGTCCGCGATCGCGTTCGCCCAGCCGCTGCTCGACCTGCTGGGCCGCAACCCCGCGTTCTTCGTGGCGCACGACCTCGGACGGGGCCACATCCTGCTGCTCGCGGGCGCGGTGGCGGTCGGCGTACCCCTGTGCCTCGCGGCGCTCACGCTGGGCGTCCACCGCCTCCACCGGCCAACGGGGCGCGTGGTGCACCACGGGATGATCGGGGCGCTGGCCGGCGTCGCGACCCTGGTGGGGCTCCGCCTGGGGGCGGGCGACCGGCTGCCGGGCGTCGTGGAGGTCGCCGTCGCGCTTTGCGTCGCAGCGCTGGCCGCCGTCGCCCACCACCGAGCTGGTGCGGTCCGCAGCATCGTGCGCATGTGCGCGCTGGCCGTGCCCGCGGTGCTGGTGCTGTTCTTGCTCGGCTCACCGGTCCGTGCGCTGGTCATGCCGGCGCAGGCCGCACACGCGTTGAGCGGTATCCCGGCAGACGGTCCCCCGATCGTGTTCGTGATCTTCGACGAGCTTCCGTTGGCTGCGTTGCTCGACACCGACGGGCGGATCGACGCCGAGGCGTATCCGGCCTTCGCGCAGCTTGCCGGCGATGCGACGCTGCACCGCAACGTGGCTGCGGCGCACTCCTCGACCGCCGAGGCGGTGCCGGCGCTGCTGAGCGGCCGCTACTCGCCGGTGAGCGTGCCGCCCAACGGCGGGTCCCACCCGCACAACCTGTTCGCGCTGCTTGGCGATGTCTACCAACCGCACGCGCTCGAGCCGCTGACCGACCTGTGCGGTCGCCCCTGCGCGCACACCCGCACGTCTGCAGTGGACGTCCGCGCGGCGCTGCGCGACCTGGTCGTGGTGCAGCAACACCTCGTCGTCCCCGACGACTTCGCCGGCGGGTTGCCGCCGCTGGACACCGGGTGGCGTGACTTCGGTGGCGGACAGGACCTGGACCGCGACGTCTTCCTGGCCGAGGCGCGCCACGCCCTTGCCGAGGACACCCCCGGGGACTTCGCGGCGTTCGTCGCTGCCGTGCAGCCGTCGCAGCGCCCGGGGCTGCACGTGCTGCACTCGCTGCTCCCCCACCGGCCGTGGCGGTACCTGCCTGACGGGCGCCGGCACATGGCCGTGTCAGACCCTGCGACCGGTGAGGACGGCTGGACGACGCTGCCGTGGCCGCGCGCCCAGTCGTTGCAGCTGCTGCACGCGCAGCTGCAGTTGACCGACCGGCTGCTCGGCGACCTGCTCGAGCACCTGCGGCAGGTGGGGATGTACGACGACACCCTTCTGGTGGTGGCCGCCGACCACGGCGTGAGCCTGGTCCCCGGCACGCCGACGCGGACCGTCACTGCGGAGAACGTGGCCGACATCGCGGCGGTCCCGCTGCTGATCAAGGCACCCGGGCAACAGCACGGTGGAGTGTCTGACGTCCCGCTGAGCACCGTCGACGTCGTCCCGACGGTCCTCGACCTGATGGGCCTCGACCCGCCCCCGGGCGTCGACGGCCGGCCGGCGAACGCGACCGCATCCGACTCGTCTCACCGGCGATTCGTCGACAGCGAGCGCAGGCAGTGGCGCGTCGGCAACTTCTTTGACCGTGTCGCGCAGCTGGCTGACGAGCGCCGGCAGCTGTTCGCCGCCGACGGCGCGTTTGACCTGTTCAGCCTTCGCCCGCCGGGCACCCCCGACCTGGTGGGCCGCAGGGTGCCGGATGACGTCCCGCGCGCCGGCGGCCTTCGCCTGCGACTGCGTTGGCCCAATGCCTACGCAGACGTCGACACCGACGGCCCGGTCGTGCCGGCGTCGGTGTACGGCGACATCGCCGGCGTCGCCGACGACCCGCTGACGATCGCCGTCGCCGTCAACGGGCGTGTCCGCGCCGTCACGCGGACCGAGGTCGGCCACGGACCGCCGGGGCGGTTCCGTGCGCTGGTGTCACCGGATGCGTTCGTCGACGGCACCAACACCGTCGAGGTGTTGCTGGTGGGGGCCGGCGGGGCGCTGCGCCGGATCCCCCACCGTTGACCCGTCAGTCGCGGGCGTAGTCGACCAGGTTCTCGAACACCTGGTACGCGGTGTAGGTCAGGGCGTGCGATCCCAGACCGAACCGGACGTCACCGCGGTCGTCATCGACCGGGTTGGGGTCGGGCAGCAGCGCGCCGACGATGCGGACCACACCGTCGCCCAGGCCGATCTCACCGACGCTGGCCAGCTGACCCTGCGAGGCAGTCGCGGCCGTCGTGCAGTGTGTGGGCTGCGCCTTGTCGCACAGCGCTTCCCAGGCCTGGCGTTGCACACCCCAGAACGGCATGCGGGCGTGGGCGTGGCCGTCGGGGCTGAAGCCCAGCGTCGGCGGTTCGACCGCCTGCCGGCTGCCCTGCTCACGCTCCGCGGCCCCGGGCAGGTCGACGCCAGCTGCCAACGGGTACGTCTCGGGGTCGGTGTACGTGACGGTGCTGCCGGCTGTGCGGAACGCATAGAAGCCCGCCAGCCCCTCCTGTCGCTGCACGGCGTTGGCAGCGACCAGGCCCATGTCGGTCAGGCCGGACAGCGCCGCGTCGGTCAGCACCAGGTTGCCGCCACCCTCGGCGAAGGCCCGCAGGTTGGCGAAGTAGCGGGTGACGTCAGTGACGGACAGCCCCAGCTCGGTGCGCAGGTACTCGGCGCGGCCGAGGTTATTGGTTACCAGCACGGTGTCGTAGTCGCGCAGGCCCTCGCCGTCGAGGACCGTCTGGATGGCCAGCTCCTCGAGCTTGGCGCCCTCGGGCACGTACTCGTTGAGGTCGGTGTAGAAGTCCATGCTGGACGCGGAGATGGGGATCTGGCCGGGGCTCTCCTCGGCCGTGACCGCGTCGAAGTCGACAATCAGCCGGCGCGGCATCGACGCCGCGTTGTCGCCCGTGATCCGGACCCGCCAACGGCCGGGGGCCGGGTCGTTGAACGTCGTGGCGGTGCGGGACAAGGTCTTGACGGTCGCCCAGCCGTTCTCGGCCTCGTCGAAGTGCTCGAGGATCACGCCGGCGTGGACGGCGACCTGGTGGCCTACGAACTGCGGAGCCGCGGTCGACTTGACGGTCATGCCGCCGTTCCACACCCCGTCGGCGGGGCCCTTGACCTCGAACTCGTAGATGGCGTTGGCGCCGTTGACCGAGAACGAACCCTCACGGCAGCTGCCCGGCAGCGTCGGCGGCACGTCGTTGCCGCACGGCAACAGGACCTCGATGTCGGACTGCGCCGGCAGACCGGGGTTGGTCGGCCGGTCGTGGCCGTCCTTGGTCACGCGCTTGGGGTTGAAGACGTAGCCGATCTTGCCGGTCGGCTTGAACGCGACGGGCTGCTCGTACAGCAGCGCCGAGATCTGCGAGTAGATCAGGCCCTTGTTGCCGTCGATGTGCGTCTGGATCAGCGCCGGCTCGTAGATGTTGTTGGGCGCCATGTGCGACAGCGCCATCTCGTTGTTGATGCCGACGCCGCCGAGGCCGATGCGCGAGTCGTCCATCCAAAAGCCCAGGCCACCGGTGATCGTGTAGCCGAGGGTGTCGAACACGGTGCCCCACTCGTCGGCGACGGGGATGGGCGCCGGCCGGTCCTGCTCGCCGTCGCCGTTGGTGTCACCGATGTACGGCGACCAGGTCAGGCGCTGGGTCTGGTCCTCCCACGTCCGCAGGCTGGTCTCGACGGTGATCGCGTTCTTGCGGTAGTCGCGCTGGTCAGCACCGAGCAGGGTGTAGCTGAACGCACTGGCGTTGAGCATGCCGTGCAGGTCGATGCCGCCGGCGAAGCGGTCCTTGGCGGTCTTGCTCTTGATGTCGAGGAACACCTCGCCGAACGCGCGGGTCTCCGGCTCGCTCCACGGCTGGTGGGACTTCAGCGTGTACCCCACGGTCGGCCAGTCGCGGTTGAGATCCACACCGTGACCGTTGTAACGGGAGTGCGAGGGGCCGAACAGGAAGTTGGCGTTGGGGTCACCGTCGCGGACCTCGGCGGGGCGCTTGGTGCCGTAGCGCCAGCCGTCGGGGTTGGGTGCGAAGAAGTAGATGACCGAGCGGTCCAGCGTCTCCAACGCCGTGGGGACGGGGCGGTCGGTGTCGCCCTCGACGATCTTCTTGGGGAACGGGCCGTCGGTGGCGCACGCCGGTGTCGTGTCGGCGCGGTCACCACCGATCTCGCATGCCGCCCACGACACGAGGTCCTCCATGGCACGGACGCCGCCTTCGAGGCCGGCGCGCTCAAGCCCGTGGATGGCCATCGAGAAGGCGAAGTGCTCACGCTCGGCTTCGGGCACGTCGGAGTTCTTGTTCGTGACCTTGTACAGGTACAGGGGGCTCTTGTCGCGGCCCAGCGCCTTGGCGTTGCCGTCGTCTTCGACCGCGACGGGGCGGGCGATGCCGGCCGACTTGTAGTCCGGGTTGCCGTAGGCCTCGTCGAGGCGCACCACCTCGACCAGGTCCGGGAAGCGGCGGGACAGGAACCGCGCGCCCTCGGTGACGTCGGTGTAGGACAGGTAGTCCACCGCGCACACGCGACCCTTCGCCCACGGCGAGATCGCGGTGTCCACCGGCGCCTCGCCGCCCTGCACGAAGCAACCGTGCGGGTCGGGGAACACACGGCCGTACGCCTGGTACGTCGCCTCGTCGACCGCGACGGGGGTGGTGGCCCCCGCTCGCGTTTCCGGAAGGGGATCCGGTGAGGCGATGCCCGCGGCCGGCAGCACCGCGACGACCAGAACGGCGGCAATGAAAAGACGGCGCCCGCGCATAACAAGAAGCTCCTGCTCGACTGCTCGCGTTCGTACAGGGGCACTTCGTTGCCGGCGCAGCGATTCCTGCCGGCGCCGGCGGAATTCTCGGGCGGCGGACGGCAGCCCCGCCGGTCCCGGCCTGCCCCACCCAACTGCTGGTGATGGAATCTCCAGATTCCGTCCCCCGGCGAGGAATCTGGAGATTCCTTCACGGGGAGTGGGGG
>DATLGM010000041.1:0-6594 GCA_035540515.1 Egibacteraceae bacterium | reverse complement strand
CGTCGGCGTGGCCGGGGGTGATCGACCCGTCGGCCAGCCGCGCGGCGGTGGCGGGCATCCGCGACATCGCGTCGGCGGTGGCCACCAGCCGCCGCGCTTGGCCTTGGGGTACCGCGCACACGTCGGCGACCCAGTCCGCGGTGGACCGGTGCCCGGCGGCGCGGTGGGCGGCGCGCACGGCGACCGCGTCGATGCGGCGCAGCTTCTCGGCGTGCAACCCCGACTCGCACCGTGCCAGCGCCGCGACGCTGTCGCGCAACGCCTCGTCGTCGACCCCGCCGGCCAGTGTGGTGGCCTGCAACCGGCGGACCACCGCTTCGGCAAGGTCGAGCACCGCGGTGTCTGACCACGACGACAAGTCGGTGTCGACCACCCGCGGAGCGACTGCTGACTGCATGCCCACATGGTACCCGAACACACGTTCGACAAACAAGCATTTCTTTCAAATTGTGGAGCGAAATTCTTGTCCCGAGAATGCTGTATCTGTGACGGAATCGAAGACGCAGGTTCAGGGCAGACGTCGTAGCGCAGGAGGTCCGTAGTGAGTAGTGGCGGGCCGGCGGTTCGCGAGGCCAAGATCAGTGACGCGGCCGCTATCGCCGCGCTCCAGGTGCGCTCATGGAAGGCGGCCTACCGCGGCATCGTCCCCGCTTCATTCCTGGACAGCCTCCGCGAGGACGCATGGCTCGATCGCTGGGCCAACCAGCTCAACGCACCGGCGCGCGACGGTGTTCATCAACTTGTCTCCACCGCTGCCCCGGCGGCCCCGCCCTGCGCCGTCGCGGTGTGCGGACCTGCGCTCAAGCCGACGGCCACATTGACTGGGCAGCTCTACGTGCTCTACGCAGACCCGGCGGTGTGGGGGCGAGGACACGGTGCTGCCCTGTTGCGCCGCGTTGAACAGCTGTTGGCCGCCGATGGGCATGCTGGTGCTCTGCTGTGGGTGGCTGCGGACAACAATCGTTCGATCGGGTTCTACCAACACCACGGCTGGGTCCAAGACGGCGAGACCCAGCGCGAGGAGGTGGCCGGGGCGATCTTCGACGAGGTCCGGATGGTGCGGGAATTGCCCGGCAAATCCGTCAACGCGGACGACGAGGCTTGACGGACGTACCGCAGTGCCCTTCGGGGTAGGCCGTCTGCATGTTCCTCTTTGGATCGCTGTTGCTGGGCTTCTCCCTCGGCGGCTTGGTCGACGGCATCGTGTTGCACCAGGTTCTGCAGTGGCACAACTTTGTCAGCGCCGAGGTGCCGACCGACACCGTGAGCGCTCTGCGAACCAACCTGTTCTGGGACGGCGTCTTCCACCTCGCCACGACGGCGTTGCTGGTCGTCGCCGTCGCACTGCTGTGGGGCGCACGGGGGCGATCGGCGACGGGCGGTAAACGGCTGCTCGGGCTGACGTTGGTCGGCTGGGGTGTCTTCCATGTGGTCGATCAGATCGTCTTCCACGAGGTGCTCGGCCTGCATGACATCCGCCAGGGCGTCGCCAACCCGGGCCTTTACAACTGGACCTACTTCGCGGTCGGGTTGTTGCTCGTCGTGGTGGGTGTCGTGATCGCCGGCTCTCGGACCCGCAGCGCGTAGGGACGGCGGTCGGCAGGCCGACGATGTCAGACTCACCGGCGTGGACATGGCAGAACTGGAGCAGAAGGCGCGGGCGGCGCTCGACCCCGCGGTGTATGACTACTTCGCGGGCGGCGCCGACGACGAGGTCACGCTCGCCGAGAACGTCGCAGCTTGGCAGCGCCTGAGGCTTCGCCCCCACGTGCTCAACGACGTCGGCGAGGTCGATCCGCGCGCAACGGTCTTGGGGCAGTCGCTCACGGCTCCGATCATCGTGGCGCCGGCGGCGTACCAACGCCTGGCGCACCCTGACGGGGAGATGGCGACGGCACGCGGCGCCGGCGCGGTCGGCACCGTGATGTGCGTGTCCACGATGGCCACCACAACCCTGGAGGAGGTCGCCGCAGCGGCCACCGGCGACCTGTGGTTCCAGCTGTACATCCGCCGCGACCGGCGCTACACCGAGGAGCTGGTGGCGCGAGCCGAGACCGCCGGCTACCGCGCCCTCGTCCTGACCGTGGATGTGCCGGTCCTCGGCCGGCGCCTGCGTGACGAGCGCAACCACTTCACCCTCCCGCCAGGGCTGACCATGGCGAACTTCGGGACGGCCCCGCCGACCGTCGAGGGGTCGGGGATCGCCGCCTTCGCCGATTCCGAGTTCGACCCATCGCTGACGCCCGACGACCTGGCATGGCTGTGCGGCCTGACCCGATTGCCCGTGCTGGTTAAGGGCGTGATGCGCGGGGACGACGCGGTGCGCGCGGTGGATGCCGGCGCCGCCGGCGTGATCGTCTCCAACCACGGCGGTCGCCAGCTGGACACCTGCATCGCGCCGGCGGAAGCCGTGCGGGAGGTCGCTGCCGCTGTGGGCGACCGCGCCGAAGTGCTCGTCGACGGCGGTGTGCGCCGCGGCACCGATGTCGTCAAGGCGCTCGCCCTCGGCGCCAGCGCGGTACTCGTCGCGCGACCGGTGCTGTGGGGCCTCGCCGCGGCCGGTGCCCAGGGCGTCACGGCGGTGCTCAACGAGCTCATCGAGGAGTTCACCCGTGCGCTGATGCTCTGCGGTTGCCGTACGCCGGACGACATCACGCCCGACCTGATCGCGAACCCGCCGCCGGTGTGACCCGCGCACATCACAGGCGTTAGTGTCCATCCCCATGAGCACTGTCGCCATCACTGGAGCCACTGGCATCTTCGGCAAGTCGCTGTGCGCGCGGCTGCAGGAGGATCCGGCCGTCGAACGGATTGTGGGTGTGGCCCGGCGACCGTTCGATCCGGCCGCGCACGGGTGGACGAAGATGGAGTTCCGCTCAGGTGACGTGCTCAAGCCCGACCAGTTGGACGCGGCGTTCGCCGGTGCGGACACCGTGGTGCATCTGGCGTTCACGGTGCTCGACCGGGGAATGCACCCAGAGCAGGTGCGACTGGTCAACGTCGAGGGGAGCGCCAACGTCTTCGCGGCGGCGGTCCGCGCCGGCGTCCGCAGGATCGTGTACGCCTCGTCGATCGCCGCCTACGGGGCCTGGCCCGACAACCCCATCCCCATCCCGGAGTCCCACCCCACCCGCGGCAACCCGGGCTTCTACTACGCCGAGCACAAGGCGGAGGTCGAGGCGCTGCTGACCGCGTTCGAGGAGCAGCACCCCGATGTCGAGGTGGTCCGCATCCGCCCCTGTGTCGTGGTCGGCCCCAACTCTGTGGATCTGTTCCGAGGTCCGCTGCCCACACCGCTGGTGGGCATCTTCCTCTCGCGCCTATTGCCGACAGCGTTTCCCGACATCGGCATGGCGCCGCTGCAGTTCGTGCATGAAGACGACGTCGCCGAGGTGTTCGCCCTGGCGGTGACCGCGCCCGAGGTCCGCGGGGCGTTCAACCTGGCCGGCGGCGGGATGATGGAAGCCGGAGACCTGGCCGAGGCGCTGGGCGCCATCCGGCTGCCCGTGCCCGCCGGTATCGCCAAGGTCCTGGTCGACGTCGCGTACCGGGCACGCATCTCACCGACGGGATCGGCCTGGATCGACATGGCGGCTCACCCCGTCATCGTCGACACGACCCGGGCGCGCACCGTGCTGGGATGGGTGCCCAAGTACGACACGCGCACGGCACTGGACGACATGCTGTCGCGCTTCCGGTCGACGCGGCCCTTGGCGCGGTTCCTGCCCTGACGGTCAAGCTCCGCCCGGGTCGGGGCGCGGCAGCCACCGCGTGGCCACCAGTGTCAGGTCGTCGTGCGCCGCGCCTCGCGCGTGGTCGTGCACCGCGTCGACCACCGTGCTGACCACCGCTTGGGGGTGTTCCCCCGCGCGGGCGGCGACGACCGCCCGTAGCCGCTCCTCCCCGAAGTCATCGTCGGCCGGCCCGCGCGCCTCGGTGACGCCGTCGGTGTACAGGACCAGGACGCTGCCCGGTGAAAGCTGCGTCTCCCGGGTCGACCACTCGCCGGGCAGTGGACCCAGCAGCGGCCCGGTCGGACCCAGCTCCTCAACCCTGTGGTCGTGGGTCACCAAGGCCGGAAGATGGCCGGCGCTGGCGTACCGGCAAGACCCGTCGCCCGGGTCGATCTTCGCGACAAACCCGGTCAGGAAGCTGTCACCCGTGTCGCCCAGCGAGGCCGCCATCCAACCCAGGACGTCACCCGCGTCGCGCTCCTGGCGCAGGCCCGCGAGCATCAGGTTCTTGGCCTGCAGCGCGAAGACCCCCGTCGCCTGCCCGTGACCCGAGACGTCGATCAGGCAGACCGCCACGCACCCGTCATCCAGGCAGAGCACGTCGTACCAGTCCCCGGCCAACACGCCCTTCACCGGCTCGAACGCCGCCGCGACGGTGATGCTCGTGGGCAGCGGCTGCTGCGTCGGTGATAGCTCGTCGCGCAGCGCCGAGATGACACCGCCGCGGCCACGCAGCGCCTGCTCGGCGCGTCGAGCGCTGTCGAGCTCGGTGACGATCCGGCGGCGCATCAGCTCGGCGTCGGCCCCCAGCGCCGCAACGTCACGGGGACCCACGGACGGGATGCGCCGTTCCAGGTCGCCGGCGGCGACGTCACGTAGCGCCAGGGTGATGGCTGCCAGGGGCTGGGTGCTCCAGCGCCGCAGCGCAATGCTCATCACCAGCAGCAGCACGACGCCGGCGGCGATGGCGACCGCCAGAGCGATGTTGATCTGCCGGCGCGCGAGCGCCAGCGACCGCTTGGTCCGCTCGTCCTCGGCCCTGATGCCGTCACGCAGCCGCGTGATGGCGCCGCGCAGCTCATCGAAGAGCTCACGGCCAACGCGGCTGCCGACGACGGCCGCCGCGAGCGCATCGCGTCCCTCGGCGGTGGCCTGGATCTCCGGCTCGGCTGACCGCTCGTGCCACTGCTCGGCTGCCGCCTCGACCGCGTCGACGGACGCATGGAGGTCCGGGTCGGTGGGCGGCAGGATGCGGCGCAGCGCTGAACGGCTTCGCTCCGCGTCCTGTTGCCCCTGGTAGTACGAGTCCAGGAATGACTCGTCCCCGGTGATCACATAGCCCCGCACACCGACCTCCTGGTCGACGTAGGCCGTGAGCAGGTCGTTGGCCTCGTCTCGTGCCGCGTCGTAGGCGTCGGAGCGCTCGACGAGGTGATCGCGCTGCCCGACGACGTACGCGCCGGCGGCCGCCGCGACCAGCAGGATGAGCAGGAACGCCGTGACCAGCAGCTGGATGCGCTCGTGCAGCGTCACGTTCCAGCCGTCGGCTGCGTTCGGCCGTTCCGCGCCGAGATGGCTGGGACGGTCCTCTGAGGTCACCCGGTGACGGCGCCGCGCTCGGCGCCGCTGACCAGCTTGGCGTACTTGGCCAGCACACCCGTGGGGTAGCGCGGTTGCGGGTGCTTGAGCCCATCACGGCGTCGTTCCAGCTCGGCGTCGTCCACGGCGAGGTCCAGGCGGCGCGAGGGTACGTCGAGCACGATCCGGTCCCCCTCGGCGACCAGGGCGATCGGGCCGCCGTCGACCGCTTCGGGTGTGACGTGCCCGACACACAGGCCGTGGGTCGCCCCGGAGAACCGGCCGTCGGTGACCAGCGCCACGTCCCCGCCGTGGCCGACCCCTTTGACCGCGGCGGTGACCGCCAGCATCTCCCGCATGCCGGGTCCGCCCTTGGGCCCTTCGTAGCGAATCACGATGACGTCTCCGGACTGCAGCCGCCCGTCGAGGACGTAGTCCATGGCAGCCTGCTCGCCGTCGAAGACCCGGGCGGTCCCCTCGAACCGCTCGTCGTCGAGGCCGGCCACCTTGACGATGGCGCCGGTCGGGGCGAGGGAGCCGGTGAGGACCGCCAGGCCGCCGTCGGCGTGGATCGGTCGGTCGAACGGCCGGATGACGTCACCGTCGGGTGCAGCGGGGTCCACGTCGTCGAGGTTCTCCGCGACCGTCTTGCCCGTGACCGTCAGGCAGTCACCGTCGAGGACACCCGCCTCGAGCAGCAGTCGCATCACGACGGGGATGCCTCCGACCGCGTCGATGTCAGACATCAGGAACCGGCCGTGGGGTCGCGAGTCGACCAGGTGCGGCACCCGCCGGCCCACGCGGTCGAAATCGGCCAGGTCAAGCTCCACACGCGCCTCGTGCGCGATCGCGAGCAGGTGCAGCACCGCGTTCGTCGACCCGCCGATGGCCATCACCACCGCGATGGCGTTCTCCAGCGACGCCTTGGTGATGATCCGCCGGGGTCGGATGTCCGCCTCCAGCAGGCGCACGACGGCCTCACCTGACCGGCGGGCCAGTTCCTCGCGGCGCCCGTCGATCGCCGGTGGCGACGCCGACCCGGGCAGTGACAGGCCCAGGGCCTCGATGGCCGACGCCATGGTGTTCGCCGTGTACATGCCGCCGCACGCACCCTCTCCAGGGCAGGCGGCGGATTCCACGGCGTGCAGCTGGGCGTCGTCGATGGTCCCGGCTGCGCGGGCGCCGACCGCCTCGAACACGTCCTTGATGTCGATGTCCCGGCCGTCCAGGCGGCCGGGCATGATCGTCCCGCCGTACAGGAACACCGAGGGCAGGTCCAAGC